>NZ_BAAGVS010000002.1:0-495045 GCF_054780755.1 Modestobacter lapidis | reverse complement strand
GAACCCAATGACCCGATCACGAATGACCAGACCAACGGGAATTGTTACTTGGCACTGACTTTCGGCACGCTGTTGAGTTCTCAAGGAGCGGACGCGCGAAGAACCAGACCCTGGAAGGTCGTCGTCTCCGGCTTGTGTTGTCCTGCTCGGCGCCCGGGCCCGGCCTCGCGGTCGTTCCCGGCGCAAAGAGAAAGTTACGTGGCCGCGCGCGGGGTGTCAAACCGGGGAGGCGGTGACCCGCGCCACCCGCCCGGAACCCCCCGGACGTCCCCCGTTCACCCGGGCGGGGGACGCGGTCAGGCCTCGGGGCGCCGCACGCCGGCGACGGTCCGCCGGCCCCGGCGCAGCACCAGCCAGCCGCCGGGCAGCCAGTCGGATCCGGCCGGCACCGCCTCGGCGTCGGTCACCCGCTCGTTGTTCAGGTAGGCGCCGCCCTCCTTCACCGTGCGGCGGGCATCGGACAGGCTCGAGCACAACCCGGTCAGCTGCAGCAGCTGGGCGATCGAGGGCAGCTCCCCCGGCACGTCGTGCGTGCCGGCCTCGGCCAGGGCGGCACCCAGCGTCGCGGCGCCCAGGCCGGCGAGGTCGGCCCGGCCGAACAGCGCCCGTCCCGCCGCCTCCGCCTGCGTCAACTCGTCGTCTCCGTGCACCAGCAGGGTGAGCTCCTCGGCCAGGGCGCGCTGCACCGCCCGGGCGGCCGGTCGTGCCACCGACTCGGCGACCAGCGCCGCCACCTCGTGCGCCGGCCGCTCGCTGAACAGCGGCAGCCAGGCCCGGGCGTCTGCGTCGTCCAGGTTCAGCCAGTACTGGAAGAACGCGTACGGGCTGGTGAGCTCCGCGTCCAGCCATACCGTGGCGCCCTCGGTCTTGCCGATCTTCGTGCCGTCGGCCTTGGTGATCAACGGTGTCCCGAGGGCGTGCACCGACGCCCCCGCCGTCCGGCGGACCAGGTCGATGCCGGCGGTGATGTTCCCCCATTGATCGGAGCCACCGCTCTGCAGCGTGCAGCCGTGCCGTTGATGGAGTTCGCGGTAGTCGTTGGCCTGCAGGATCTGGTAGCTGAACTCGGTGTAGCTGATCCCGGCGTCGGAGTTCAGCCGGGCCGACACCGCCTCCTTGGCCAGCATCCGGCTGACCCGGAAGTGCTTGCCGAGGTCGCGCAGGAAGTCGATGGCCGACAGCGGCGCCGTCCAGTCCAGGTTGTCGACGTAGATCGGTGCCCGGAGCCCGTACCGCTCCGCGGGCAGGTCGAGGAACGGCGCCACCCGGTCCCTGATCCGCTGCACCCAACCGGCGACGGTCCCCCTGTCGTTGAGCTGCCGTTCCGACGACGGCCGCGGGTCACCGATCAGCCCGGTCGCCCCGCCCACCAGCACGATCGGCTGGTGGCCGGCCCGCTGCAGCGCGCGCAGCAGCATGAACTGCACGAGGTGCCCGACGTGCAGGCTCTGCGCGGTGGGGTCGAAGCCGCAGTAGTAGGTGACCGGCCCCTCGGCCAGGTGCGCGCGTAGCGCGGCCTCGTCGGTGCTCTGGGCGATGAGCCCGCGGCGGTGCAGTTCGTCGATCACGTCGGACGGAGCAGAGGTCACGATGCCCCATCCTGCCTGCCGCTCCCCCGCCGCGGTTTCCCACCTGCCCGGAACACGCTCACCGACGGCGCGCCGGTCTCCCAGAACCGCCACGGCAGGTCCGCCGCCCGGCTGATCCCCACCCGCGGGCCGGTGGACACCGACGCGGGCGCCGACCCGCGGTGCAGGCGGACGGCGGAAGCGTCGGAGAGCAGCTCCGCGCCCCGGTCGTCGGGGCCGATCGCCAGGGCCTGGGTCAGCCGGGCGGGGCCGCGAGCGAGGTCCCGGGCGGTCCTGGCCGCGGAACGCCGACCACGGGCGACCTCCTCCCCCAGCACCACGTCACCGGCGCGCATGAGCACCGCCGACCCGCGACCGGCCGGCCCGACGACGACGTTGGCGCACCAGTGCACGCCGTAGCTGAAGTAGACGTAGAGCCGCCCGGGTGGACCGAACATGATCTCCGACCGCGGGGTGGGGCCCCGGTGCGAGTGCGCCGCCGGATCCATCCCCTCACCCGAGTAGGCCTCCACCTCGGTGAGCCGCAACGCGACCCGGCCGGCCGGCCGGTCGGTGACGACCCAGCAACCCAGCAGCGCCGGGGCCACGACGTCGACCGGCCCGAGCAGTTCCGCCTCGGAGAGGAGGGGCCCCGGCCCTGGCCGGTCGGACGGTGCGGCGGCTCCCATGACCCCGATCGTCCTAGAGGACCTTGGCCACCGGCGAGGCGAGCGCCCAGTCGCCGTGCTGCCGGGCCAGCTCGGCGAGCGAGCCCAGCTGCTCTGCGACGCGCTGGGGGGCCGTCCCGCCCCGGGTGCTCCGTGCGGCCAGCGCACCGGCGACGGTCAGCACGGACCGCACCTCCGGGGTGAGCCGCTCGTCGATGCCGGCCAGCTGCTCGTCGTCCAGCTCGTCGAGCTCGAGCCCGGCGTCCTCGCAGAAGGCGACCATGGCGCCGCTGATCTCGTGGGCGGAGCGGAACGGCACTCCCGATGACACCAGCCACTCGGCCACGTCGGTGGCCAGCGCGAAGCCCTCGGGCGCGGCGGCCTCGATGACCTCGGAACGGAGGGTCAGGGTGGCGATCATCCCGCTGACCGCGGGCAGCAGCAGGAGGAGCTGCTCGACGGAGTCGAAGACCGGCTCCTTGTCCTCCTGCAGGTCACGGTCGTAGGCCAGCGGCAGGCCCTTAAGCATGGTGAGCAGGCCGGTGAGGTTGCCGACGAAGCGGCCGGCCTTCCCCCGGGCCAGCTCGGCGATGTCCGGGTTCTTCTTCTGCGGCATGATCGACGACCCGGTCGCCCAGGCGTCGTCGAGCCGCGCCCAGCCGAACTCGGTCGACGTCCAGAGCACGACCTCCTCTCCCAGCCGGGAAAGGTGCACCCCGAGCAGCGCCGCGACGAAGCAGAACTCCGCGGCGAAGTCGCGGTCGCTGACCGCGTCGATGCTGTTGTCCGCCGCGCGGTCGAAGCCGAGCTCCGCGGCGACCGCATCGGGGTCCAGCTTCAGCGACGACCCGGCCAGTGCGCCGGCGCCCAGCGGGCTGACCGCGGCGCGGGCGTCCCAGTCCTGCAGCCGGTCGACGTCGCGGGCGATCGAGTGGGCGTGGGCCAGCAGCTGGTGGGCGATGAGCACCGGCTGGGCGTGTTGCAGGTGCGTCATGCCCGGGGCCGGCACGTCGCGGTAGCGCATCGCCAACCCGATCAGTGCGTTCTCCAGATGGGCGAGCTCGCCGACCAGCGCGCGGACGTTGTGCCGCAGGTACAGCCGCAGGTCGGTGGCGACCTGGTCGTTGCGGCTGCGGCCGGCGCGGAGCTTGCCACCGAGCGCGCCGAGCTTGTCCAGCAGCCCGCGCTCGAGCGCCTCGTGCACGTCCTCGTCGGCCTCGACCGGGGTGAACGTCCCGGCGGCCACCTCGGCGGACAGCTCGGTGAGCGCACCGACCATCGCCGTGAGCTCGTCCTCGCTCAGCAGCCCGGCCCGGTGCAGCACCCGGGCGTGCGCCCGGGAGCCGGCCAGGTCGTAGGGCGCCAGCCGCCAGTCGACGTCGGTCGACTTGGACAGCGCGGCCATCGCCGCCGACGGCCCACCGCCGAAACGGCCTCCCCACAGCCGGGTGGACCCCTCGCCCGCGGTCGCGGTCACGCTCCACTCCCCTTCGAGCTCAGGTCGTTCTCCGTCGGTGTGCCCGCCGCGGCGCCGGAGGCCAGGGCGAGCAGGTGGCCGGCGAGCGCGGGCCCGCCGGTCGGGTCGCGGGAGACGACGAGCAGAGTGTCGTCCCCCGCGATCGTGCCCAGGACGTCGGGGAGCCCCACCTTGTCCAGCGCGGAGGCCAGGAACTGCGCGGCACCCGGCGGGGTGCGCAGCACCGCCAGGTTGGCGCTGCCCTCGGCCGCGGTGAGCAGGTCACCGAGCATCCGGGTCAGCCGGGTCGGGGACCCCTGCGCCGGCCGCAGCGGGGAGTTCTCCGGGGGCAGCACGTAGCTGGCCGGGGCGCCGTCGGAGCCGCGGAGCTTGACCGCCCCCAGCTCCTCCAGGTCCCGGGACAGCGTCGCCTGGGTGACCTCCACGCCGGACTCGGCCAGCAGCCGGGCCAGCTGGGTCTGCGACGTCACCGGCACGGCGGTGATCAGCTCGGTGATGCGCGCGTGCCGCGCCGACCGGGTGAGCGCGGCAGTCACCCGGATCGTTCCAGCAGTCGGGACCGGCCCCGTGCACCGGCAGCGCGGGACGCCGCCATCACGACGACCGCTCCAGGAGCCAGGTCAACAACGCCTTCTGCGCGTGCAGCCGGTTCTCCGCCTCGTCCCAGACCGCGCTCCGCGGGCCGTCGATGACCTCCGCGGCGATCTCCGTGCCGCGGTAGGCCGGCAGGCAGTGCAGGACGACGGCGTCGTCCGCAGCCCGGGCCAGGGCCGCCTCGTCGAGGGCGTAGGGCAGGAACCGCGCCACCCGGGCGTCGTACTCGGCCTCCTGGCCCATCGAGACCCAGGTGTCGGTGACCAGCACGTCGGCCCCGTCGACGGTGGCGGCCGGGTCGACGGTCCACTGCACCGAGCCGCCCGTGTCCGCGGCGATCTCCCCGGCCCGCTTGAGCACCGCCGGGTCGGGCTGGAACGCCTCCGGTGACCCGATCCGCACGTGCATGCCCGCCAGCGCGCCGCCCAGCAGGTAGGAGTGCGCCATGTTGTTGGCACCGTCGCCGAGGTAGCTGAACGTCAGCCCGGCCAGCCGGCCGCGCCGTTCGGCGACGGTCTGCAGGTCGGCCAGGATCTGGCACGGGTGGTACTCGTCGGTCAGCGCGTTGACCACCGGCACCCGGCTGGCGGCGGCCATGGCCGCCAGCCGGTCCTGGCCGAAGGTCCGCCACACGATCGCCGCGACCTGCCGGTCCAGCACCCGGGTGGTGTCCTCGACCGGCTCACCGCGGCCCAGCTGGCTGGTGCCGGAATCGACCACCAGCGGCTGCCCACCGAGTTCGGTGATACCGACGGAGAAGGAGACCCGGGTGCGGGTCGAGGGCTTGTCGAACAGCACTGCGACCGTCCGCCCGGTCCCGTTCGGCAGCCGCAGCGGCGTGGGGGCACCGGCGGTGTGCCGGCTCGCCTTGAGCTGTGCGGCGAGGGCGAGGACCTCCGCCTGCTCGGCCGGGTCGAGGTCGTCGTCCCTGGTGAAGTGGCGCGCACCCGAGGTGCTCAGCATGGCTCGTCCCGCACGGCGTCCAGCGCCGCCGGGAGGGCCGCGACGAACGCGTCGATCTGCGCGTCGGTGACCACCAGGGACGGCGCCAACCGGATGACGCCGGGGGCGACGGCGTTGGTCAGGAAACCGGCCGAGCGCAGCTGCGCCTCGACGGCGGCGGCCACCGGGGCCGTGAGGACGACGCCGAGCAGCGCGCCGCGCCCCCGGACCCCGGACACGCCGGCGTGCCCGAGCCCCTCGATACCGGCGGTGAACCGGTGCTCGATCTCCTTGGCCCGCTCCAGCAGCCCCTCGTCGCGGATGGTGTCCAGCACGGCCAGCGCCGCAGCGGCGACGACCGGGTTGCCGCCGAAGGTGGATCCGTGCGCGCCGGCGGTCATCAGCTCGGCGGCGTCGCCGAAGGCCAGGGTGGCGCCCAGCGGCAGGCCGCCGCCGAGCGCCTTGGCCAGCGTGATGACGTCGGGCTGCAGGCCGTCGGCCTGGGAAGCGAACCAGTGCCCGGTGCGGCCGGTGCCGGTCTGCACCTCGTCGACGGCGAACAGCGCCCCGGCCCCGTGCGCCGCCGCCTCCGCGGCGGCCAGGTAGCCGGCCGGGGCGGGCAGCACGCCCCCCTCGCCCAGCATCGGCTCGAGCAGCACCATCGCGGTCTGCCCGCCGACCGTCGCGCGCAGCGCGTCGGGGTCGCCGTAGGGCACGTGGCGCACACCGCCGGGCAGCGGCGCGAACGCGTCGGCCTTGCCGGGCTGCCCGGTGAGCGCCAGCGCGCCCATCGTGCGGCCGTGGAAGGACCCGACCGCGGTGACCACTTCGGGCCGGCCGGTCAGCCGGCTCAGCTTGAACGCGGCCTCGTTGGCCTCGGCACCGGAGTTGCAGAAGAAGACCCGCCCGGGCCGGCCGGCCAGCTCCAGCAGCCGCTCGGCCAGCCGGACGCCCGGCTCGTGCATCGCGAGGTTGGACACGTGGCCCAGGGTCTGCGCCTGGGCAGTGATCGCCTCGACCACCTTGGGGTGGGCGTGGCCCAGGATCGTGGTCGCGATGCCACCCAGCAGGTCGGTGTACTCGCGGCCATCGACGTCCCAGACCGTGGCACCGGCGCCGCGCGCCAGCGCGACCGGCGGGGTCTTGTAGTTGCCCAGCATGACGGCCGACCAGCGGGCCGCCAGCTCCTCGGTGTGCGTGGAACTCGTCATGCGGACCCCTCCTTCTCGGTCGACCGAGCCGGGACGACCATCGTCCCGGTTCCCTCGGTGGTGAACATCTCCAGCAGCAGGGCGTGCGGCAGGCGGCCGTCGACGACGGTTGCGCGGGCCACTCCGCCCTCGACCGCCCGCAGGCAGGCGGCCATCTTCGGGATCATCCCGGCGTCCAGGGCCGGGAGGATCTCCGCCAGCTCGGTGGCGTCGATCTTCTGAACCAGCGAGTCGCGGTCGGGCCAGTCGGCGTAGAGCCCCTCGACGTCGGTGAGGACGACGAGCTTCACCGCGCCCAGCGCCACGGCGAGCGCGGCGGCGGCGGTGTCGGCGTTGACGTTGTGCACCTGGCCCTCGGCGTCCGGGGCGACCGTGGCCACCACCGGGATGTGGCCGGCCTCGATCAGCGCGGTCACCGGGGTCGGGTCGACCGTCGCCACGTCGCCGACCAGGCCGACGTCGACCGGCTCGCCGTCGACGAGGGCGGCAGTGCGCGCGGCGGTGAACAGCCCGCCGTCCTCCCCCGACAGCCCGACCGCCAGCGGCCCGTGCTGGTTGATCAGCCCGACCACCTCCGGCCCGACCTGGCCGGTGAGCACCATCCGGACGACGTCGATCGACTCCGGGGTGGTGACCCGCAGCCCGCCGCGGAACTCGCTGTCGATGCCCAGCCGATCCAGCATGCTGCTGATCTGGGGCCCGCCGCCGTGGACCACGACCGGGTGGATGCCGCAGGTGCGCAGGAACACCATGTCCTCGGCGAAGGCGACCCGGCACTCCTCGTCGACCATGGCGTGCCCGCCGTACTTCACGACGACGACGTTGCCGTGGAACTCCTTCAGCCACGGCAGCGCGCCGGTCAGCACCGCGACCTTGGCCCGATCACCCTCGGGGTCGTCGGTGCGCATGACCCGGGTGGTGCCGATCTTCCGCCGGGGCGGGACCTCGTCGGGTGCGACGTCGGGCGGCGTCGGGTCCTGGGCTTCGGTGCCGTCGTTGCTCATGTGGAGTACGCCGAGTTCTCGTGGACGTAGGCGATGGACAGGTCGTTGGTCCAGATGGTGGCCTCCTCTGACCCGGCCCGCAGGTCCACCTCGATGGTGATCGCCCGGCCGGTCAGGTCGACGCCCTCCCGGGGGTCGCCGATCGCGCCACCGCGGCAGACGGTGACCCCGTTGATGGTCACGTCCACCTGCCCGGCCTCGAAGGCGGCGTCGGTGGTGCCGATGGCGGCCAGCACCCGGCCCCAGTTGGGGTCGTTGCCGAACAGCGCCGTCTTGAGCAGGTTGTTGCGGGCGCAGGCCCGGCCGGCGGTCAGCGCGTCGGAGACGCTGGCGGCGTTGCGGACGGTGATCGCGATGTCCTTGGTCGAGCCCTCGGCGTCGGCCAGCAGTTGCATCGCCAGGTCGAGCGTGGCCGCGTCCAGCGCCTCGGCGAACTCCTCGGCGGTCGGGGTCACCCCGCTGGCGCCGCTGGCCAGCAGCAGCACCGTGTCGTTGGTCGACAGGCAGCCGTCGGAGTCGACCCGCTCGAAGGACCGCGACGTCGCCGTCCTCAGGGCCGGCCCGAGCAGCTCGGCGGGGACCACGGCGTCGGTGGTGAGGACGACGAGCATGGTGGCGAGCGAGGGGGCGAGCATCCCCGCGCCCTTGGCCATCCCGCCGATCCGCCACCCCCCGCGGGCCTGCACGGTCGTCTTGGGCACCGAGTCGGTGGTCATGATCGCCCGCGCGGCGTCCGGGCCGCCCTCGGCGGACAGCTCCTGCGCCGCCACGGTGACGCCGGGGAGCAGCCGGTCCATCGGCAGCCGGGTACCGATCAGCCCGGTGGAGGCGACGGCGACGTCGATCGCGCCCAGACCCAGCTCCGCCGCGACGTGCTCGGCGGTGGCGTGGGTGTCCGAGAAGCCCTCGGGACCGGTGCAGGCGTTGGCGCCGCCGGAGTTCAGCACGACGGCCCGCACCCGGCCGGCCTGCAGCACCTGGCGGCTCCAGAGCACCGGCGCCGCCGGGAAGCGGTTGGTGGTGAACACCGCGGCTGCCGCGTCGTGCGGGCCGTCGTTGAGCACCAGCGCGACGTCCGGCGCACCGGTGGACTTCAGTCCGGCGGCGACGCCGGCGGCCCGGAACCCCTGGGGCGCGGTGACGCTCACGGCGCGACCCCCACGACCGGCAGGCCGGTGGTCTCCGGGAGGCCGAGGGCGAGGTTGGCGCACTGCAGCGCGGCGCCGCCGGTGCCCTTGGTGAGGTTGTCGACCGCGGCGACGACGACCAGCCGACCGGCGTCGGGGTCGACGGCCAGCTGCAGGGCGACGGTGTTGGCGCCGAGCACCGCGGCGGTGGTCGGCCACTGCCCTTCGGGCAGGAGGTGCACGAACGGCTCGTCGGCGTAGGCCTCGGCGTAGGCGGCGCGGGCGGACTCGGCGTCCACGCCGGGCGCCAGCCGCGCCGAACAGGTGGCCAGGATGCCCCGGCTCATCGGCACCAGGGTGGGCGTGAAGCTCACCGTCACCGGGGCATCCGCGGCCAGGGACAGGTTCTGCACCATCTCCGGGGTGTGCCGGTGCACCCCGCCGACGCCGTAGGCGCTGGCCGCGCCCATGACCTCGCTGCCCAGCAGGTGGGTCTTCGCCGACTTGCCGGCGCCGGAGGTGCCGCTGGCGGCGACCACCACGATGTCCGGCTCGACCAGCCCGGCGGCGAGGGCCGGGGCCATGGCCAGGGTGACCGAGGTCGGGTAGCAGCCGGGAACGGCGATCCGCCGCGCGGTGCGCAGCCGCTCCCGCAGGCCCGGCAGCTCCGGCAGCCCGTAGGGCCAGCTGCCGGAGTGCTCGCCGCCGTACCAGCGCGCCCAGGCGGCCGGGTCGTTGAGCCGATGGTCGGCGCCGCAGTCGATGACCAGGGTGTCGGCGGGCAGTTGCGCGGCGATGGCCGCGGACTGCCCGTGCGGCAACGCCAGGACGACGACGTCGTAGCCGGCCAGCGACCCGGGGTCGCTGGGCTGGACGACCATGTCCGCGTAGGGCAGCAGGTGCGGCTGCGACTCTCCGAGGCGTCGCCCGGCGCTCGATGCTGCGTGCACCCCGGCGAGCTGGAGCCGCGGGTGCCCGGCCAGCAGCCGGCACACCTCACCGCCCGCGTACCCGGTGGCGCCGGTGACCCCGACCGTCCACGTCTGCGTGTCCATCACAGTGCATCATCATGCACTAGACCGGATGATCTTTCAATCGGATCAGCCGGCCCGGCCGCCGTCCAGCGGACCGTACCCGGGGCCGACGGTGCCCGGCCCGCTCTCCCGCCGGGCTCCCGGGTCGCTGCCGGCGGTGCGGTGGCTGCCCGACGGCGGCGGTGCGTCGATCGCCCGGGTGTCGTCCGCGGAGAGCTGCCGCGGGTCGCCGGACGTGCCGGCGGGTTCGTCGGCCGGCCGGTCCACCGCAGCCGGCTGCCGGTCGTACCGGCTGCCGATCGTGACCAGCAGCCAGCCGACGCCGGCGACGAGGAACAGGTTGCGCGGCGTCGCCTCGGCGGAGAAGCCCAGCACGAACGGTGCGGCGATCAGCAGCACCGCCAGTACCGCGTCCAGCAGCGCGTGCGCCGGCGGGCCGAGCTGGTGCACCAGCCCCGTCGGCCCCGCACCGGTCGAGGCCAGCACCAGGAAGACCACGCCGACCACGATCGACGCCGCGGTGGCCATCCCGCTGTCGGTGAACCCGAGGAGGAACGGCGCGGCGACGAACAGGAACCCGACCAGGTACTCGAGCAAGCCCTGCACGGCCTGCGGGATGGGACCCTCGCGCAGCATGCCGGGAGCCTAATGGGGCGGGCGACGTCGGCCGGGCGCCCGCACCGGGTCAGCCGATCGGATCGGCGTCCCCGAACGGTCGCAGCCGCAACTGCCGGCCGTCGCCGGTGGGGGCCGTCGCCCGGAGCAGGTCCAGGTCGTCGGCGCCGGCCCGGAAGAACCGTCCCGACCAGGCGTCCAGCTGACCCGCGGCGATCGCGACGACCAGCGCCACGACGTCCTCGGGCCGGGTCCACTCGGTGCGCCCGGCGTGCATGGGCATGGCCCGGGTCATCGTCGTGTCCACCACCCCGGGCGCCAGGTCGAAGGCCCGCACCCCGTGCGCGGCGCCGGCCAGGGCGATGCCCTCGGTGATGCGCATCTGCGCGCTCTTGCCAGCGGAGTAGGCGCTGTACTCGGCGCTGCCGCGGGTGCCCAGGCCGCTGCCCAGGCCGATCACCCGGCCACCGCCGCGGGCCACCATCGTCGGGACGACGGCGCGCGCGAGCAGGAACGGCCCGCGCACCTGGCTCTCCACCACCTGCCACCACTGGTCGGGATCGGCCTCCCAGAGCGGCACCTCGGCGGCGTCGATCAGCCCGGCGTTGTTGACCAGCAGGTCGACCGGACCGAGCTCGTCGGTGACCCGCTGGACGGCGGCCTCGACGGCCGCCCGGTCGGTGACGTCGGCGGCCACCGCCAGCGTCCGGGCGCCGGTGGCCGCGGCCACCTCGCGCATCGCCGTGGTCAGCCGGTCGGCGCCGCGGGCCAGCCCGGCCACCGCGGCGCCGCGGGCGGCCAGCCCCTCGGCCAGATGCCGGCCGATGCCGGTGGAGGCGCCGGTGACCAGGGCCACCGTGCCGGTCAGCATGGCCCCGTCCAGAGGCTCGCCGCGAGCTTGCGAGTGGTGAGGGGGACGGGGTCCTTACGCACGGAGGTGGGCTCCTGTCGCTCGGGCCGCCGACTCGACCGCCCGGGAGAAGGCCTCCCCGGCCTCCTCCCGGTTCAGCGTCCGGTTCGCGGCGCGGAAGGTGAATGCGTAGGCCAGCGACCGCCGGCCCTCGGGCACCGGGGTGCCGGTGTAGACGTCGAAGAGCCGCAGGTCCTCCAGCAGCTCCCCCGCCCCCTCGGCCAGCGCGGCCCGCACGGCGGCCTCGGGCTGCTCGACGGGCACCACCAGGGCAGCGTCCATGTGCACCGGCGGGAACGTGGAGATGTGCGGCCCGACCGGCACGGGGGCGGCCGGCAGCGCGTCGACGTCGAGCTCCATCGCGCAGGTGCGGGCGGGCAGCTCGAGCGCAGCGCACACCCGCGGGTGCAGCTCACCGGCGTGGCCGACCACCCGGTCGCCGACGAGCAGTTCGGCGCAGCGCCCGGGGTGCCAGGGCGGCAGCTCGCCGGCGCGGACGGTCAGCTCGACGCCGGCCGTCGCGGCGACCGTGCGGGCGGCCTGCACCGCGTCGGCCCAGTCGGCCGGGCGCCCCGGCCCCCACCAGCCGCGCGGCTCGCGGTTGCCGGCCAGCGCCACCGCGACGTGCCACGGCTGGGCCGGAACCGCGCCCAGCAGCGCGGCCAGGGTCGCGTCGTCCGGGCGCCGGTCGACGCCGGGCAGCGGCGCGGGGGTGCGCTCGTCGCCGGGGAAGACCGAGCCGTGCTCGAACACGGCCAGATCACGCTGCCCGCGGGCGAGGTTGCGGGCCAGCGAGGCGAGCAGGCCGGGCAGCAGCGTCGTCCGCAGCGCCGGCTCCTCCTCCGACAGCGGGTTCCGGACCACCACGACCTGCCGCCGGGCGTCGTCCTCGGCCAGGCCGAGCGCGTCCAGCGCCGCCGTCCCGACGAACGGGTAGGACGGCGCCTCCACGTAGCCTGCCTCGGCCAGCGCGCGGCCGATGCTGCGGCGACGGCGCTGCCGCTCGGTGAGCCCGCGCCCCGGGGGCACGCTGGGCAGGACCGAGGGCACGTCGTCGTAGCCGGCCAGCCGGACGACCTCCTCGACCAGGTCGGCGGGGTCGGTGAGGTCCGGCCGCCACGACGGCGGGGTGACCGAGAGCAGATCGCCGTCGGCCTCGACCACCGCCCCGACCGCGGCCAGCGCCTCGGTCACCTGGGCCGGCGGGTAGGCGACACCGGCGATCCGGCCGGGCATCGCGACGTCGAGCCGGATGGCCGGGCGGGGCGCGCGGACGTCGAGGTCGACCGGCCCGCCGACGACGGTCGCCCCGCCGTACTCGCCGAGCAGCGCGGCGGCGCGGGCCAGCGCGACCACGGTCATCTCCGGGTCGGTGCCGCGCTCGAAGCGCTTGGCAGCCTCGCTGGGCAGCTTGTGCCGGCGGACGCTGCGGGCGATGCCGGTGGGCTCCCAGTGGGCCGCCTCCAGCAGCACGGCGGTGGTGGCCCCGCCCCCGGTGCTGCCGATCTCGGTCGAGGCGCCGCCCATCACGCCGGCCAGGCCGATCGGCCCGGTGTCGTCGGTGATCAGCAGGTCGTCCTCATCGAGCGCGCGGTTCGCGCCGTCCAGCGTGGTCAGCCGCTCCCCCACCGTCGCGCGGCGCACCACGATCGGGCCCGTGACGGCGTCCCGGTCGAAGGCGTGCATCGGCTGGCCGAGCTCGAGCATCACGTAGTTGGTGACGTCGACGGCCAGCGAGATGCTGCGGATACCGGACTGCGCCAGCCGGCGCCGCATCCACCACGGGCTCGGCGCGGTCGGGTCCAGGCCCTCCAGGGCCACCATGGAGAAGCGGTCGCAGCGAGCCGGGTCGGCGATCTCCACCGGCCAGGCGGGCGCACCCGACCAGGCCGGCGGGGTGGCCGCACCGGGATCGCGCCAGCCGACGCCCAGCCCGGTGCCCATCTCCCGGGCGATGCCGCGCATCGCCAGGCAGTAGCCCCGGTCGGGGGTGACGGCCAGCTCGACGACGGCGTCGTCCAGCCCGACGACGCCGGCCGCCGGGGTGCCCGGTGCCGGACCGTCCCCACCGCGGCCGAGCACCAGGATGCCGGCGTGGTCCTCGCCGATGCCGAGCTCGCGGACCGAGCAGATCATCCCGTCGGAGACGTGGTCGTACGTCGTCCGGGCGGCGATCGCGAAGTTCCCGGGCAGCACGGCCCCGGGGAGGGCGACGACCACGAGATCATCGACGGCGAAGTTGCGGGCGCCGCAGACGACGCCCCTTGGTTCCGCCTCGCCGACCTCGACCCGGCAGTAGCGGATCGGCTTCTTGAAGCCGGTCAGCTCCTCGATCTCCAGCACCCGGCCGACCACCAGCGGGCCGGTGGTCTCCGGCGGGCGGTGCACCTCCTCGACCTCCAGGCCCAGCCGCACGAAGGCGTCGTCGAGCTCCTCGACGCCGGTCTCCGCCGGCAGGTCGACGTGCTCGGCCAGCCAGCCGATGGGCACCCGCATTACTCTGCTACCTCAATCCAATGACGGTCGGTCACTGCTCTACCCCGAATGCTCGCGTGAACCGGACGTCGCCCTCGACGATGTCGCGCATGTCGCCGACGCCGTGGCGGAACTGCAGGGCCCGCTCGATGCCCATCCCGAAGGCGAAGCCGGTGTACTCGGCCGGGTCGATGCCGCAGGCCACCAGCACCCGCGGGTTGACCATGCCGCAGCCACCCCACTCGACCCAGCGCGGGCCGTCCCGGTGCTCGGGGAACCAGACGTCGAACTCCGCCGACGGCTCCGTGAACGGGAAGTAGGACGGCCGCCAGCGGGTGATCGCGTCCGCCCCGAACAGCTGCCGGGCCAGGTGGTCCAGCGTGCCGCGCAGGTGGGCCATGCTCAGGCCGCGGTCCACCGCCAGCCCCTCGAGCTGGTGGAAGACCGGGGTGTGCGTCGCGTCGAGCTCGTCGGTCCGGTACACCCGACCCGGCGCGACCACGTAGATCGGCGGGGTGCGGGACAGCATGGTGCGCGCCTGCACCGGGCTGGTGTGGGTTCGCAGCACCAGGCCGGAATCCTCGGGGGCCACGAAGAAGGTGTCCATCATCGTGCGGGCCGGATGGTCGGCCCCGATGTTGAGGGCGTCGAAGTTGAGCCACTCCGCCTCGAGCTCGGGGCCCTCGGCGATCCCGTAGCCCATCGCGACGAAGATGTCGGAGATCCGGTCGGTGAGCGTGGTCAGCGGGTGCCGGGCGCCCCGGGGGGTGCGGTCCCAGGGCAGGGTGACGTCGACCCGCTCCTCGGCCAGCACGCGGGCGTCCCGCTCGGCCTCCAGCTCGGCCAACCGGGCGGCGTGCGCCTCGGTGACGGCCGTGCGCGCCGCGTTCACGCGCTTGCCGGCATCGGAGCGGGCGGCCGGCGGGAGCGCGCCGAGCTCGCGGCGGGCCAGCAGCACCGGCGCGCGGTCGCCGAGGTGCGCCGGCCGGACGGCGGCCAGCGCCTCCAGGTCGGCAGCGGCGGCGAAGGCCTCGATCGCCGCGCCCACGGCGGCGTCGAGGGCCTCCGGAGACAGCGCAGCGACCTGCTTGGGGTCGTAGGGGTCGTTGGCGCCAGACACGGGACGCCATTCTGCCCGGCGCACCTACCCGTCCGCCCCCGGGTTCCCCATCGACCGATGAGGGGGGCCGGCGAGGACAGTCCTCCCTCCGACGACGACACCGGCCGCGTGCCGGGGAACCGGGGAACCGCCATGGCCGCGCTGACCTACAACTCGATCGCCTCGCTGGACGGCTTCGTGGCCGACGCGGACGGTGGTTTCGCCTGGGCGGAGCCGGACGAGCAGGTGCACCGCTTCGTCAACGAGCAGGAGGAGGGCGTCGGCACGTACCTCTACGGGCGCCGGACCTACGACACGATGGCCGTCTGGGCCGCCGACGACTGGCTCGCCGGCGCGCCGCCGTACGTGCGCGACTACGCGCGGATCTGGCGCGGAGCGGACAAGGTCGTGTACTCCACGACGCTGGCGGCGGTGACCACCGCCCGAACCCGGCTCGAGCGGAGCTTCGACCCCGCGGCGGTGCGGCAGCTGGTGGACCGGGCCGATCGCGACGTCGGCCTGGGCGGGCCGACCCTGGCGGCCGCAGCGCTGCGCGCCGGGCTGGTGGACGAGTGCTCGGTGTTCGTCGTCCCGGTGGTGGTGGGCGGCGGCACCCCGTGGCTGCCGGCCGGGCTGCGGCTGGATCTCGAGCTGACCGAGGAACGCCGCTTCGGCAGCGGCGTCGTCCTGTTGCGGTACCGCACCCGCCGCTGAGCGCGTCTGTCGTTGTCCACTGCGGTTCAGCGGCGCTGAGCGCAGCTGCCGCCGCGACGGACCGCACGCTCCCGCTCTCTCGACGTGCTCCTCCTCGACCGACATGGCTGTCGGTCCGACAGCCCGCCGGCGCGTCCTACCGAAGCGTCCTCAGTGGCCATATCCACCTTTTGACCAGGACTTTCACCTTGCGACGACAGTTCGCCGACGGTAGACTTCGAACACCAGTTCGAAGCGCTGCGGGAGGTGTCATGGGCGAGTTGACCTCGGCCCTGGACGCGCTGGCGGCCGATGACCTGAAGCCGATGTTCGGCCCGCAGCTGCTGGACCGGGCGTCGATGTTGCAGCAGGCGAGGAACCGGATCGATGCCGAGCTGGCCCGCACGGTGCGGGAGTGCGAGCTGACCCAGGCGCCCGAGCACGACGGGCTGAAGACGATGGCGTCCTGGGGGCGAGGTCACCTGCGGCTGTCCGCGCAGGCGGCGTCCCGGCTGGTGCACTCCGGCCGGGCGCTGGAACACCTCCCGGCCGTGGCGGCGGCCTTCGCCGCGGGTGAGGTGACCGCCGAGGCGGTGGCGGTGATCGCCCCGGTCGCCACGTCCGAGCGGCTGGCGGCGGCGGCCGATCAGGGTGTGGACGTGGCCGAGGTGGACGCGGCGCTGGCGCTGGCCGCGGCGACCCAGCCCTACGACACGCTGCGGGGCTGCGTGCAGCGCTACTGCGCCGCGCTGGATCCCGACGGCCCCGAGCCCGACCCCACCGAGGGCCGCCGGCTGGCCATCGCCAAGCACGCCGACGGCAGCATCACCGGCCGGTTCGACCTCGATGCCGTCGGTGGGGAGAAGCTGCAGGCCGCGCTGGAATCGATCGTGCAGGCCGCCCGGCCCCAAGGGGACACCCGCACCCGCGCCCAGCAGAACGCCGACGCGCTCGTCCAGTTGTGCGACAACCAACTGGCCTCGGGCCAGCTGCCGTTCCTGCGGACGGTGAAGCCGCACGTGGTCCTCAACCTCGACGTCGATGACTTCGCCGACCCGGCCACCGGTGCCGGCGCTGCATCCACCGGCTTCGGAGCGTGCATCTCCGCCGAGCGGGCCCGGTGGCTGGCCTGCGACGGCAGCATCTCCCGGATCGTGATGGGCCCCGACGGGGTCCCACTGGACCTGGGCCGGGACCACCGCGTGGTCACCCCCGCCCTACGGAAGGCCGTCGAGCGGCGCGACAAGGCCTGCGTGTTCGCCGGCTGCAACGCACCGACCTGGTGGTGCGACGTGCACCACCTCATCCACTGGATCCACGGTGGCGAAACCAACCTGACGAACTCAGCGCTCCTCTGTGAACGCCACCACACCAAAGTCCACCACGGCTTCCGCGTCGAACGACCACCCGACGGCCGATGGCGCACCTACCGCCCCGACAACACCGAGATCATCATCGGCCCACGGCTGTAACCGACCCGCGTCGCCGCGGGGTCCCGGTCGCTGATGGTGGCTCCATCAGAAGAGCCGGTCGGACGGGGTCGTCGGCTCGGCGCAGGCAGTGAGGTCGGGTCTGTGGTCGGCGGCGGAGGTGGGCCAGCGCTCAGCCCTGGGCGAGCTGGGTGGCGTAGAGGCAGATCGACGCGGCGACCGCCAGGTTCAGGCTCTCCGCCCGGCCGCGCATCGGGATGCGCACCCGGGCGTCGGCCAGCGCGGCCAGGGCGGGGTCCAGCCCGCGCGCCTCGTTGCCGAACAGCCACAGCACCGGCCCGGCGAGCAGCCCCTCCTCCGCGGCGGCGTCGAGCGCGACCTCTCCCCCGCCGTCGGCGGCCAGCACGGTCACCCCGGCGGCCCGCAGCACGGGGATCAGCTCCTCGAGCGGGGCGCTGCGCACGACGTCGACGTGGAACAGGCTGCCGGCGCTGGAGCGCACCACCTTGCCGTGGAACGGGTCGGCGGACCCGCTGCCGAACACCACGGCACCGGCGCCGCACGCGTCGGCGGTGCGCAGCACGGTGCCGGCGTTGCCGGGGTCGTTGAGCTCGGCCAGCGCCACGGCCAGCCGCGGCGGGTCGGCGGCCAGTGATCGGGCCGGCACGTCGCGCAGGGCACAGACCGCGACCAGACCCTGCGGGGTGACGGTCTCCGACAGCGACGCGGCGGCGCGCTCGGTCACCAGCCGCACCGGCACGCGGGTGCCGGCGAGCAGCTCGCCGTGCGCGGCGGCCGCGGCCTCGGTGGCGAAGACCTCGCGCACGGCGACCGGGTCACGGCCCGCCTCGGCGAGCGCCTCGGCGACCGCCTGGCGGCCCTCGGCGAGGAAGGCACCGGCATCGTCCCGGCCGCCGCGCCGGGTGAGCTTGCGGGCGGCCACGACGCGGGCCGAGCGCTCGGTCAGCAACGGAAGGACCCCGTCCCCCTCACGCCTCGCAGGCTCGGCGCGAGCCTCTGGACGGGGCCGACCGGCGTGCGAATGGCGAGAGGGAACGGGGTCCTCTTTCAAGCTGGGGTGGTGCTCAGGCGGCCTGGGTGGGGGCCTGGGCGCCGGTCGCCTCGGGGTTCGCGGCGAGCGCGGCCCGGGCGGACTCCACCAGCGCGGCGAAGGCGGCCGGCTCGCTGACGGCGAGCTCGGCCAGGACCCGACGGTCCAGCTCGATCCCGGCCAGCCGCAGACCCTGCATGAACCGGTTGTAGGTCATGTCGTTCTGCCGCGCCGCGGCGTTGATCCGGGTGATCCACAGCTTGCGGAAGTCACCCTTGCGGACCTTGCGGTCGCGGTAGTTGTAGGTCGCGGAGTGGAGGATCTGCTCCTTGGCCTTGCGGTACAGCCGCGAGCGCTGCCCGCGGTACCCGCTGGCGGCCTCGAGGGTCGTACGACGCTTCTTCTGGGCGTTGACCGCCCGCTTCACGCGTGCCACGTGGAAGCTCCTGTCTGCTCGTTAAGGGTGGCGGTCAGAGACCGAGGAGCTTCTTCATCCGGCTGGTGTCCGCCGGGGACAGCACCTCGGTGCCTGAAACGCGGCGCTTCCGGCTCGAGGACTTGTGCTCGAACTTGTGCTGGTTGTTCGTGTGCTCACGCACCAGCTTCCCGGTGCCCGTGACACGGATGCGCTTGGCCGTGCCCTTGTGGGTCTTGTTCTTCGGCATGTCCTCGTCCTCGTTCGTCTCTGTCGCCGGCCGCGGGGCAGCGCCCCGCGGCGTGGCCGTTGCGATGGCCGTCTCGGTGGTGCGGTGGTGCAGGTGCCGCGCCGGCTCAGGCCGGGGGCGCCTGCCCCTCGGCCGGTGCCTGCGCCTGCTCGGACGACGCGTGCTTCTCGGCCTTCGCGGTGCGCCGGACGGCGTCCGTCGCCGCCTGGTTCCGGTGCGGTGCGATCACCATGACCATGTTGCGGCCGTCCTGCTTGGGGTTGGACTCCACCGTCCCCAGGTCGGCCACGTCGCCCGCGAGGCGCTGCAGCAGCCGGTAGCCCATCTCGGGGCGGGACTGCTCGCGACCGCGGAACATCACGGTGATCTTGACCTTGTCGCCGCCCTTGAGGAAGCGCTCGACGTGGCCCTTCTTGGTCTCGTAGTCGTGCGGGTCGATCTTCAGGCGCAGCCGCATCTCCTTGATGACGGTGAGCGCCTGGTTCCGCCGGGCCTCGCGGGCCTTCTGGGCGGCTTCGTACTTGAACTTCCCGTAGTCCATGAGCTTGACGACGGGCGGCCGGGCCATGGGCGCGACCTCGACGAGGTCGAGCTCGGAATCCTGGGCCAGGCGCAGCGCTTCGCCGATCGGCACGATGCCGACCTGCTCACCCTCGGGTCCGACCAGGCGGACCTCGGGGACTCGGATGCGGTCGTTGATGCGGGGCTCGGTGATGGCCTCTCCTCTGCTGCCTGCGGTGAGGAGTCAGCGGCCCGGCCCGGGTCGAGGACGAGCAAAGGCCCCGTGAGCGATTGCTCACGGGGCCCACTCGCCGGCAGGCCGCACATGTCGGGAGCGACACGTGCAGCCACAGAGGGCGGCCGGAGCCGTCTCTGCGATCCGGGGACCTGGCTGCCTCGACGGCACCAGGTGGGAGCGGGCTCCTCTTGGTCGGCGACCCGGGGCGGGGTCACCGTTGGTTCGCGCGCCTCGATGTAGCGGGGGAGGCACGCCAATGCTACAGCGCCGCGGGGGTCGCCGTCATTCCCGGGTCCCGGGGTGCCTCACTCGTAGAGCAGCGGTGTCCTCGACGCCGGGTCGTCGGCCGGGGTGTTGACCGCGAGCAGGGCCCGCAGCCCCTCGACGGCGTCGACCGCCCGCCCCTTGTCGGCCGCCTGCACGGCCAGCACGGAGAGCTCGTCGCCGTTGCTGAGCAGCAGCGACGCCCACGGCGAGTGCCGGTCGAACCGCACCGCGCGCACCACCGACCAGGGCAGCTCGTGGGTGGCCAGCACGTTCCGTACCCGGATGCGCGTGGCATCGGCATCGACCCGCGGGCGGGCCATCAGCAGCACCCCACCGCCCAGTGCCAGGCCGAGCAGGACCATGGCCACCTGGTCGGCGGTCTGGAAGGCCACCACACCGGTGGTCGAGGACGTGAGCAGGACGGCGACCACGGTCATGACGGCCACGATGGCGGCGGCCGCGAGCACGCAGATCAGCCGCAGCCGATGGGGTACGGCCGACACCGGACGGGGGGCTGGTTCGACGGGCACCCCTCCATGGTGCACCGTGCCGCTGGCAGAGTGCCCCCACGTGGACGTCACCGGCACCGAACAGCACCAGGCCTGGCAGCACCGGACCCTTCCCCCGGTCGAGCAGCTGCGCCCGGACCTCTGGTCGATCCCGGTGCCCATCCCGAACAGCCCGCTGCGCTACGTGTCGGTGTACGCCCTCGCCGTCCCGGGCGGGATCGGGCTCATCGACACCGGCTGGGAGAGCGACGAGAGCTGGGCGGCGCTGACCGGCGGGTTGGCCGGGATCGGCGCCTCCATCGACGACGTCCGCGGCGTGCTCGTCACCCACATGCACTTCGACCACCTCGGCCTGGCCAACCGGGTTCGCCAGCGCTCCGGCGCGTGGATCGCCATGCACCCGGCCGACGCCGAACTGGTGGCCGGCTCGAACCGCCGGGACGTCGAGACGTCGGTTGCCGCCGAGGTCGAGTTCCTCGTCGGCCTGGGTGCCGACCGGGCCGAGGCGGTCGCCGATGTCGGCCCGGCCGAAGGAATGGCCCGCTACCTGCGGGCTGCCGTGCCCGACCGGCTGCTGGACCACGGCGACCTGGCCGACCTGCCCGGCTGGCAGCTGCGTGCGGTGCACACCCCCGGTCACACGCCCGGCCACCTGTGTTTCGCGGAGGAGCGCACCGGCCTGTTCTTCTCCGGCGACCACGTGCTCCCCCGGATCACGCCGAACATCTCCACGACCGTCGACGGGCTGGCCGACCCGCTGCGCTCGTTCCTCGACTCCCTGGCCGGCGTCCGCGAGACGGGGTCGACCGAGGTGCTGCCGGCGCACGAGTGGCGCTTCACCGGCCTGGCCGACCGGGTCGACCAGCTCACCGCCCACCACGAGCAGCGGCTGGCCGAGTTGCTGACCGCCGTCCGCGCGCACCCGCACAGCACTCCGTGGGAGCTGGCGGCGCACCTGACCTGGTCCCGCCCCTGGTCGTCCTACGAGCGGCGGATGCGGATCTTCGCCGTCACCGAGACCGACGCCCACCTGCGGCTGCTGGCCAGCCGCGGCGCCGTGCTGGGCAGCGCCGGCCCGGTCCCCACCTGGACCGCCGCCGTCCGCTGAGCCGGCAGCCGTTCCGGCGGGGTGCCGCCGGTCACCGACCGGCGGACCACCACGTCACACGGCTGGAACACCGAACCCGCACCATGGCGGGGTGACCGACAACCCGCCCGACCGCGCCACGGACGACGCACCGGCCGCGGAGCCGCCGCCGCTGGCCGGCTACACCGTCGCGGTCACCGCGGCCCGCCGCAGCGAGGAGCTGGGTGCGCTGCTGGACCGCCGCGGCGCACGGGTGCTGTACGCCCCGGCCATCCGCATCGTGCCGCTGTCCGACGACACCGACCTGGTCTCGGCGACCCGCGAGGTGCTCGCCGCACCGGTCGACCTGGTGGTGGCCACCACCGGGGTGGGTTTCCGTGGCTGGCTCGAAGCCGCCGAGGCCTGGGACCTGCCCGTCCGTGAGCACCTGCGCCCGGCCCGGGTGCTGGCCCGCGGGCCCAAGGCGCGCGGCGCCATCCGGGGCGCCGGCCTGGTCGATGCGTGGTCGCCGGCCTCGGAGAGCTCGGCGGAGGTGCTGGCCCACCTGCTGTCCGGCGCCGAGGGCCCGCTGCCGGGCCGGCGGATCGCCGTCCAGCTGCACGGCGACCCGCTGCCGGAGCTCGTGGCCGGCCTCCGCGATGCCGGCGCGGAGGTCATCCAGGTCCCGGTCTACCGCTGGGTGCTGCCGGAGGACACCGCGCCGCTGCGCCGGCTGGTCGCCGCGATCGCCGCGCGCGGCGTGGACGCGGTCACCTTCACCAGCGCCCCGGCAGCGGCCAGCCTGCTGCAGGTGGCCGCCGAGGAGGGCGTGCAGGCGGCGGTGCTCGGCGCGTTCGCCGACGCGGTGCTGCCGGTGTGCGTCGGGCCGGTGACGGCCGCGCCGCTGGAGGCCGCCGGCATCGCGACCGTGCAGCCCGAGCGGGCCCGGCTGGGCGCCCTGGCCCGGGAGGTGGTCGCCCGGGTGCCCGAGCGGGCCCCGGTGCTCACCTGCGGCGACCACACGCTGCAGGTGCGAGGGCACGCCGCGGTGCTCGACGGGCAGCTCGTCGAGCTGGCGCCCGGCCCGATGGCGGTGCTGCGGGCACTGGCCCGCCGCCCCGGCGTGGTGGTGTCCCGCCCGGACCTGCTCGGCGAGCTGTCCGGCGGTGGTGACGCGCACGCCGTGGAGATGGCGGTGACCCGGCTGCGGGCCGCACTGGGCGCGCCGGTGGTCGAGACCGTGGTCAAGCGCGGCTACCGCCTGGCGGTGTAGCGCCCGAACGGCCCCGCTGCAGGGTCCCGCCGCGAGCTTGCGAGTGGTGGGGGGCAGCGGGGTCCTTCTTCAGACGCCCTTCATGGGGGTTCCGGGGCGCAGGTAGACCACCCAGGTGACGACGAAGCACGCCGCGTAGAAGGCGAGGAAGGCGAGGTAGGCGCCGTCGCCGCTGCCGGTGCTGAGGAACGACTGGCGGAAGGCCAGGTTCACCAGCACCCCGCCGAAGGCGCCGACCGCGCCGGCGATGCCGATCAGCGCGCCGGACAGCTGCAGCGCCCGGCGGTCGGCGACGACGGTGTCGCCGCCGGCCGCGACCTCCAGCTGCGCCTTGGTGCGGAAGATCGCCGGGATCATCTTGTAGGTGGACCCGTTGCCGAGCCCGCTGAAGACGAACAGCAGCACGAACCCGACGAGGAAGAGCGGCAGCGACCCCACCCGGCTCGCGGTCAGCACCACCGCGGCGCCTCCGGCCATCGCCACGAAGTTGTAGCAGGTGATCCGCGCGCCGCCGAACCGGTCGGCCAGCGAGCCGCCGAGCGGCCGGATCAACGAACCCAGGAGCGGCCCGAGCCAGGTCAGCGAGGCAGCCGCCAGCGGAGTGGCGAAGGAGTCGGCGAACTGGTTCTGCAGCACCTGGCCGAACGCGAAACCGAACCCGATGAACGACCCGAACGTGCCGATGTAGAGGAAGGACATGGTCCAGGTGTGCCGGTCCCGGGCGGCGTCGCGCATGGCCCGCTGCTGGTTCGTCACCGCCGTCAGGTTGTCCATCAGCAGCGCCGCACCGACGGCGGCGACCACGATGAACGGGACGTAGACCAGCAGCACGATCCGCGGGTGCTCGACCCCGGCGGTGGCCAGGACCAGCAGCCCGAGGAGCTGGATGACCGGCACGCCCAGGTTGCCGCCGCCGGCGTTGAGCCCCAGCGCCCAGCCCTTGAGGTGCTGGGGGTAGAAGGCGTTGATGTTGGTCATCGAGCTGGCGAAGTTGCCGCCACCGACCCCGGCCAGGCAGGAGACCGCCAGCAGCGTGGTGAACGAGACCCCGGGCTCCAGCACGATCGCCGTGGCGATGGTCGGGACCAGCAGCAGCGCCGCGCTGATGATCGTCCAGTTGCGGCCGCCGAACCTCGCGACGGCGAAGGTGTAGGGCAGCCGGACGAGCGAACCGAGCGCCGTCGGCAGGGTGGTGAGCAGGAACTTGCCCGCCGGGTCGATGCCGAAGGCCGCCTCGGGCAGGAACAGCACCATCACTGACCACAGGCTCCAGACGGAGAAGCCGATGTGCTCGGAGAAGACGGAGAAGAAGAGGTTCCGGCGGGCGACCCGCTTGCCGCTCTGCTGCCAGAACCGGGGGTCCTCGGGGCGCCAGTCGTCGATCCAGTGACTCCCGCGCCGGACCGGCGTCGAGGTGCTCGGCGGCAACGCAGTGGTGCGGGCACCGGTAGTTGAGGCCATGGGACGACGGTCCCGGGTCGGCGTTCCCCGGCGGTTGCGCCGGGATGACCGTGTGTTCCGTTGTGCTCACCGTCGCTGCCCCGCTGTGGTGAGGAACCGCCGGGTGGCGCGTGCAGCCCTCCTCCGCAGCGGTCATGATCACCGTCGTGGACAGCGCAACGCAGGACGGGGTGGCCCCGGGCCGGGACCTGGTGGAGGCCGGCGCGACGATCGCCGGGTCGATGACCCGGGCGGCGGCGGGCATCGTCTTCGCCCCCGGCGAGGCGGTCGTCCAGATCGACGACCGGCTGGCAGCCACGCTGCGGGCCGCCACCGACGACCTGGCCGGCGGCCGGTTGCCGGCCCGGGAGCGCGCGCGGGCCGGCGCCGCTCTGGCGTTCGCCGTCGAGCACAGCGTGCTGGTGTCCCGCACCGAGCGCCGGGTGCGCACCGACGGCTTCTTCACCGAGCAGGCCGGTGGGCGGATCGTGGCCCGGGAGGTGCTCGAGGGCGTGGTCGCCGCCGCCCGGCGGTCAGCGGAGGAGCGGCGCATCCGGCACCTGGGCTACCTGTTCGCCGAGCTGGTGGTCTCCCCTGACCTCGACGCGGCCCTGGCCGCCCGGGCCCTACGGCTGGGCGAGGCGTGCAGCTGGCGGCAGCTGGCCCTGCTGGCCGCCGTCGGACGGCGCGAGCGTGCTCCGCTGCCGCTGACCCCGCTGGACGACGAGCCGCGCGGCTGGACCGCCTGGGGTGCCCGGGAGGACGTGGCGGACCTGCAGCGGGCCGGCCTGCTCGACCCGCCGCCCGCCGTGCCGCGTCCGGGTGGCGCGGTGCTGCCGAAGCTGCGCCCGGCCGACCTGCGGCTGACCCGGCGCGGCGTGCTGGTGCATCGGCTGCTCGCGCTGGACTTCGTCCGGGAGGACGACGTCACCGCCGCGCTGGCCGACCTCGGGCTGCTGCCGCCGTCCTGACGCGCCCCGCATGGTGACCTGTCCACGTCCGCCGAGCCGGGAGCGCCCGCTCACCCGGCACCTGGCGCCGATCGCCGCCGGGCTGCTCGTCCTGCTCTTTTCGGCCTGCGGTCAGGGCGGCGGCACGGTCTGCCCGGCCATCGGCTGGGGCTCCGAGGTGCGGGCCGAACTGACCGGGGACTGGACGGGCACCCCGGTGGGTGAGGTGGAGATCGCCTGCTCCCCGGCCTGCCCGCCCATCGCGCTGCGGGAGGAGGGCACCGGCGAGCCGGCCCCCTCGGCGACCTCTGCCGGCCCGGAGAGCAGGGGCGTCCCGTTCGGCTCGCGCCGCCCGGACTCCGCCGTGGTCACGGTGCTCGGCGCGGACGGCGCCGTGCTCGCCAGGGTGGACAGCGACCTGGAGTGGGTCCGGACCGGCGGGTCCGAGGAGTGCGGCGGGCCGATGACGGCGACCGTCGCCGTCCCGGCGCCCTGACCGCTACGCCGCCGAGCGCGCGTAGGCCGCGGGCGTCGTCGCCAGCATCCGGCGGAAGTGCCGGGTGAGGTGCGCCTGGTCGTAGAAGCCGACCGCGATCGCCACCTCCGCCGGGGCCATGCCGTCGAGCAGCAGCCGCCGCGCGCGGTCGACCCGCCGGCCGGTGAGGTAGCGGTGCGGCGGCAGCCCGTACCGGCGGGTGAACGCCCGCACCAGATGGGTGGGGCGCACCCCGAAGTGCGCCGCCGCCGCGTCGAGCGACAGGCCCTCGGCGACCCGGGCGTCGAGCCGCTCCCGCAGCCGGTCGGCCAGCCGGTCGTCCCGGACGGCGGCCCCGGGCCCGACGACGCGGTCCAGATGCTGACGCAGTCGCTCCAGCACGAACGCCAGCCGGCACTCCGCCTCCAGCTCATCGGTGTGCGGCCGCAGCGCCCCGTGCAGCTGGGAGACCCGGGCCCGGAGCACCGGGTCGGCGAACGTGGGCCGGTCGACAGCCGTGCCGATGCGGTCGGTCCCCAGCGTCCCCGGTTCCAGGTACAGCACCCGCTTGCGGAAGCCGCCCGGGAACTGCGAGCGCCCGTCGTGCGGCACCCCCGGGGGCAGCAGGGTCACCGCCGCCGGGGAGGCGCCGTGCGCCTGCCGATCCAGGTCGTAGCGGACCGCGCCGTCATCGACGAGCAGCAACGTCCAGGCCTCGTGCGTGTGCGCGGGGTAGACGTGGTCGGTGAAGTGCGCGTGGAGGACCTCGGTCAGACCCGGGACCTCCGGCCGCCACGCCATGACCTCGGGCACGTCAGGAACGTACAAGACCCGCCGTCCACCGGACGCGATGCTGACCGCATGGACACCCCCGACGAGCCGCCCCGCTGGGCCACCAAGATCGCCGTCCTGCTGCGCGAGGACCTCGCCCCCTGGCAGGCGCTCAACGTGACCGCGTTCCTGGTCAGCGGCATCACCGCCACCGGGTCCGGGCTGGTCGGTGAGCCGTACGAGGACGCCGACGGCACCGGGTACCTGCCGATGCTGCGCCAGCCGGTGCTCGTGCTCGCCGGGTCGGCTGAGCTGCTCGGCGCCGCGCGCACCCGCGCGCTGGAGCGGGCCCTGACCCCCGCCGTCTTCACCGCGGAGCTGTTCAGCACCCCGGGGGACGTGCAGAACCGGGCCGCGGTGCGCACGGTGTCCGGGGCTGACCTGGACCTGGTCGGGCTGGCGGTGCACGGGCCGAAGAACGCCGTCGACAAGGTCACGAAGGGCGCCCGCATGCACCCCTGAAGGACCCTCCCGCTTCGGCCCTCCTGCAGGGTCCCGCCGCGAGCCTGCGAGTGGTGGGGGGCAGGAGGGTCCTTCAGACGTCGACGACGAGGTCGCCGTCGACGTCGCGGACCGGGTAGGTCCGAACCGCCCGGAGGCCGGCGCTCGAGCCACCGTCGGACCACCGGTAGGCGTAGAGGTGCAGCGGGCAGACCAGCACGTCGAGGTCGGTCTGCCCGTCGGCCAGCGGCCCCCCGGCGTGCGGGCAGGCCGCCTGGGTGGCGTGCAGCGATCCGTCGCGCAGCCGGAAGACCGCCACCTGGACGTTCCCGGCGACGAACGCCCGGCCCTCCCCGGGCGGGACGTCCTCGACCCGGCCCACCGTGTAGGCCGCGCGTGTGCTGGTGGCGACGCCGGTGAGGCTCATCGGACCGGCACCTGCGGCAGGGCGATCAGCGGCAGCGACGTGCGGAACTGGCCCGGGGTGGCCGGTTGCTTCCCGTCCTGGCCCCAGGGATCGGTGTAGGCGTCGATCGAGCGCTGCATCCGGGCGTCGAGGTCGGCGCAGCTGCCCTCGCTGTCCGCCAGCAGCACCTGCCTGATCCTCTCCAGCCCGATCCGGGGCACGAAGTCGTAGGTGCGCTCCAGCCAGTTGGCGTTCTCCCGGTAGTGCTGCAGGAACCGGCCGGTCAGCTCGATGACCGCCGCCGGGGAGTCGACGGTGGCCAGCAGGTCGCCCTTGCGGATGGTCGCCCCGGCGGCGCCGCCGACGTAGACCTCCCACCTGCCGTTGCCCACCGCCACCACGCCGACGTCCTTGACGTAGGCCTCCGCGCAGTTGCGCGGGCACCCGACGACGGCCATCTTGAGCTTCGCCGGGCTCTCGATGCCCTGGAACCGGGTCTCCAGGTCGACCCCCAGCCGGGTGGAGTCGCCCAGGCCGAACCGGCAGAAGTCGGAGCCGACGCACGTCTTCACGGTGCGGAAGCTCTTGCCGTAGGCGTAGCCCGAGGGCATGCCGAGGTCGTTCCACATCGCCGGCAGGTCCTCCTTGCGCACCCCGAGCAGGTCGATCCGCTGCCCGCCGGTGATCTTGACCATCGGGACCTCGAACTTCTCGGCCACGTCGGCGATCCTGCGCAGCTGGGCCGGGGTGGTGACCCCACCCTTGATCTGGGGGACGACGGAGAACGTGCCGTCGCGCTGGATGTTGCCGTGCACCCGGTCGTTGATGAACTCCCCGTCCTTCTCCGGGAGGAAGTCGACGCCCCAGACCAGCTTCAGCAGCGACGTCAGGCCCATCTTCGACTTCGCATCCTCGCCACCGCCGGGGGCCAGCGCGGCGAACACGGCGGAGACGCTGCGCAGGTCCTGCTCCCGGATGGCGGCCATCAGGGCGGGCTTGGCCAGCGGGATGCCCGGCACGTACCAGCCGGCCGAGGCGTCCTCGGCGACGTCGCCGTCGGCGGCCCACTCGACGATCTGCTTGACCAGGCCCTTGCACGACCCGCAGCCCTTGCCGGCCCGGGTCCGGTCCATCACGGCGCCGACGCTGCCGCAGCCCCCGGCGACGGCGTCGCAGATGCCCTGCTTGGAGACGCCGTTGCAGTTGCAGACCTGCGAGTCGCCGGGCAGCTCGGCGACGCCGACGTCGGCCTTGCCGTCGGAGAGGTCGACCAGCAGCCGGATCCGCTCCTCGGGCAGCGGGCTGCCGCGGTCGAACGCCTGGGCCAGGGCGGCGACCTTGCGGGTGTCGCCGAGCAGTGTGGCGCCCACCAGCCGGTCGTCCCGGACGACCACCGACAGGTGCACGCCGCGCCGCGGCTCGGAGATCACCAGGAACTCGTCGTCGTCCCGCTCGGGCGCGCTGATCCCCATGACGGCCACGTCGACCCCGGCGACCTTGAGCTTGGTCGCCGTCCGGCTGCCGTGGTATTCCGCCGTCGGGTCGGTGCCGGTGAGCACGTCGGCGAGCACCCGGGCGTGCTCCCACGCCGGGGCCACCAGGCCGTAGACCTCGCCGCGGTGCTGTGCGCACTCCCCGATGGCGTAGACGTCCGGGTCGTCGGTGCGCAGCTGGTCGTCCACGACGACCGCCCGCTGGACCTCCAGACCGGACAGCACGGCGACGTCGGTGTTGGCCCGCACGCCGGCGGCGACGACCAGCAGGTCGGCGTCGATCCGCCGGCCGTCGGCGAGGACGACGCCGCGCATCCGGCCCGGCCCGGCCACCTCCGACGCCAGGACGTCGAGGTGCACGGTGATGCCGAGCGACTCGACGCTGCGCTTGAGGATCGCGCCGGCCTCCGCGTCCAGCTGGGCGTTCATCAGGTGTGGCGCGGCGTGGACCAGCTCCACCTGCATCCCGTGCGCCTGCAGGGCGCGGGCCGCCTCCAGGCCCAGCAGCCCCCCGCCCAGCACCACGGCCCGCTGGTGCACCGCGGCGGCGGCGAGCAGCGCCCGGGTCTCGTCGATGGTGCGGAACCCGAGGACGCCGGGCAGCAGGCCGCCGTCGGCGTCCCGGATGCCGGCCATCGGCGGGATGAACGAGCGGCTGCCGGTGGCGAGCACCAGGTGGTCGTAGGGGGTGATCGAGCCGTCGGCGGCGAGGACCTGCTTGGCGGCGGTGTCGATGCGCTCGACCCGGATGCCGGCGCGCAGGGTCACCCGGTTGTCGGCGTACCAGTCGTGGCTGTTGAGCACGATGCCGTCCTCGTGCTCCTCACCGGCGAGCACCGGGGACAGCATGATCCGGTTGTAGTTGCCGTGGAGCTCCTCGCCGAACACGGTGATCCGGAACTGGTCGCCGCCGCCGCGCCCGAGCACCTCCTCGACGAAGCGGGCGCCGGCCATGCCGTTGCCGACCACGACGAGCCGGCCGCGCGGGTCCGTGGCATCCAGCGAGTCGTTGTCGGCGAGCCGGAGGGAGGTCAGGCCCGCCAGCCGCCCGCCCAGGACGGGGTGGGTTCCGGTCCGGGCCATCAGAACTCCACCAGCCCCAGGTCGATCACGAGCTCGCCGGTGACGCCCTCGGGCGCCGCGGCGTGCAGCTCGATGACGGTGCCGCCGGGCAGGTCCTCGACCACCCGCAGCGGCACGTGCACGTCGCTCCTGGCGCCGATCGGGAACCAGCGCATCGGCTCGCCGTCGCGCACCAGCAGGACGTAGACCAGCTCGCCGGTGGAGTTGCCGCCGCGGAAGTACAGCGCCTGGGCGCTGGCGCCGGCGGGCACCGTGTAGCGCAGGGTGGGGTCGATCGGGCCGGGCTCGGCCAGGCCCTCCCCGGTGATCGGGTGGACGCCGTGCAGGAAGCGCGGGGTGCTCGTCACGCTGGTGGTCCTCCTCCGGGACGGGGGGCGGGGGCTCGTGGTGGGCGTGGGCTGGTGGGGGCGGGTCCGCGGTTGGGCCTCGGGATCGGGCATGCGTTCCTCGGGGCCACCGACCCGGCTGACCGCGACCGCGCAGACCTTGAAGGCCGGCATCCGGCTGACCGGGTCGAGCGCGGGATCGGTCAGGGCGTTGGCGCTGGATCCGCCGCCCCAGTGGAAGGGCGCGAAGACGACGTCGGGCCGGATGCTGTCGGTGACCCACGCTGCGAACCGGGCCCGGCCGCGGCGGGTGGACAGCTCGACCAGGTCGCCCTGGCCGATGCCGAGGGTGCGGGCCAGGTCGGGGTGCAGCTCGGCGCGCGGGGTGGGCGCGATCAACCGCAGGCTGCGGGACCGCCGGGTCTGCGCGCCGGACTGGTACTGGGCGAGCACCCGGCCGGTGGTGAGCACGTAGGGGTACTCGGCGTCCGGCACCTCGGCGGCGGCGACGTGCCCGACCCGCAGGAACCGGGCCCGCCCGTCCGGGGTGGGGAAGCGGTCGGCGAACAGCCGCGGGGTGCCGGGGTGCTCGGGGGCCGGGCAGGGCCAGAAGACGCCCTGCTCATCGTCGATGCGGCGGTAGCTGATGCCGGAGTAGTCCGCCGTCCCGCCGGCGCTGGCCCGGCCGAGCTCGGCGAACACCGTCTCCGGATCGCCGCTGAACGACGAGCCGCACCCGAGCCGGGCGGCCAGTTCGGCCAGCAGCTGCAGGTCGTCACGGACCTGCTCGGGCGGGTCCATCGCGCGGCGGCGCCGGATCACCCGGCCCTCGAGGTTGGTCATCGTGCCGTCCTCCTCCGCCCACATGGCGCTGGGCAGGACGACGTCGGCGAGCTCTGCGGTCTCGGAGAGGAAGAAGTCGCTGACGGCGAGGAAGTCGAGGTCGCGTAGCCGGCTGATCACCCGCCGGACGTCCGGGGCGGAGACGGCGATGTTGGCGGCGAGCACGAGCATCGCCCGGACGCCGCCGTCGGTGCCGAGCCGGTCGAGCATCTCGAACGCCGACCGGCCGGCGGTGGGGAGGGAGTCGGGGTGCACGCCCCAGACAGCGGCCACGTGGGCGCGGGCCGCCGGGTCGGTGATCGAGCGGTAGCCGGGCAGCTGGTCGGCCTTCTGCCCGTGCTCGCGGCCGCCCTGCCCGTTGCCCTGACCGGTGACGGTGCCCCAGCCGCTGCCCGCGCGGCCGGGCAGCCCGAGGGCCAGGGCGAGGTTGATCCAGGCCTGGGCGGTATCGGTGCCGCTGCGGTGCTGCTCGGCGCCGCGGGCGGTGAGGATGATCGCGCGCTTCCCGCGGGCCAGGGCGAAGACGATGCGGCGCTGCTGCTCGACCGGCACGCCGGTCAGCCGCTCGACCCGGTCGGGCCAGTAGCCGGCGACCCCGGCCCGGACGTCGTCGAAGCCGGTGGTGCGAGCAGCGACGTAGCCGGTGTCGACCAGACTTTCGGCCAGCGCGATGTGCAGCAGTCCGTTGGCGAGCGCCAGGTCGGTACCCGGCAGCGGCTGCACGTGCAGGCTCGCGTTGCGGGCGGTGCTGGTGCGCCGCGGGTCGATGACGATGAGCTGGGCGCCGCGCTCCCGGCCGGCGTCGAAGTACTGCATCGCCGGGGGCATGGTGTCGGCCGGGTTGCTGCCGACCAGCACGACGACGTCGGCCTCGGCGAGGTCGGCCAGCGGAAACGGCAGGCCGCGGTCCAGCCCGAACGCACGATTCGCGGCGCCGGCGGCCGAGGACATGCAGAACCGGCCGTTGTAGTCGATCGCGCTGGTGCGCAGCGCGACCCGGGCGAACTTGCCGAACTGGTAGGCCTGCTCGTTGGTCAGCCCGCCGCCGCCGAAGCAGCCGACGGCGTCGCGGCCGTGCCGCTGCTGGGTGCGGGTGATCGCCTCGACCACCCGGTCGAGGGCGACGTCCCAGGTGGCCTCGACCAGCGGGCTGGTGCGGTCGTCGGGCCGGGCGCGCACCAGCGGCCGGGTGAGCCGCTCGGGGTGGTCGAGCAGCTCGGGCGCGGACCAGCCCTTGGAGCACAGCCCGCCGTTGTTCACCGGGAAGTCGGCCGGGACCAGGGTGGCGGGCCGGTCGCCGGCGGTCATGGTGACGCCGCACTGCAGGGAGCAGTACGGGCAGTGCGTCCGGGTGGTGCGCGTGCCGGTGGCCGGATGGGAGGTGGGGACGGCTGCGGACACGTCGACGAGACTGCTGCCGCGCCGTTTCCCTGCCGCTGCGCCCGCGTCAAAGTCACGTTCCGACGGTCGCACAGTGGTCCGGCGCGGACGTGCGGTACCGGAGACCGGCCCGACACGTACGTGCCCGGGTGGCGCCCCGGACCGGTAACCGCCCGGGGTCGTGCTGGCCGGCGTGGGCGCCGGGGCCTTCTGGGCGCTGGCCGGGGTGTTCGTCGGCAGCCGCCTGGTGCGCCGTCGCACCTGACGGCTGCCGGCGGTCGATCCACGCCGGGCCGTTCGCTCAGTCCCAGCCGCCGCGCTGCTTCTTGAGCTGGCTGCGCTGCTTCTTGGCCTGGATCCGCCGCTCCTGCGAGCCGCGGGTGGGCTTCGTCTTCCGCCGGGCCGGTGCAGGCGGCGCGAGGGCAGCCCGCAGGACGGCGGCCAGCCGGGCGCGCGCGGCCTCCCGGTTGCGCAGCTGCGCCCGGTGCTCGCTGGCCGCGATGGTCAGCACGCCGCCGACCAGCCGGTCGCCGAGCCGCTGCGCCAACCGGCCCCGTTGCGCGTCGCTCAGCGCGGGGATCTCCAGCGGGGACACCGACAGCTCCACCCGGGAGTCAGCGGTGTTGACCCCCTGCCCGCCCGGGCCGGACGAGCGGGAGAACCGCCACGACAGCGCCGACGCCGGGACCACGAAGGCAGCCGTGACCGGCAGGTCACCGAACGCGTCGTCCCCGGGCATGCCGCACAGTGTCTCCGACGCCGGGGCCGCCCACGCGTGGCACCGCGCCACGGCCGGCGCTGGGCTGGCACGCTCCGCCGCATGACCACCCTCGAGCGGCCGACGGCCTCCTGGCGGTCACCCGCCCTGCTCGCCGGCGTCGCCGTCGCGCTCACCGCGGCGGCCTGCCTGGTCGGCGCGCTCGACTGGCCGCTGCCCACCCGCACCACCTCCGGGTGGCAGGTCGCCGACGTCGCGCCGTCCCTGCTCGGCATGGTCATCGCGGTCGGCGTGGTCAGCCTGGTGATCGCCGCCGTCCTGGTCCGGCCCCGGACGCTGGGGTCACCCGCGGTGGCCGCGACCTGGTGGGTCATGGTGGTGGCGTCCGTCCTCGCCCAGACCTGGAACGACCTCTACTTCGCCGCGCTGGCCGGCACCGGCGGCATCATCCCGATCTTCGACTGGCTGTTCACCTTCGTCCCCGCGCTGGTCGTCGGCCTGGTCGCCCGCCGGCACGGTCGCGGCGTGCACCTCCGGGCGACGATCGGGACCGGCCTGGTCACGCTGCCGATGCTCGGCCTGGGGTGGGCGCTCGCGTCGCAGGCCGACACCCCCGCCGCGACCCTGGCCGGCGGCCTCTACACCGCGACCGTCTTCGGGGCCCTGCCACTCGTCGTCGCGGTCCTGATCACCCGCGCCCGCCGCTGAGCGGCCGGCTCAGGCGGCCACCGGATCGGCGCCGCCGACGGCACCGGGCCGGCAGCGCAGCAGCCGCCGCACGGTGAGCCAACTCCCGCGCCGGGCGCCGTGCGTCTCCAGCGCCTCGACGGCGTACGCCGAGCAGGTCGGCGTGAAGTGGCAGCACGGCCGCCGGCGCGGGCTCACCTCGCGCTGGTAGACCCGCACCGCGGCGATCAGCCGGTCGCGCACCCGGCCGCCGCCGGTCCCCGCCGCGCGCACCTGCCGGGCCGTGGTGGGCGCCACCAGCATCAGGTCGGCGCTGCAGCCGATCGCGTTGGCCAGGCAGCAGCCGGTGTTGAGGAACAACAGGTCGCGCAGGCAGGAATCGTTGCGCCGGCGGCCGTACCCGTAGCCCGGCGGCGGCCCGTACCCCCGCCCGTAGCCGCGTCCGTACCCGCGCCGGGCGCGCCGTCGACGCGGACCCCCACCGCCCCAACCCCAGATGAACACCATGCCGCTGCTTCCCCTCTGTGTCCGTGGACCGCCCGCTCGTGCTGATCGTGGGGCCGCCCGCCCGGCGGCGCCGCGTGAGCGGACCCCGGAGCTGCACCCGATCGGGTGGAGGGAGCCCCTCTCGACCGTCGCCCCGCCGGAGGTGTCACCCGGTCCGGTGAACCGGCGCCCCGCAAGTCGCTGCGCTGCTCACCGGGTGTGACGCTCGACGGGTGCCCCAGGACGTTCCCGCCCGCCTCTACGTGGTCACCGGCAACCACGTCGTCGACGACGGCCGGGACGTGCTCCCGGCAGCGCCGGCCGCACCGGCAGCACCGTTGCCCGCAGCCCCACCTGCCCGGCACCACCGCCTCCCGGTGCTCGTCGTGGCCGGTGCCGGGCTCACCGTCCTCCTCGCGCTGCTCGGCCGGCAGCCGTGGCCGCTGCCGGTCCGAAGCGGCGGCCTGCCGGACGTCCCGCAGTCGCTGCTGACCTTCCTCGTGCTGTGTGCCACGGTCTGCGTCTGGGCCGCCGGCCGGCTGGTGCGGCCGGCCGACACGTTCCGCTCCCCGGCCGCCGCCCGCCTCTGGTGGGGGCTGGTGACCGGCGCCGCCGTCGTCTCGTCGGCGGGTGCGCTGTCGCTGGCGGCCGCCGCCGGCAGCGGGCAGCCGCCCGGCGACCTCGTCCTCCGCTGCCTCATGCCGATGGTGCCCGCCGTGCTGGCCGGGGTGCTCGCCTCGGACGCCGGACGGGACGCCCGGATCCGGGCGGCGCTGGGCACCGGGCTGGTCACCCTGCCGCTCGGCGCGCTGGGCTGGGCGCTGCTGTCCTCGCGGACCGCGGCCGGGCTCGACGACGTCCTGGCGATCACCGGGCTGGGCGTCCTGGCCCCGCTGGCCCTCGCGGTGTCCTTCGTGGCGGCCGACCGCCGCAGCCGCACCGCCCGCTGACCCACCGGCCGGGCAGGCCCGGTCGACCGGTGCCCCCTCACCGCCGACCGGGCCGCCATCGACGCGGTCAGAGGATGGGCCGTCCGCCGGTGACCGCCACCCGGGCCCCGGAGACGTAGCTGGCCTCGTCACTGGCGAGCATCACGTAGACCGGCGCGAGCTCGGCCGGCTGCGCGGCCCGACCGATCGGGCTCTGCTGGCCGAAGCTCTCGACCTTCTCCACCGGCATCGTGGCGGGGATCAGCGGTGTCCACACCGGGCCGGGTGCCACGCTGTTGGCCCGGATCCCCTTCTCGGCCAGCAGCTGCGCCAGGCTCGCGGTGAAGTTCGCGATCCCGGCCTTGGTCATCGCGTACGGCGCGAGCTGCGGGCTCGGGCTGTCGGAGTTCACCGACGAGGAGTTGATGATCGACGCACCGGGCTGCATGTGCGGGACCGCGGCCTTGCACAGCACGAACATGGCGGTGAGGTTGGTCGCGACGGTGTGGTCCCACTCGTCGTCGGAGACCTCGTCGAGGGTGTCGTGGCTCATCTGGAACGCCGCGTTGTTGACCAGCAGATCGACCCGGCCGAACGCTTCCACGGCCTTGGGGATGATCGTATTGACGTGGCTGCGGTCGGCCAGGTCACCGGGGACCAGCACGCACGTGCGGCCCGCCTCCTCCACGTACCGGGCGGTGTCCCGGGCGTCCTCGTGCTCGTCGAGGTAGGAGATGAGGACGTCGGCGCCCTCGCGGGCGAAGGCGATGGCGACCGCCCGGCCGATGCCGCTGTCACCGCCGGTGATGACGGCCTTCTTGCCCTCGAGCCTGCCCGATCCGCGGTAGCTCGCCTCGCCGTGGTCGGGCTCGGGGTCCATCGCGCCCAGGGTGCCGGGCGGGGTCTGCTGCTGGTCGGGCTGGGACTCGGGGCGGGGCGAAGACACGAATTCCTCCTGCGTGGTCGGACGGGCGGCACTCCCGCGCGCTGCTCACGCGGCCGGCCGGTCGACGGGCCGGCCCGGTGCCGCATCGCCCACCGCCTACCCCCGCTGGGGCCGCCCGGAACCCGGGCATCGGAACTCCGCGGCAGGATGGTCCTCCCGGACGGGACGGCGATGCGCGGCCCGGTGGCGCCCGTCGGCTGACACCGTGCGGGAAGGTCTGCGGCATCGGGCACGCTGTGTCCCACGATGACGCTCTCCCCCGCCGGCACCGACACGACCCCGGCCGACGCCCCCGCCACCGCGCTGCCCTCGCCGGGCGCCCCGGCGTTGATCGCCGATCCGGACGACCTGTCGGCCCTGTTCGCCCTGGGCGACGACCCGGACGCGGTCTTCGCCCGCTTCGCCCAGTGGGCCGAGGACGCCGGCACGGTGCTGTACCCGGCGCAGGAAGAGGCCCTGATCGAGTTGGTCAGCGGGGCGAACGTCGTTCTCGCCACCCCGACCGGGTCGGGCAAGTCGCTGGTGGCGACCGGCGCGCAGTACGCGGCGCTCGCCGCGGACCGGGTCAGCTTCTACACGGCGCCGATCAAGGCGCTGGTGAGCGAGAAGTTCTTCGCGCTGTGCGGGGTCTTCGGCGCGGCCAACGTCGGCATGCTCACCGGCGACGCCAGCGTCAACGCCGACGCCCCGATCATCGCCTGCACCGCCGAGGTACTGGCCAACATCGCGCTGCGCGAGGGCGCGGGAGCCGACATCGGCCTGGTCGTGATGGACGAGTTCCACTTCTACGGCGACCCCGACCGCGGCTGGGCCTGGCAGGTGCCGCTGCTGGAGCTGCCGAAGGCCCAGTTCCTGCTGATGAGCGCCACCCTCGGCGACATGACCGCGCTGCGGGAGGACCTCACCCGGCGCACCGGGCGGCCCACCGCGCTGGTGGCCAACGCCGAGCGCCCGGTGCCGCTGCACCACTACTACGCGACGACACCGATGCACGAGACGATCGCCGAGCTGTTGGACACCCGGCAGGCGCCGGTCTACGTCGTCCACTTCACCCAGGCCTCGGCGCTGGAGCGCGCGCAGGCGCTGATGAGCGTCAACGTGTGCAGCAAGGAGGAGAAGGCCGCGATCGCCGACATGATCGGCGGCTTCCGGTTCTCCTCCGCCTTCGGGACGACGCTGTCCCGGCTGGTGCGCCACGGCATCGGCGTGCACCACGCGGGGATGCTCCCCAAGTACCGGCGGCTGGTCGAGCAGCTGGCCCAGGCCGGGCTGCTCAAGGTCATCTGCGGCACCGACACCCTGGGCGTCGGGATCAACGTGCCGATCCGCACCGTCGTCTTCTCCGCGCTGAGCAAGTACGACGGCACCCGCACCCGGCTGCTCAACGCCCGCGAGTTCCACCAGATCGCCGGCCGGGCCGGCCGGGCCGGCTACGACACCGCCGGCACCGTGGTGGTGCAGGCCCCCGAGCACGAGGTGGAGAACCTCAAGCAGTTCGCGAAGGTCGCCGACGACCCGAAGAAGCGCCGCAAGCTGGTGCGCCGCAAGGCCCCCGACGGCATGGTGCCCTGGAGCGAATCGACCCAGCAGCGGCTGGTCACCGCCGAACCCGAGCCGCTGACCAGCCACTTCCGGGTGTCCACCGGCATGCTGCTCAACGTCCTGGCCCGCCCGGGTGACCCGTTCGCCGCCCTGCGCACGCTGCTCACCGACAACCACGAGCCCCGCGCGAAGCAACGCCGGCACATCCGCGAGGCGATCGGCATCGCCCGCGGCCTGCTCGCCGCCGGCGTCATCGAGCGGCTCGCCGAGCCGGAGCCGGACGGCCGGCGCTACCGGCTGACCGTCGACCTGCCGCCGGACTTCGCCCTCAACCAGCCGCTGTCCACCTTCGCGCTGGCCGCGATCGGCCTGCTGGACCCGGCGTCGTCCGCCCAGGACCCCAGAGCGTTTGCGCTCGACGTGGTGTCGGTGATCGAGGCGACGCTGGACGACCCGCGGCAGATCCTGGCCGCGCAGCTGAACAAGGCCAAGGGCGAGGCCGTGGCGCAGATGAAGGCCGAGGGCATCGAGTACGACGAGCGGATGGAGCTGCTCGAGGAGATCAGCTACCCCAAGCCGCTGGCCGAGCTGCTCGAGTTCGCCTTCGAGACCTACCGCGCGGGCAATCCGTGGGTCGCCGACGCGGAACTGTCGCCCAAGTCCGTGGTGCGGGACATGTGGGAACGCGCCATGACCTTCCGGGAGCTGGTCAACACCTACGGCCTGACCCGGTCGGAGGGGGCGGTGCTGCGGTACCTCTCCGACGCGTTCAAGGCGCTGCGCTCCGGCGTGCCGGCCGACGCCCGCACCGAGGAGGTCACCGACCTGGTCGAGTGGCTCGGCGAGCTGGTGCGCCAGGTCGACTCCAGCCTGCTCGACGAGTGGGAGCAGCTGACCAGCCCGGACCAGCCGCTGGACGCCCCGATCTCGGTGCCGGCCCGGCCCCGGCCGCTCACCGGGAACGAGCGGGCGTTCACCGCGATGGTCCGCAATGCGCTGTTCCGGCGGGTCGAGCTCATCGCCCGGCGCCGCTGGTACGACCTCGGCGAGCTGGACACCGTCGCCGGCTGGGACGCCGACCGCTGGGGCGAGGTGGTGCAGGCCTACTTCGCCGAGCACGCTGAGCTGAACACCGGCGCCGACGCCCGCGGGCCGGCGCTGCTCATCGTGGACAAGAGCGAGCCGGGGCTGTGGCGGGTGCGGCAGATCCTGGACGACCCGGCCGGCGACCACGACTGGGGCTTCGACGTCGAGGTCGACCTCGAGGCATCCGACGAGGAGGGCGCCGTCGTCCTGCGCCTCGTGGACGCCGGCCGCAAGGACTGAGGAAGGACCATCGCCTCCCCACCACTCGCAAGTTCGCGGCGGGCCCCTGGCGATGGCCTGACCCACCCGCTCGTTGCAGGTTCGGCGCCGGGCCCAGGACGAGGGACGACATGCCCACACCCCGGCGAGCGGACCGGCCCGCCTGCGCCGTCCCGACGACCTGGTCGAGCGCGCTACCGGACGAGGCAGACCGTTTCCTGCTGCTGGGCGGCGCCCGCGCGGTCCGCACCGAGTGCCTCGTCGCGGTCCGGTCGGTGCTCAACCAGGTCGCCCTGGCCATCCGGGCCACCAGCGCGCACCGCGAGCTGGAGGTGCAGGCCCGCACCGACGCGCTCACCGGGCTGGCCAACCGGAGCACCTTCTCCGCCGTGCTCGCGGCCGCCGGGCCGGGCCCGGCGGGCGACCCGTGGGTGCTCTTCGTGGACCTCGACGACTGCAAGGTGGTCAACGACCGGCTGGGCCACGCCGCCGGCGACCAGCTGCTGCGCACCGTGGGCGCCCGGCTGGCCGGGACGGTGCGCGAGCCCGGGCTGTGCGCGCGGCTGGGCGGCGACGAGTTCGCCGTCCTGGTGCACGCCGCCGGCGCCGCGGAGGCGCGGGCGCTGGGCCGGCGGCTGGTCGACGTGGCATCGGCCCCGGTGCGGCTGGCCGACGGCACCGCCCAGGTGGGTGCCAGCGTCGGCGCGGCGCGCGTCGTCCCGGGCACGCCGTGGACCGAGACGCTGCAGCAGGCCGACCTGGCGATGTACGCCGCCAAGGCCGCCGGCAAGAACCGGGTGCAGGTCTCCGGCGCCGCCGCCGCGCACCACGACGACGTCGTGCGCGCCTGACGCGCGGCGCGCTACCGGACATGACGCCGCTCACATCCCGCACCTGTGGCACCCTCCCCCCGATGCGCGCATGACGATCTGGGAGATGGTTGCGGTGGTCGCGGCCGGGTTCGCGGCGGGCGGGATCAACGCCGTGGTCGGCTCGGGGACCCTGGTCACCTTCCCGGTGCTGCTGACGGTCGGGCTGCCCCCGGTGACCGCGACGGTGTCCAACTCCATCGGCCTGGTGACCGGCAGCATCGCCGGGATCGTCGGCTACCGCCGGGAACTGCGCGGCCAGCGACCGCTGCTGGTCCGGCTGATCCCCGCCTCGGTGCTGGGTGCCGTGACCGGCGCCTTCCTGCTGCTGAACCTGCCGGCCGAGGCGTTCGAGACGATCGTCCCGGCGCTGGTCGGTCTCGCCGTGGTGCTCGTCCTCGTCCAGCCGTTCCTGCAGCGTGCGCTGGCCCGCAAGCGCGCCCGGGACGGCGTGGTCGAACCCGAGCAGCTGCGCATCGGGCCCGGCCGGCTGGCCGGCCTCCTCGCCGGGGCCTACGCCACCGGCACCTACGGCGGCTACTTCGCCGCCAGTCAGGGCGTGCTGCAGATCGGCATCTTCGGCCTGCTGCTACCCGAGTCCCTGCAGCGGCTCAACGCCATGAAGAACGTGCTCGCCGGCTGCGTCAACGCCGTGGCCGGACTGACCTACGGGCTGGTGGCCAGCGACCGGATCTCCTGGCCCGCGGTCGGGCTGGTCGCCGTCGGCTCCGTCGCCGGCGGGTACGTCGGGTCCACCTTCGGGCGACGGCTGCCCCCGCCGGTGCTGCGGGCGGCGATCGTGCTGCTCGGGCTGGTCGCCATCGGAGTGCTCCTGAGCCGATGAGCGTGCTCGTGTTCGCCCTGCTCGTCCTCGCCGGGCTCGGGGCCGGGCTGATCGGCAGCATCGCCGGGTTGGCCTCGCTGATCAGCTATCCGGCGCTGCTGGCCACCGGGCTCCCGCCGGTGACGGCGAACGTCACCAACACCGTGGCGCTCGTGCTCAGCGGTGTCGGCTCGGTGAGCGCCTCCCGCGTGGAGCTCACCGGCCAGCGCCCCCGCCTGGTGCGGCTGTGCACGGCCGCGGTGCTGGGTGGGGTGGCCGGCGCGGTGCTCCTGCTGCTGATGCCGCCGGCCGCGTTCGAGCGGCTGGTGCCCTTCCTGATCGCCGGGGCATCGCTGGCGATGCTCGTGCAGCGGCCGGCCCGCGAGCTGGCCGCCGAGGGCGCCGCCGAGCAGGCGGCCCACCCGCGTCGGGACTCCCGGGCGCTGGTGCTGGGCACCTTTGCCATCTCCATCTACGGCGGCTTCTTCGGGGCCGCGGCCGGCGTGCTGATGCTGGCGATGTTCCTGCTGGTCACCGGTGAGGGGATGCCCCGCAGCAACGCCCTGAAGAACGCGGTGCTCGGCGTGGCCAACGCCGTCGCCGCCCTGGGCTACGCGGTGTTCGCCGACGTCGACTGGCCGGCCGCGCTGCCCCTGGCGATCGGCTTCCTGCTCGGCGGCCGGTTCGGCCCGGCGATCGTGCGCCGGGTGCCGCAGCAGGGGTTGCGCCGCGGCATCGCCCTGCTCGGCGTCGGGCTGGCCGTGCACCTTGGCATCGACGCCTTTGGCTGAGCGGCATCGACGCCTTTGGCTGAGCGGCATCGACGCCTTTGGCTGAGCGGCATCGACGCCTTTGGCTGAGCGGCATCGATGCCTTCGGGTGAGCAGCCGGCCGGGCACCCGCTACCAGGGCCCGGCCGGCGCCGGGGATCAGCCCCGGGTGGTCACGTACGCGCTGAGCAGCAGCACGAAGGCACTGGCCAGCACGAGCAACCGGGCCGGGGTGAGCCCGTTGAGCAGCCCGGCGATCGCCTCGGCCCCGGAGGACCGCGCCTCGATCGCGGAGGTGCCCCGCCGCAGCAGCCGCACCTCGTCGGCCAGCAGGGTGCCGCCGGCGCCCAGCAGGGTCATGCCCAGCACGACGAAGACCAGCGACAGCCGCTCCGCGAAGCTGGACACCGCCGAGGCGAGCAGCAGGACCACCACCACCCCGAGCACCAGGCCGAGCACGGCACCGGCGACCGGCGCCCAGGGCCCCATCCGGATCATCTGGTCGCGGTTGGGCACCCGCGGCCGGGGCCGCACCCGGACCGGCACCGGCACCGGCACCGTGGGGTGCGCCCCGGTCGGCGGCCTGTCGGCCTCGGGCTGCTCCGTGGACGGCGCCGGGCCGGCCGGCCGGGCCGCACCCGCCGGCTGGTCGGCTGCCGGTGGCACGGGTGGCTGGCCGTCGACCGGCTCCGGCTCGGGCGCGGTCGGCTGCGGCGCGGTGCGCACCTCGGCCCGCGGGTCGGGTACCGCGGTGGCACCGGCCTGGTCCGGTCCCGCCGCCGGGGCACCCCGGTCGACGAAGCCGGTCGTCGTCGTGTCGCGTTCGTCGCTCATGTCTCGATCACCTCGGGCGCGACGCTAGGTCGACGGTCCGACGCCGCCGGGGAGATCGGGCGGTGGTTCGCGGTCTCCCCCGGTTCGCACCCCGCTCCCCCGGCACGCGGTCACCGTGCGTGCGGCCGTCACAGCAGGCGGCGACTGTCCGGGGCCACGATCCGCAGCCACCGGTAGCCGTAGCCCTCCAGGGCGAGCTCGACCGAGCCGTCGTCGCCCACCGGGGTGCCGGGCCCCACGGTGAGCAGGTCCTCCAGCCGGTGGGAGCCACCGCAGTTCTCCAGCACCAGCGGCACGGTGCGGGGCTCGGCGCCGAGGTTGTGCAGCGCGACCAGGGCCCCGTCGTCCCAGCTGGACAGGTGCGCGAGCACCTGCGGGTGCGGCTGGTCGAGCACCTGGAACGTGCCCCAGCCCAGCTCCGGCGACTCGCGGTACCGCCGGATCAGCAGCTTCATGAACGACATCAGCGAGTCCGGGTCGCGGCGCTGGTCGGCGACGTTGACGAACTCCGGCGCGAAACCGCCCTCGACCACCGGACCGGGGAGCTTGCCGGGTGCGGCGGTGGAGAAGCCGCCGTTGGGCGCCGCGGTCCACTGCATGGGCGTGCGGACGGCGAGCCGCCCCTCGGCCGCCAGGCTCTCGCCCATGCCGATCTCCTCGCCGTAGAACAGCACCGGGGTGCCGGGCAGGGAGAACATCAGGCTGTAGACCATCCGGACCCGGCGCGGGTCACCGGACAGCATCGGGGGCAGCCTGCGGGTGAGACCCCGGCCGTAGACCTGCATCCGCTCCTCGGGACCGAAAGCGGCGAAGACCTCGGCCCGCTCGTCCTCGCTGAGCTTGTCCAGGGTGAGCTCGTCGTGGTTGCGCACGAAGGTGCCCCACTGCGAGTCCGGGTGGGTCGCCGGGCGCGCGGCCAGCGCGCCGACCAGCGGGGCGGTGTCGCAGCGGGCCAGCGACAGGTACATCGCCTGCATCGCGTTGAAGTCGAACTGCATGGTCAGCTCGTCGCCGTCCGGCCCGCCGAAGAAGTCCAGCTGCTGCTCGTAGGGCAGGTTCACCTCGCCGAGCAGCACCGCGGCCTCCGCCCGCCGGCCGAGCACCGCCCGCAGCGCACGCAGGTACCGGTGCGGGTCCTGGAAGTCCTCGACTGCCTCCTGGTCGATGCCCGCGGTCTCCAGCAGGAACGGCACGGCGTCCACCCGGAAGCCGTCCAGGCCGAGCTGCAGCCAGAAGCCCATCACCTTGGCGATCTCGTCCCGGACCGCCGGGTTGGCCACGTTGAGGTCGGGCTGCTCCTTGTAGAACTTGTGCAGGTACCACTCCCCCGTCTTCTCCTCCAGCTGCCAGATGCTGTCCTCCTGGTCGGGGAACACCACCTGCGCCGAGGTGTCCGGCGGCGGGTCGGAGCGCCAGACGTAGAAGTCGCGGTAGGGCGAGTCCTTCGACGACCGTGCCGAGCGGAACCACGGGTGCTTGGCCGAGGTGTGGTTCACGACCAGGTCGGCGATCACCCGCATGCCGCGGTCCTTGGCGGTGCGGAGCACGTCCACCAGGTCACCGTGGGTGCCCAGCCGCGGGTCGACGCCGTAGAAGTCGGTGATGTCGTAGCCGTCGTCCCGCTCGGCGGTCGGGTAGAAGGGCATCAGCCAGATGCAGGTGACGCCGAGGTCGGCGAGGTGGTCCAGCCGCTGCGCCAGGCCGGCGAAGTCGCCGCAGCCGTCGCCGTCCCAGTCCATGTAGGTCTCGACGTCCAGGCAGTAGACGACGGCGTTCTTCCACCACAGGTCGCTGGTGTCGGTGATCCGCATGCGGGTTCCTCTCAGTCCAGGACGGCGGGCTCGGGCGGCTGCGCCGGGCGGCGTGGCTCCGGTGGTCCGGGCGGGTCGATGGCCACGGCAGGGGCGGGTGCGGTCACGTCCAGCCGGGGCAGCACGTGCTCGCCGAAGGCATCCAGGAACGCGGTCTGCTCCTGCCCGACGTGGTGCAGGTAGACCTGGTCGAAGCCCAGGTCCACGTACTCGGCGATCCAGGCGGCGTGCTGCCCGAGGTCGCTGGAGATCCGCACCGCCTGGCCCACGGCCTCGGGGCTCACGTGCGCACTGGCCTGGTCGAAGGCCTGTGTGGTGTCGAGGTCCCAGCACAGCGGGGGCGGGAACACGTTGCTGCGCCACTGGTCGTGGGCGATGGCCACCGCCTTCTCCTGGTCGGGATCCCAGGACACGTGCACCTGGATGGTGAGCGTGCCCTGGCCCCCGGCGTCCCGGTAGGCGGCGATCAGCTCGCGCAGGGTGTTGTGCGGCTGGTTGATCGTGACCAGACCGTCGGCCCAGGCGGCGTGCCGGCCGGCGGTGGCGGCGGTGACCGCCGGGGCGATCAGCGCGGGCTGCTGCTCGGGCAGGGTCCAGATCCGGGCCCGGTCGACCGTGACCAGCCCGTCGTGGCTGACCTCCTCGCCGGCCAGCAGCGCCCGGATGATGTCGACGCACTCGCGCAGCCGGGCGTCGCGCAGCTCCTTGCGCGGCCACACGTGCCCGGTGACGTGCTCGTTCATCGCCTCACCCGAGCCCAGCGCCACCCAGAACCGGCCGGGGAACATCGACCCGAGGGTGGCGATGGCCTGCGCGACGATCACCGGGTGGTACCGCTGGCCCGGCGCGTTCACCGCACCGAAGGGCAGCCCGGTGGTGGCCAGCGCCGCGCCCAGCCAGGACCAGGCGAACCCCGAGTGACCCTGCCGCTCGCTCCACGGCTCGAGGTGGTCGGAGCACATGGCGGCGGTGAAGCCGACCTGCTCGGCGTGCTGCACCGCGCGCAGCAGCTCGGCCGGGTGGACCTGCTCGTGGGAATTGTGGAAGCCGATCACCGTCACCCGGCATGCCTACCGGGTACGGCGCATGCCCGCACGGTCAACCGAGCCGCTCGCCGGTGTGGCCGGGGCGGGTCAGAAGGTGATGCCCAGGGCGAGCCCCCCGAGCAGGTACACCGCAGCGGTGATCAGCACGATGCCGATCACGTTGAGGATGACGCCGGCGCGGAGCATCTGCCCGATCGTCACGTACCCCGAGCCGAACACGATGGCGTTGGGGGGCGTGGCCACCGGCAGCATGAAGGCGCAGGTGGCAGCCAGGGCCGCCGGCACGAGCAGCACCAGCGGGAACAGGTCCAGGCCGAGAGCGACCCCGCCGAGGACCGGCAGGAACGCCGCCGCGGTGGCGGTGTTGCTGGTGACCTCGGTCAGCAGGATCACCACCGTGGCGGTCAGCAGCACCAGGACGATCGCCGGCAGGGTGCCCACCGCACCGACCTGGCTGCCCACGTACTCGTCGAGCCCGCTCTCCTGCACCGCCGCGGCCAGGCTCAGGCCGCCACCGAAGAGCAGCAGCACGCCCCAAGGCAGCTTCTGCGCCTGGTGCCAGTCCAGTGCCGAGACCCCCTCGCGGGCCTTGACCGGGATCAGGAACAGCGCGACGGCCGCGGCGATCGCGATCGCCGCGTCGCTGAGGTTCGCCACGAACGGCAGGACGTCGGTCAGCGCCTCCCAGCCGGTGAGCGGCTGACGCAGGATCCACAGCAGGGCCGTGGCGACGAACACCACCAGCACCGTCCACTCACCGCGGGACATCGGCCCGAGCTGGTCGATCTCGTCCTGGATCACCTGCTTCCCGCCGGGGATCTCCCGCAGCTTCGACGGGAAGGCGACCTTGGTGAGCACCAGCCAGGCCAGGACCAGGAAGACCACGGCCAGCGGCAGGCCGAGCAGCATCCAGGCCCCGAAACCGAGTTCGATGTCGTAGTTCTGCCGGACGAAGGCGGCCAGGATCAGGTTGGGCGGGGTGCCGATCAGCGTGGCGAGCGAGCCGATGCTCGCCGCGTAGGCGATCCCGAGCATCAGCGCGACGGCGAAGTTGCGGGTGTCCTTGTCCCTGATCAGCTCGGTCACCGCGCCGGCGCCCTCGCCAGCGCCCTCGCCGGCGCCCTCGCCGGCGCCCTCGCCGTCGGCGGCCCGGTCGACTGCTTCCTTGTCCCCGCTGCCGGCCACCCGGTCCAGCACCAGCATGAGCACGCTCAGCCCGATGGGCAGCATCAGCACCGTGGTGGCGGTGTTGCTCACCCACATGCTGAGGAAGGCGGTGGCGAGCATGAAGCCGGCGATCAGCCGGGGCGGCTTGGTGCCGACCGCCCGCACGGTGAGCAGGGCGATCCGCCGGTGCAGCTCCCACTTCTGCATCGCCAGGGCGATCATGAAACCGCCCATGAACAGGAAGATGTTCGGATTGGCGTAGGGCGCAGTGGCCTCGGCCACCGGGAGCACCCCGAGCAGCGGGAACGCGACGATGGGCACCAGCGCCGTCGCCGGCAGCGGCAGGGCCTCGGTCATCCACCAGACCGCCAGCAGCACCGCGACCGCCGCCGTCGTCCGCCCGGCCGTGCTCAGCGCGTCGTCCTGGGCGAGCAGGAAGTAGACGAGCAGCGCGAGCACCGGCCCGCTGAGCCGGCCCACCCACTGGCGGCCGACCGGGACCGACGTGTCGGTGACGTCCGCCTGGCCCGCCACCGGCTGGTCCCCGTCCCGGCCGGTGGCGGGCCCGCGGCGGTCCGTCACCTCGGAGCCGGGTACCTGCTGCTCTCCGCGTCGCGCCACCGTGCATCGTCTCCTCGCCGCTGGCCGTCGGCCCGGGCGGTGTGGTCCACGGCACGGCGGTGACCGCAGCGTAGAGCCGCCGACCCGCCGTCGACCAACGGAGGAACTCCCCCGGCAGACCGGCTCCGTCCACCGCCCGGAACGCCGGGCACCGACCTCCCGGCCCGGTCCGTGCTGCCCGGCAGCGCGCAGCTCCGCGGCCAGCGGGCCGAGGACGGCGGGGTAGCGCAGCGCCAGGTGCACCAGCAACGGGGTCGACATGTCGTCAGTGCGCCGAGTCGACACGTCGACAAGTCGAGGCGACCGCGCGTGCCGTCGCGGGCGCCGGAGAGCGCCGCTCACGTGCCACGATGCCGGCATGAAGTCGTTCGGCGCGGTTGCTGCCGTCCTCGCCATGCTGGCCGTCGGTACCGCCGGCATGGTGCTCGGTGAGGCCGATGACTCCCCCGGGCTCCAGGGTCTGGGCGCTCTCCTCGTCGTGGGTGCCCTGGCGCTCGGCGTACGGGCCGCCCGACGCGGCACGCCCGAGGTCGGCCGCGGGCGCTGACCCGCATGCCCGAGCACCGACGACCTGCGGCCCGCGACGTGCGGGAGGACGTCGGCGAACGGCACCCAGCGGGCCCGAGCTCGGGCGCACCGTGGTGCGGCGGAACCGCCACCTGGCTCGCGAGCTGTGCCCCCCGACCGCCCCGGCCGGCGGTCACACCGACCGATCGGACGCCGGCGACGCCAGCTCCCGCCGCTGCTCGGCGCGCAGCCGGCGGCCGGTGCGCCGCCACCACTCGGCCATGACGGCGACAGCCAGCAGCAGCTCGATGACGTCACCGCCGTAGTACAGGAGCTGCGCCCCGCGCCGCACCTCCCCGGCCGCGCCGAGGGCCGCCGGGGTGGTGGCGAACAGCGTCTTGGCCAGCACCGCGTGGCCCGCGGCGAGCACCACCAGCACGACCAGCCGGACCGGCGTGCCCGGCCGGCGGGGCATCGGGTCCGCGCCCACCAGCAGCCAGCTGACCAGGCAGCCGGTGAGCACCATGTGCCCGTGCACCAGCAGGTGCAGCGCCGCAGACGCGTGCAGCAGGCCGTACAGCGGGGTCAGGTACACCGCGGCCAGCGACCCCAGCTCGAGGACGACGACCACCGCCGGCGCGGTGAGCACCCGCGCCGGGCGGCTGCGCAGGGCGCCGAGCAGCACCCGGCGCGGCCGGCGCGGCAGGGTGCGCAGCGCCAGGGTGACCGGCGCGGACAGGGCGAGCAGCAGCGGCACCAGCATGGTCAGCAGCAGGTGCTGGGCGACGTGGCCCGGAAAGGTGTCGGCGCGGGCGGTGACCGGCGGCGCCAGGGCGACCGCCGCGCAGCCGGCCGCGGCGAGGGCCGCGCGCAGCCGCCCGGGCGGCCAGCCGGCGCCGCGCCGGGCCAGCGCCACCACCCCGGCCAGGTACAGCGCGCCGCCCGCCAGCGGAAGGGCTGCCGCGATGAGCCACGCCGGCGGCCCGGTCGCTGTCCCGTGGGCGAGCAGCGCGGCGCCGGTCACCGCCGGACGTCGGCCAGCGGCCGGGCGGGGCCGCGCAGCAGCAGCAGCCCGACGACCAGCGGCACCGCCCCGCTGACCAGCCAGGCCACGTCGTAGGGCAGCAGGTCCACGCCGTAGCGCACCTGGTGGACCTGCAGCAGCTTGTGGTGCACCAGCCCGTCGTAGACCTGGAACGCACCTGCCCCGGTCAGCCCGCCGGCCCAGACCCGGCGGGGCACGGTCGCCTGCCGGCGGTGCAGGTCGGCCAGCACGAACAGCCCGACCACCACCGCCGTCCAGCTGAAGGCGTGGAAGAGGCCGTCGGAGACCAGCCCGGCGGCGCTGGTGCCCCGGTCGTAGAAGTGGTGCCAGTGCAGCAACTGGTGGAAGACCACCTCGTCGACGAAGCCCGCGACACCGACGCCGATCAGGACGCCGGTGCCCACCGACCGCCCGCTGAGCGCCCGCGCCCGCGGGTCTGCTGGTGGCGCCACGGCTCCTCCTTGCTCGGCTGCCCGACCGCTACCCGGGCCCGGCCGCGGCACACGCCAGACTGGGGCCCGTGCTGCCACCGCCCGGAACGCCGGGCACCGACCTGCCGGTCCGCTCCGCGCTGCCCGCTCTGGACGCGGCGCTGGACGCGGCCGGCTGCGCGGTGCTGGTCGCCCCGCCGGGCACGGGCAAGACGACGCTGGTGCCCCTCGCGCTGGCCGGCCGGCTGCCCGGCCGGGTGCTGGTCGCCGAGCCGCGGCGGGTGGCCGCCCGGGCCGCAGCCCGGCGGATGGCCGCCCTGCTCGGTCAGCCGGTGGGCGCCTCGGTGGGCTACAGCGTGCGCGGGGACAGCCGGCGCAGCGCCGGCACCCGGGTCGAGGTGGTCACCACCGGGCTGCTGGTGCGCCGGCTGCAGGCCGATCCGGAGCTGCCCGGGGTCGCCGCGGTGGTGTTGGACGAGTGCCACGAACGGCAACTGGACACCGACCTGGCGCTGGCCTTCGCCCTCGACGTCCGGGCGGCGCTGCGGCCGGAGCTGGCGCTGCTGGCCATGTCGGCGACCGCGCAGGCAGCGCGGTTGGCCGTGCTGATGGGCGGGGACGGCGCCCCGGCGCCGGTGGTGGAGGCGGCCGGCAGCCTGCACGACGTGCAGCCGGTATGGTGCCCGCCCGACCCGCCGATGGCCCCACCGCACGGCACCCGGGTCGACCCGCGGCTGCTCGACGCGGTCGCCGGCACGGTGCGCCGGGCGCTGGCCGAGACCACCGGCGACGTGCTGGTGTTCCTGCCCGGAGCGGCCGAGATCGGCTCGGTGGCCGGCCGGCTGTCCGGCCTGGACGCCGACGTCCGGCCGCTGCACGGCCGGCTGCCGCCTGCCGAGCAGGACGCCGCGCTCGTCCCGGGGCCCCGGCGGCGGGTGGTGCTGGCCACCGACGTGGCGGAGACCAGCCTGACCGTGCCGGGGGTGCGCACGGTGGTGGACGCCGGGCTGGCCCGGGTGCCCCGCTTCGACGTCGCCCGCGGCCTGGGCGCGCTGGTGACCGTGCGGGTGTCGCGGGCCGCGGCGGTGCAGCGCGCCGGCCGGGCCGGCCGGGAGGCGCCGGGCCGGGTGTACCGGCTGTGGTCGGCCGCCGAGCACGACCGGCTGCCCACGGCGGCCGAGCCGGAGGTCGCCGTCGCCGACCTCACCGGGTTCGCCCTGGAGCTGGCCTGCTGGGGCGCACCGGACGGCGCCGGCCTGGCGCTGCCCGACGCCCCGCCGGGCGCGGCGTTCACCGTGGCCCGCGCCACCCTGCGCGAGCTCGGCGCCGTGGACGACGCCGGCCGCGTCACCCCGCGCGGGCGCTCGCTCACCGCCGTCGGGGCGCACCCCCGGCTGGCCCGGGCGCTGCTGGACGGGGCGCCGCTGGTCGGCCGCCGGCGGGCCGCGGAGGTGGTGGCGCTGCTGTCGGCCGACGTCCCCAGCCGCAGCGACGACCTGGTCGCCGACTGGCGTGCCCTGCGCACCACCCGCGGCGGACCAGCCGCGCGGTGGCGGGAGGAGGCCGACCGGCTGGCCCGGGCGGTGCCCGCGGCGCCGGGCACCGGCCTGACCGACGACGTCGCGGCCGGGCTGGTCGTCGGCCTGGCGCAGCCGGGTTGGCTCGCCCGCCGCCGGCCGGGCACCGAGCGCACCTACCTGCTCGCCGCGGGCACCGGCGCGGAGCTACCGCCCGGCACCGCGCTGGCCGGCGCCGAGTGGCTGGCCGTCGCGGCGGCCGACCGGGCCCCGGGCCGGCGGGACGCCCGGGTGCGCTCCGCGGTGGCCGTGGACGTGGCGACCGCGCTGGAGGCCGGGGCGGCCGCGCACACCGACGGCCCGGAGGTCGCCTGGCGGGAGGGCGACGTGCGCGCGGCCCGGGTCGAGCGGCTGGGGGCGATCGTGCTCACCGAGCGCCCGCTGCCGCACCCCGACCCCGCCGCGGTGGCCGCCGCGGTCGCCGAGGGGCTGCGGCGGGAGGGCGTGGCGCTGCTGCACTGGACGCCGGCTGCCGGAACGCTGCGCGAGCGGCTGGCCGCGGCGCACGCCGGGCTCGGCGACCCGTGGCCGGCCGTCGACGACGACGCCCTGCGCGACGCCCTGGCCGCCGGCCCCGCGGTGGCCTCCGCCCGCGACCGCACCGAGTTGGGCCGGATCGACGTGGTGGCGGCGCTGCGCGGGCTGCTGCCCTGGCAGCTCGCCGGCCGGCTCGATGAGCTCGTGCCCGAGCGGGTGGAGGTGCCCACCGGGTCGCGGGTGCGGGTCGACTACGCCGACCCGGCGGTGCCGACGCTGTCGGTACGGGTGCAGGAGGTGTTCGGCTGGGCCGACGCGCCGGTGGTGGCCGGCCGCCGGCTGCGCCTGCAGCTGCTCTCCCCCGCCTCCCGGGTGATCGCCACCACCGCGGATCTCGCCGGCTTCTGGATCACCGGCTGGCCGGCGGTCCGCAGCGAGCTGCGCGGCCGCTACCCGCGGCACCCCTGGCCGGAGGACCCCGCCACGGCGACCCCGACCCGGCGGGCCGCGCCGCGCCGGCCGGCCCGCTGAGGCGGCGGACCCGTCGCTCAGCGGCGGGTCTCGGGGAACAGCAGGTCGACGAACCGCTCGACGGTCGGCCGCGGCTCGTGGTTCGCCAGCCCGGGCCGCTCGTTGGCCTCGATGAAGACGTGCTCGGGGCCCTCGACGTCGGGGACCATGAAGTCCAGCCCGGTCAGCGGGATGTCGATGGCCCGGCTCGCCCGGACGGCGGCCTCGGCGATGTCGGGGTGCAGCCGGTCGGTGACGTCCTGGATCGTGCCGCCGGTGTGCAGGTTCGCCGTCCGCCGGACCTGCAGGCGCGCGCCGCGGGGCAGCACGTCGTCCATCGACCGGCCGGCCGCGGCGACGACCTCGGCGGTGGCGTCGTCCAGCGGAATCTGCGACTCCCCACCGGTCGCCCGCTCGCGGCGGCGGCTGGTCGACCGGATCAGCGCCGCGACGTCCTGTTCTCCGTCGCCGACCACCTCGGCGGGCCGGCGGACCGCCGCCGCCACCACCTCGTGGTCGATGACGACGACCCGCAGGTCGTCCCCGGCGACCAGCTCCTCCACCAGCACGTCCGGGCAGAAGCCGAGCGCCAGGTCGACGGCGGTGGCCAGCGCGTCCGGCGAGTCCACCCCCACGGTGATGCCCCGCCCCTGCTCACCGCGCGCCGGCTTGACCACCACCCGGCCGCACTCGGCGAGCAGCTCGGTGGCCGACGCCAGGTCGTCCGCGGCGGCCACGGCGCCCCGCGGCACCCGCACACCGGCGCGCTCCAGGATGCGTCGGGTGACCCGCTTGTCGTCGCAGCGGCTCATCGCCACCGCGCTGGTCAGCTCCGACAGTGACTCCCGGGTGACCAGCGACCGCCCCCGGTGGGTCAGCCGCAGCTCGCCCCAGGCCGGGTCGGTGACCTCCACCCGGATGCCCCGGCGCAGCGCCTCGTCGGCCACGACCCGGGCGTAGGGGTTGAGCTCGTCCAGGCCCGGCGGGCCGCCGGCGAACAGCGGCCGGTTGATCGGGTTCTTCCGCTTGACGCAGACCGCGGGGGCCGGCCGGAAGCCGAGCTTGCGGTAGAGCGTGATGGCGGCGGTGTTGTCGTGCAGCACCGACAGGTCGAGGTAGGCCCGCCCGCGGGCGGCGTACCGCTCGGCGAGCAGCCGGACCAGCGCCTCGCCCACCCCCGGCGGGGCGGCCTGCGGATCGACCGCCAGGCACCACAGGCTGGTGCCCTGCTCGGGGTCGCCGAAGGCGCGCACGTGGTCGACGCCGGTGACGGTGCCGACCACCGCGCCGGTGCGGGTGTCCTCGGCGACGAGGTGGGTGTAGACCCGCGTGCGGTGGTTGCGCCACACGGTCAGCTCGTCGGCCAGCACCATGCCGTTCTGCGCGTAGAGCCGGTTGATCTGGGCCACGTCGTGCGGCGAGGTGACCGTGCGGACGAAGACGTCCCGGACGGAGTCGCGCCGCGGGCGGTAGCGGTGCAGGTCGAGCCGGTAGGTGTAGGAGGGGTCGACGAACAGCTCGTCGGGGGCCAGCCCGACCAGCACCTGCGGGTCGCGGGGGTAGACGCAGATGTCCCGTCGTCCGGTCTCCTCCGCGCGCAGCGCGTCGACGATGCCGCGCTGCTCGTCGAAGGTGTTGCCGAAGACCAGCCGCCCCCAGCCGAGGTCGAGCACCACGTCGGCGTCCATGCCGCGGAGCTGGTGCTGGGAGGGCCGCTGCCAGGACGAGCTGGTGAACTGCGGAAGCGGATCCGGCATCCGCTGGGCGCGGTGCCCGGCCAGGCGGCGGAAGGCAGAGGACATCTCAGGCGCCGTTCTCCTGCAGCCACATCTCCAGCAGCCCCAGTTGCCAGAGCTGGTTGCCCCGCAACGGGGTGAGCGCGGCGTTGGGGCCGGCCAGCAGGTGCTGGACGTACTCGGGGCGGAAGAGGCCCCGGTCGCGGGCCGCGTTGCTGGCGAGGGCATCGCGGACGGTGTCGAGCACCTTCCCCTCCAGGTGGGTGATCGCCGGGACCGGGAAGTAGCCCTTGGGCCGGTCGATGACCTCCGGCGGGATGATCCGGCGGCCGATCGACTTGAGCACCCCCTTGCCGTCCTGGGCCAGCTTCAGCTCCGGCGGGCAGGCCGCAGCCAGCTCGACCAGGTCGTGGTCGAGGAAGGGCACCCGGGCCTCGATGCCCCAGGCCATGGACATGTTGTCCACCCGCTTGACCGGGTCGTCGACGAGCATCACCTCGCTGTCCAGGCGCAGCGCGGCGTCCACCGCGGTCTCCGCGCCCGGTGCGCTCATGTGCTCCCGGACGAAGGCGAGGCTGGGATCGTCCGCAAGGGCGTACCGGTCGGCGACGACCTGCTGCATGGCGGCGTGGTCGCGGTCGAAGAAGCTCCGGGCGTAGGTGGCGACCGCCTCCTGCCGGCCGACCCCGGCCAACGGCGGGTACCAGTGGTAACCGGCGAACACCTCGTCCGCGCCCTGCCCGGACTGCACCACCCGGATGGACTCGCTGACCCGCTCGCTCAGCAGGTCGAAGGCGACGGCGTCGTGGCTGACCATCGGCTCGCTCATCGCGCCGACGGCGTGCCCCAGGGCGCCGACCAGCTCGTCGGAACCGACCCGGATCCGGTGGTGGTCGGTGCCGAACCGCTCGGCGATGACGTCGGAGTACCGGAACTCGTCGCCCTCCTGCCCCGCCACCGCGTCGAAGCCGATGCTGTAGGTCGCCAGGCCGGTCTGCCCCTCCTCGGCGAGCAGGCCGACGATGAGGCTGGAGTCCAGGCCACCGGAGAGCAGGACACCGACCGGGACGTCGGCGACCAGCCGACGGCGCACCGCCACCCGCAGCGCGTCCTCGATCGCGTCCTCCCAGTCCCGGGCCGACCAGCCGGCGTGCTCCGGGCGGCGCTCGTACCGGGGCTGCCAGTACCGGTGGTCGGTGCTCGAACCGTCGGCCTCGACCACGCGGACGGTGGCCGGCGGCAGCTTCCGGACGCCGTTGAGGATGGTGCGCGGCGCGGGCACCACGGCGTGCCAGGTCAGATAGTGGTGCAGCGCCACCGGGTCGACGGAGGTGTCGATGCCACCGGCCCGCAGCAGCGCCGGCACCGTGGAGGCGAACCGCAACCGGCCCGGGGTCTCGGCCAGGTAGAGCGGTTTGATGCCCAGCCGGTCACGGGCCAGCACCACCCGCCCGGAGTCCCGCTCGTGCAGGACGAAGGCGAACATGCCGTGCAGGTGGTCGACCACGGCCGTGCCCCACTGGGCGTACCCCTTCAGCACCACCTCGGTGTCGCTGGTGGAGCGGAACCGGTGACCGAGCGCGGTCAGCTCGGCGCGCAGCTCGGCATGGTCGTAGATGCAGCCGTTGAAGACCGCCGTCAGGCCCAGCTCCTCGTCGACCATCGGTTGCGCGCCGTTCTGGGACAGGTCGATGACGCTGAGCCGACGGTGGCCGAAGGCGACGCGGCCCACGTCCCAGACCCCCTGCCCGTCGGGACCCCGCGGAACCAGCTCCTCGACCATCCGGGCGACCGCCGCGGTGTCGGCCGCCGTGCCGTCGAACGTGATGTCGCCGCACAGGCCACACATGGGGCACCTCTTCTCTCAGTCGGTCACGGAGCCGGCATCAGCAGGGCTCCGCCAGCAAGCGGTCTTTCGACCAGGGGGTGCCGGCCGGTCAGCCGTTACCCCGTCTGCGACACCACCAGCATGTACCCGAAGGCCACGACGAAGATCACCAGCAGGGTCAACAGGATCAGCGTCCGGGCACGGTTGCGGGGCATCCGCCCCTTCTCGTCGGCGTGGTCGCGGTCGCGGGGTGAGTCGGTCACTGCCATACCTCCAGGGGACGCACGGTGGCAGCGCCGCCGTGCGGGCGGGCCCGCCCGGTCGCGGCTCTCCTCGGGCGGATGTCTGCGGACGACTGCCGTCCGATCCAGGACCGGACGGCCGATCGCCGGTGGGCGGGCGTCAGGTGGCGTGGCCCTCCTCGACGTCCGCGTCGTCGGGCAGGTCCTGCGGAACCCCCTCGGACGGAGCGCGGTGCCGCCCCGGCTCCAGGTCCTCCGCCAACCGCTGGGCAACTTCCGGGATCTCCTGGGCTTCGGTCACGCCCCGTCACCTTCCCCGCGCCTCGGTGATCCAACCGGACGGGTTCGGCGAAGCCCTCGGCTGGCAGGCTCCCGGGGGACGGGAGGAGCCGAGCATGCTGGAACAGGCCTGGGCGGCGCTGGGCGGCGCCCCGGGGCTACTGCCGCTGGTCACCGTCTCCGGTTCGACCGGGCTGCGGTCGGTGCTGCCGGTCGGCGCACTGGCCACCGGCGCCGTCGCCGCCCAGCGGCTGGCCGCCCGGGAGCTGGCCGCCGGCGACCGTGGCCCGGGGCCGGTGGCGGTGGACGCCGCCCACGTCGGGATCGCCTTCCGCAGCGAGCGCTTCCTGCGACTCGACGGGATGCCGGCCGGGGCCGGGTTCGCCCCGCTGTCCCGCTTCCACCGCACCGCCGACGGCTGGATCCGGCTGCACGCCAACTACCCGTGGCACCGGGACGCCGCGCTGGCCGCCCTCGGCCCCGACCCGGTGACGGCGATCGCCGGGCGGACCAGCGCCGAGGTGGCCGAGTCGGTGGTCGCGGCCGGCGGGATCGCGGCCGCCGTCCGGACACCCGAGGAGTGGGCCGGCTCGCCGCAGGGAGCCGCCGCGTGGGAGCTGCCGCTGCTGCGGCTGCGGCCGGCCGGGCCGGCATCCGCACGGTCCCGTCAGGTGCACGGGCTGCGCGTGCTGGACCTGACCCGGGTCATCGCCGGCCCGGTCGGCACCCGCACGCTGGCCGCCGACGGCGCCGACGTGCTCCGCATCGAGAGCCCGCGACTGCCGGAGGACCCGGCAGCGGCGCTGGACACCGGGCCGGGGAAGCGGCACACGACGCTGGACCTGGCCTCCGCCGGCGACCGGGCTCGGTTCGAGGACCTGCTGTCCCGGGCCGACGTGCTGGTCCAGGGCCACCGCCCCGGCGCGCTCGCCGCGCACGGGCTGGCCCCGGAGCTGCTGGCCGAGCGGCACCCGGGTCTCGTGGTGGTCTCGCTGTCGGCCTGGGGTGCGGCCGGCCCGTGGGCGCACCGGCGCGGTTTCGACTCGATCGTGCAGGCCGCCACCGGCATCGCCTCGGTCACCGCCGGGGACGACGGCAGACCCGGGGTGCTCCCGGCGCAGGCGCTGGACCACGCGGCCGGGCACCTGATCGCGGCCACCGTGCTGCGGGCGCTGCGCGAGTCGGCCCGGCAGGGCGGCAGCTGGCACGGCGAGCTGTCCCTCGCCCAGCTCGCGCACTGGCTGCTGACCGCGCCCCGCGGAGTGGCGACCGGTAGCGGGGCCGTCGACCCGGCGCCGTACCTCGCCGAACTGGACACCCCGGCCGGCCGGCTCACCGTGGTCCGCCCACCGGGCGCGCCGACCTGGCGGTCCGGTCCGGTACCGGTCCACCCGGCCGGCGCCGACTGGCTGCCGCGCTGACGCCGGATCCGGTTCAGGCCGGTTGCAGCTCCGCGACGACGGACGCCGGGGCGGGCTCGTGGCCCAGTGGCCGGCGCCGGAACGATCCGGTGCCGTGCGCGACCGCCCGCAGCGCGCCGGCGTAGTCGAGCAGCTCCCGCTCGGGCACCTCCGCGGTGATCGTCGTCCGATCCTGCTCGGGATCGGGCGTGCTGCCGGTGACCCGGGCCCGCCGGCCGGACAGGTCGCCGAGCACCGATCCGACGTGCTCGGCCGGCACCGTGACCGCCACGGCGCACCACGGCTCGAGCACCCGGGTGCCCGCGGCCGCGACCAGCTCGCGCACGCCCAGGGCGCCGGCGGCCTGGAAGGCGGCGTCGGAGGAGTCGACCGAGTGCGCCTTGCCGTCGACCAGGGTGACCGCGACGTCGACCAGCGGCCGGTCGTGCCCGACGCCGGCGGCGGCCTGCGTGCGCACGCCCTTCTCCACGCTGCCGTGGAAGTGGGTGGGCACCGCGCCACCGACCACCCGCTGGTCGAAGGTGATCCCCGACCCGGGCGGGCCCGGCCGGCCCTCCAGCACAACGACGGCGTACTGGCCGTGCCCACCGGACTGCTTGACGTGCCGGGCGGTGACCGTCGCCGGGCCGGCCAGCGTCTCCACCAGCGGCACCCGGACCGGCGGGGTCTGCACCGCCACGCCGTACTTGTGGCGCAGCCGGTCCAGCAGCACCTCGGCGTGGGCGTCGCCGACGCACCACAGCAGCACCTGACCGGTGTCGCTGCGCCGTTCCAGCCGGATCGTCGGATCCTCGGCCAGCAGCCGGGTCAGCGCGGCGGACAGCCGGTCCTCGTCGGCCCGCGACGGCGCCTCCACGGCCACCGGCAGCTGCGGCTCGGGCAGCTGCCAGGGCGGCACCAGCACCGGGCGTTCCGGGCTGGACAGCGTGTCGCCGGTCTCCGCGCTGGACAGCCGGGCGACCGCGCAGATGTCACCCGCCGGGCACTCGGGCACCGGACGCAGCGTGGCACCCAGTGCGCTGGACAGCGCGCCGATCCGCTCGTCGGCGTCGTGGTCGGGATGACCCCAGTCGGCCAGCCCGTGCCCGGAGACGTGCAGCGCCACGTCCGGGCGCAGGGTGCCGGAGAAGACCCGGACCAGCGAGACCCGGCCGAGGTAGGGGTCGGTCGTCGTGCGCACCACCTCGGCGACCAGCGGGCCGTCCGGGTCGCAGCCCAGCGGGGGCAGCGGGCGCCCGGCGAGGTCGGTGAGCTGCGGGCACGGTCGCTGCAGCGGCGCGGGGAACGCCGCCACGACCAGGTCCAGCAGCTCCCGCACGCCGGTCCCGGTCAGCGGGGCGACGCAGACCACCGGGTGCAGCTCCCCCCGCACGACCGCCGTTCCGAGGTCGGCGGCGACCTCGGCGCCGGAGACCTCCTCGCCGGCGAGGTACCGGTCCATCAGGGTCTCGTCCTCGCTCTCGGCGATGACGGCCTCGATCAGCTCCGCCCGCAGCCGGGCGGCCTCCGGGTGGCCCGGCTGGGGCTCCAGGAGGGACACCGCCGGCTGCGGCGTGCCGTCGGGCCCGCGCTCGACGAGCTGCAGCAGGTGGACACCGGCCCCGAAGCGCTCCCGGCAGCTGCGCACCACCTCGGCGACGTCGGCGCGCGGCCGGTCGACCTGGGTGACGACCACGGCCCGCGGCAGGCCGACGGCGCGGCACTCGTCCCACAGCAGCTCGGTGCCCGCGTCGACGCCCGCCACGGCGGAGACCACGAACAGCGCCGCGTCCGCGGCGCGCAGCGCGGCGCGCACGTCACCCAGGAAGTCCGGCGCCCCCGGGGTGTCGAGCAGCGTGAGCCGGTGCCCGGCGTGCTCGACGGTCGCGGCGTGCAGCGACACCGAGTGCTGCAGCCGGACCTCGACGTCCTCGGTGTCCAGGCAGGTCGTGCCGTCCTCGACCCGGCCGGCCCGCAGCAGCGCGCCGGTGGCGACCACCAGCGCCTCGGCCAGCGTGGTCTTCCCCGCACCGGCCCGGCCCACCAGTGCCACGTTGCGCACCCGCTCCGGTGGGCGTGGGGCGGGCGCGCCGGACTGCTCACGGCTGTTGTCGGTGCGATTGCGACTGCCCATCGGACCTCCGCGAAGACGTCGTCGTCCCCCTGTCCGCCCAGCCTGGCCCTCCGGCCCCGCGGGGACAAGGGGCCGCGCGCCACCGGAGGGAGAGACCGCCGCCACGGACGCCCACCCTGCGCCCGGCGGGTACGCCAGGAAGGATCGGCCCGTGACTGCACAGCCGACGACGGACGCCTGGGGCATCGACGCCAGCTGGCTCGACGCCCTGGACACCGAGCACACCATCGCCCCCGAGACCATCGAGCGGATGCGGCAGGTGATCGGGGAACCGCCCGCCGACCTGCTGCACACCGCGCCGATCGTGGCCCGGCCCGGCGACGCGCTGGAGGTGGACGAGGCCGCCGTCGAGTGCGAGGACGGGCGGACCCGGCACGTCGACGGCGAGCTGCCCGAGGACTTCCCGCTGGGCTACCACCGGCTGCGCACCCCCGACGGCCGCGAGCGGCGGCTGATCGTCTCCCCCGGCCGGTGCTGGCTGCCCGAGGGCTGGCGCGGCTGGGGCTGGGCGGTGCAGCTGTACGCCACCCGCGGCCGGGACAGCTGGGGCATCGGCGACCTCGGCGACCTGCGCGCGGTCCGGGAGCTGGCGCAGCAGCAGGGTGCCGGGTTCGTCCTGGTCAACCCGCTGCACGCGGTCGCCCCGACACCGGCGCAGGAGGCCAGCCCGTACCTCCCGGCCACCCGCCGCTTCCGCAACCCCGTCTACCTGCGGGTCCTCGACGTCCCCGGGGCCGGCCGCGTCGACCTCGAGGCCGACGCCGGGCGCGCGCTGTCCGACGCCGAGCTGATCGACCGCGACGCGGTCTGGGCGCACAAGCGCCGGGTGCTGCGCCGGATCTTCGACGCCGGCATCGGTGCCGGCGTGGACGAGGGGCCCTTCCGCGAGTGGTGGTGGCACCAGGGGCAGCCGTTGATGGACTGGGCGACCTGGTGCGCCCTGGCCGACGTCCACGGCCCCGACTGGCACACCTGGCCCGAGGAGCTGCGCGACCCGCGCGGCCGGGCCGTGGCCACCTTCGTCACCGGGCACGATCCCGAGATCGCCTTCCATGCCTGGCTGCAGTACGTGGTCGACCTCCAGCTGACCGCGGCCACCGAGGGCCTCACCGTCATCCAGGACCTGCCGATCGGGGTGTCCGGTGGCGGCGCGGACGCCTGGGCCTGGCAGGACGTGCTGGCCTCCGGCGTCAGCGTCGGGGCACCGCCGGACGCGTTCAACAGCCAGGGCCAGGACTGGGGCTCCCCACCCCTGGTGCCCTGGCGGCTGCAGGCGGCCGACTACGAGCCGTTCATCCAGTCCATCCGCGCCACCATGGCCGGCGCCGGGGGGCTGCGGGTCGACCACGTGATGGGGCTGTTCCGGCTGTGGTGGGTGCCCACGGAGGGATCGGCGGCCGACGGCGCCTACGTCCGCTACCCGTCCGAGGACCTGCTCGACATCGTCGCCCTGGAGAGCCACCGGGCGCAGGCGATCGTGGTCGGCGAGGATCTGGGCACCGTGGAGGAGGGCGTGCGCGAGGCGATGGCCGAGCACGGCATCCTGTCCTACCGCCTGCTCTGGTTCGAGGACGACGCACCCGCGCAGTGGCCTGCCGGGTCCATGGCCGCCATCACCACCCACGACCTGCCCACCGTGGCGGGCCTCTGGACCGGCGCGGACCTGGCCGAGCAGCGCGAGCACGGCACCGGGACCGACGAGGAGCTCGAGCGGGGCCGCACCTCGCTGCTGGCGCAGCTGGACGGCGTGCCCGAGGGCGCCACCCCGGCCGAGGCAGTGGAGGCGGCGCACCGGCGGCTGGCCACCGCGCCGTCCGTGCTGCTGTCGGCGACCCTGGACGACGCCCTCGCCGAGGAGCGCCGCCCCAACATGCCCGGCACCACCGAGCGACCGAACTGGCAGCTGCCGCTGCCGGTGCCGGTCGAGGAGCTGGCCGGTCACCCCGGCGTGCAGACGGTGGCCCGGGTGCTGGCCGAGGGCCTCGCGCCCGCGCTGCCGAGCGAGAAGCGCAAGGGCGGGCGCAGCCGGAAGAAGAAGTGACCTGCCGACCACGGTGACGCGGTCCGCTCGAACATTTGTTCGGGTGGGCGTGCGATGCTCTACCGGTGGCCGGCGGCATGAACCGGGGGCGGCACGGGGCCTCGCTGGCCGACCGGGCCGCCGGCTCCGGCGTGCCGGCCGCTCCCCCACCGGCCGAACGGTCCGGCGCACGCCGGACCGCCGGGCAGGGGCACGGCCGGCACTGCTGGGTCCGCGACCCGCCCGACGCCCCCGGCGTCTGGCCGGGGCTGCTGGTCGAGTGGCGGCAGCGGGGCGACGGCTGGCACGGCCGGGTGGCCTACACCGTGGCCGGCGAGCACGGTCCGGTGCTGGTCGAGGCGTGGCTGCCCGCCGAGCAGCTCAAGCAGGGCTGAGAGGGTTGGCCGGCCGACCGGCTGGCTACCGGAGGGCGGCACGGTCCGCGCAGGGTGGACCCGGGAGCGGAGGACCACGATGACCAGCCCGCACGACGAACCGACGCTCGACGACGTGATCATCCCCGAGGAGTCCGCTCCCCGGGACCGGCAGGAGCACGCGGGAGATCCGCACCTGTCCGACGAGGTCCTCGAGCACCGCACCGAGCAGGAGCGGCAGGCCGTCGGCTCCGACGACGCGAACCCGGCCGGGGCCGACGAGCACGCCGCCACCGACTGAGTGGGCACGTCCGGTGGGGGCGGTGTCCCGGGATCGGGCCACCGCCCCCACCGCGTCAGGAGGGCTGCAGCGCGCGGGTGCGGCCCAGCACCAGGCTGAGCAGCAGGGCGCCGACGGTGCACGCCCCGGCGAGGACGACGACGCCCGGCCAGCCCGAGCCGTCCCAGGCCCGGCCGGCCAGCGTGCCACCCACCGAGGAGCCCACGTAGTACCAGAACGAGTACAGCGACGCGGCCTGTCCCACCGCCCGGCCACCCAGCTGCGCCCGCGCCGCCACCCAGCCGCTGGCCACCCCGTGCGCGGCGAAGAATCCGATCGTCAGCACGCAGAGCCCCAGCACCAGCCCCCACAGCGGCGCCAGCAGGGTGAGGGCGAGCCCGGCCGCCATGACGACGACCGACAGCGGGACGACGAGCCGGCGGCCGACCCGGTCGGCCAGCCAGCCGGCCGTCGGGGAGCTCGCCGACCCGAGCAGGTAGGCGAGGAACACCAGGCTGGCCAGCGCCGGGCTGAGCGAGTAGGGCGGGGACTCCAGCCGGAAGGTCCCGGCGTTGTAGACCGCGACGAAGCCCCCCATCAGCAACGCGGCCACACCGTAGAGCGCCAGCAGGGCAGGGTCGGTGAAGCCGCGCGCGAGCTGACGCAGCAGGCGCCCCTCCCGCGGGACCCGGGTGAACCGCCGCGACGGCGGCAGCAGCACCCGGACGGCGACCGCGCAGCCCACCGCGAGCACCGCCGTGCCGGCCAGCGCGGTCCGCCAGCCGCCCAGCTCGGTGAGGAAACCGGTGAGCAGCCGCCCGGTGAGGCCGCCGATCGCGGTGCCGCTCACGTAGAGGCCGATCGCCCGCCCGCTCACCGACGGGTGCAGCTCCTCCCGCAGGTAGGCCACCGCGACCGCCGGCAGCCCGGCCAGCGCGAAGCCCTGCAGCGCGCGCAGCACCAGCAGCACCTCCCAGACCGGCGTCAGCGCCAGGAGGACGGCGAGCACCGCCGTGGCGGCCAGGCTGGCGTGCAGCACCGGGGTGCGGCCGCGCCGGTCGGACAGCGGCCCGAGCACGAGCAGCCCGACGGCGAGCGACGCGGTGCTGATCGAGATGGCCAGCGTCGAGGCCGTCGGGGACACCGCGAACGAGCGGGACAGCTCGGGCAGCAGTGCCTGGGGCGCGTAGAGGGTGGCGAACACCGCGAGGCCGGCGAGGAATACCGCCGTCGCGGCCCGCCGCAGCCCGGGCTCCCCGCCCCGGTGGCCCTCCCAGGACGCCGGCCCGGTCGCCTCGCTCACCTCGTCCCGCCCGCCGACGACGCCCATGCCGCCGAGCCTGCTCCTGTGATCCGCGGCACGATGCAACGGTCCCCCGGCCGGCCGGCCGCGGACGCCGAGGTGCTGCGGATGCCGGGGCTCACCCGTTCCGCGGCGCGTACATGATCAACCCGACCCCGACCAGGCAGACCGCCGCCCCGATGACGTCCCACCGGTCGGGCCGGTAGCCGTCGGCGACCGCCGCCCACAACAGCGACCCGGCGATGAACACCCCGCCGTAGGCGGCCAGCACCCGGCCGAAGGCCGCATCGGTCTGGAGGGTCGCCACCACGCCGTACAGGCCCAGGGCAACCACGCCGGCGCCCACCCACGCCCAGCCGCGGGAGTCGCGCAGCCCCTGCCAGACCAGCCAGGCGCCACCGATCTCGAGCACGGCGGCGAGCAGGAAGAGGGCGATCGAGCGCAGCGTCACGGGGCCACTCTGCCGGTTGCGGATCCCTCCCGGGTCACCCTCCCGGCCGGGCACGGCCGCGGCTGGGAGGATCGGTTCCCGTGACTCCTTCGCGGTACCGCTGGGGCGGCCTGGCCTGGCTGCTGACGCTGCAGTTCTTCGTCGTCGAGGCGATCGCCGCGCTGCGGTTCGACGGCTACTCGTACTCGGCGGACGTGATCAGCGACCTCGGGACGGCGGCCTCGCCGGCCGCGACGCCGATGAACGCCTCCTTCGTCGTCCAGGGGCTGCTGATCGCCGCCGGGGCGCTGCTGCTCGGCCCCGGGCTGGCCGGCACCGGCGGCCGGCTGGCCCGCGTGCTGCTGGTGGTCGCCGGGGCCGGCGTGCTGCTGGTGGGTGTCTTCCCCGCCGACGGCAACGCGACCGTGCACCAGGTCGCCGCCGGCGTACACCTGCTCGGCGGCGGGCTGGGGCTGATCGCGCTGGCCTACGGCGTGCGACCGCGGTCGGAGGCGCTGGGCACCACGCTGGCTGTGCTCGGCCTGGTCGGCGTGGTCGGCACGGTCTTCTTCGGTGCCGTGGTGTTCCTCGGCCTGGGCGAGGGCGGCATGGAGCGGGTGGCCGCCTACGTCATCCCGGTCGGGCTGGTCGTCGCCGGCGTGGCGCTGGCCCGGCAGCAGGACACCTGGTGGCAGCTCACCAACGAGGACGGCACGCCGTCCCGCCGGCAGGTGCGGGAGGACGCCCGGCTGGAGCGCGCCCGGCGCCAGGCCGAGCGGGACGCCGCCCTGGAGGCCGCCGCCCGGCGCGCGGAGCCGCGCCCGGCGGGTGGTCCGCCCGCGGCCGGCGGCACCGACGACGAGCCCGACGACTTCGACCCCGAGGACCCCTGGGCGGCTCCCCGGCGCTGACGCCGCCTGCCGAGCCCGCCCGGCCAGGCTCTGCGCACCCGTGCCGCCGGCGTCGTCACCAGCCCGGCGTCAGGCGCACTCCTCGTCGAGCCGGTACAGCGACGCGTCCTCGACGGCGCCCACCGGCTCGGCGAAATCGGCGATGCGCGGGCTCCAGGGCTCCCGGTGGTCGACGAAGATCCACCGGACGCCGGCGTCCCGCAGGACACGGCAGGTCGCCGGACCGGGATCGGCGATGAAGCCGTCGTTGGCCCGCAGCAGGGCCGGATCCCAGTAGGGCTCCAGGTTGTCGTTCCCCGACGACGTCCAGGTGTAGTCGTAGGACCAGCCCTCCACGAGCACCCGGCGCTCGGCGAAGGCGGCCACGGTGAACCACCGCGCGTCGCAGGTGCCCGTCGCCACCGTGCCCCCGAGGCAGTGCTTGTTGGTCGCGACCAGGTCGTCGGGGTCGGAGCGCTCGCGCAGCTCGGCGAGCAGGGCGAGCTGCCCGTCGCTCACCGAGCCCTGCGTCGGCGCGGCGGTGACGACGGCGGCCGGGTGCACGACCTCGGGCAGCGCCCAGGGCTGCAGGGCCAGCAGCAGCACGGGCAGCGTCAGGGCCGTGGTCCGTCGCCACCCGTGCACCCGGGCCAGCGCCGCGGTCAGGCCGCCGATCACCAGCAGCGCCAGCACGGCGACCACCGCCAGCCGGATCGGCCACGGGGTGGGTGGCAGCAGGTCAGGCGGGTCGAGGAGCACCTGGGCGGCGAGCACGCCGACGGCCAGGACGAGCAGCACGAGCGGCCCGAGTGCGCCCACCGCGACGGCCAGGACGAGGGCGAGGCCGACCACGATCACCGGCCAGCCGGCATGGAAGAAGTAGAGCTGGGAGAAGGACGGGTGGCCGAAGAGCGTCAGGCCGACGATCCCGGCCAGCGCGGCGCCGGCCAGCACCGGCACCGCCGGACGCGCCGGGGGAAGCCACCGACCGACCAGCGCGACCGCCCCGGTCATCGCGAGCATCACGACGAGCGACGCCAGCGTCGCCACCGGGATCGGCCCCCATGCGGCCACCTGCACGGGCAGGAAGCTGAGCGGGTCGACCCGGAAGCTGCCGGACGACCGGGTCACCGCGACGGTGGCGCAGACCACCGCGAGGCCGATGACGCTCAGGGACCAGGTGGTGTCCCGCCGCTCGTCGCCGTTTCGGAGGGAGAGCAGCCACGACAGCCCCGCCGCGCCGAGGATGGGCACCACGGCACCGCCCCGGGATCCCGCCGCGGCGAATGCGATCAGGAACACGACGAGCAGGAAGGGCGCGGCCGCCGGGCGTCTCGCCGGCTCCGCACGTCCGGCGGTGTGCTGCCGGCGCACCACCAGCAGCAGCACGACGGCCAGCACCATCGCGTTCGTGGCGTCGCGGTTGATCAGCACCCACTGTGGGGTGATCTGCACGCCCTCCGTGTGGCCGAACAGGGGGGCGCGGGCGAGGGAGAAGACGACCGGCGCGAGCCCGGCGGCCAGCCGGCTGCGACCGGCGACCCACGTGCACGCCACGAGGGCCGCGGGCACGACCAGGGCCAGCAGGGCGGGGCCCACCGACAGGACCAGCTGCGCCGCCGTCGCGCCCGACAGGTTGCCCAGCAGGCCGAGGGTCCCGAAGAAGAGCCACGAGTACCCGATCCCGACGTCGGGGATCCACGGGTAGACGGTGGGTGCCCGGTCGAGCGCCTCTGCGGTCAGCGCGATGTGCCACGGCAGGTCGACGTAGAACTGGCGGAACGGGCCACCGTCCCCGACCGGGGAGTAGTAGCCGGCCAGGGCGCGGGCGGCCAGGGCCCAGGCGACGGCCAGGCCCCACAGCGCCGGACCGTGGTGACCGATCCGGTCCCGCCAGTCGCCGGCCGCCGCGCCCGGCCACCAGGCAGCCCGCGCCGACGGGTGGAGCCAGGCCAGTGCGGGAGCCGCAGCGACGAACCACCGCAGCGCGAACCAGTCGACGACCCCGGAGAGCCACACCGCGATGCCCGCGGTGGCCAGTCCGAGGACGACGCTGAGCACGATGCGGACCGCGGTCCCGACCCGGGGCGCGGCGAGCGCGACGAGACCTCCGTGCACGACCGCCAGCACGGCGAGCGCGGCGAGCGACCGGACGGCCAGCCCCCAGCCGACCGCTCCGGCGAGAACGGCGAGAACGGCGGCCAGGCCGCCGGCCGCGGCCACGACCCCGAGGAGCCCGCCCAGGTCGCGCACCCTCGCCCGGCGTTCCCCGCCGGCGCCGGGCGCACCCGGCGCCACCCCGGGCGGCCGCACCGCTACCGGGAACGGACTCGGCCCGCCGTCGCGGTCTCGGCTCACGGGACGTCCTCACTGCAGGTCTGGTGGTCGACCCGCGATGCTAGGCACGCCGCCCGGCTCTCGAGGACGTCCGACACGGGAGGGGCGCGGCACACCGGCGTATCGGTCCGTCCGGGACGAGGTGCCGGGGCGGGCGCCGCCCGCCCCCGGCTACGGTCGGCCGGTGCCGAGGCCCTCGTCCGGGCGGGTGTCCCCGATCCGGCTGCTGCAGGCCAACGCCTTCGTCAGCACCATCGACCGCTTCGCGATGCCGCCGATGCTCATCGCGATCGCCGCCGACCTCGACGTTCCGCTGTCGACGATCGTCCAGGCGGCCGGCGCCTACTTCCTGGCCTACGGGCTCTGCCAGCCGATCTGGGGTCTGGTCTCCGACCGGCTGGGCCTGGTGCGCACCATCCGGCTCACCGTGGCGGTCGCCGGGGTGGCGGCGGTGGCCGCCGCCTTCGCCCCGACCGCCCTGCTCCTCGGGGTCGCCCGCGGGGTCGGCGGTGCGTTCTTCGGCGCGGCCTATCCCTCCGGGATGGTCTACGTCGGCGACACCGTGGCCGCGGGGGGCCGGCAGCGGGAGCTGACCCGGCTGATGGTCGGCGTCGCCCTCGGAACGGCGGCCGCCTCGGTGGGCGCCGGCCTGGTGGCCCAGTTCATCACCTGGCGGGCGGTGTTCGTGGCGACCGGGCTGGCCGCGCTGGTGCTGTCACTGGCCCTGCGCTTCCTCGACGAGCCGCCGCGCACCCGGTCGCACCGGAACCTCCTGGCGCCGCTGCTGATCGTCGCCCGGTCGCGCGCCGCCCTGTTCGTGCTCGGCCTGGCCTTCGTCGAGGGCGGGGTGCTGATCGGCGCCCTCACCCTGCTGCCCCCGGCGGTGGAGTCCGCCGGCGCCCCGACGGCCGTCGCCGGCGGGGTGATGGCCGTCTACGGCGCGGCCGTGCTCGTCTTCGCGACCGTGGTCGGCCGGATCGCCCGGCGGGCGCACCCGCACCGGCTGATCGCCCTGGGCGCCGCCTCGGCGGTGGCCGCCTGCGGGGCCTTGGCCGCCTCCCGGTCGGTCGCCGTGGCGATCGGGGTCACCGTGCTGCTCGGGCTGGCCTGGGCGGCGCTGCACTCGTCCCTGCAGACCTGGGCCACCGAGGTGCTGCCCGCGGCGCGGGCCACCATCGTGTCGCTGTTCGCCGGCGCCCTGTTCGTCGGCAGCGCGCTCACCGCGGTGGCCGTGGCCGGGCTGGCCGACGCCGGCCGGTACGACACGATCTTCCTGCTCGCCGCCGTCGGCATCGTTCCGTTCGGTCTGGTCGCGGTGTGGGGGCGCGCCCGCTGGCAGCGGGCCGGCTGACCGGCCCGCTGCCGGCCGGTCAGCGGCTGCGGTACAGCCGCGTGGTGAGCGGCAGGAACACCAGCGCCAGCGCGGCGGCGACCACGAGGGAGATGGTGATGGCGCCCGCGTCCGGTGCACCGCTCATCAGCGAGCGGGACGCCGTGGCCAGGATCGAGATCGGGTTGACGTCGACGAACGCCGCCAGCGGACCGGGCAGCGTGCTGGGGTCGACGAACACGTTGGACAGGAACGTGAGCGGAAAGATCGCCATGAAGCCCGCGTTCATGACCGCGTTCGGGGAGCGCATCAGCAGCCCGAGCACCGAGAAGACCCACGACAGCCCGAACGAGAACACCACCACGAGCGCCAGCGCCGCGAGCGCGCCCGGCGCACCGCCTTCTGGCCGGTACCCCAGCACGAGCCCGAGCACGATGATCACCGTGCCGGCGACGACGTACCGGACGCTGTCGCCCAGCAACGACCCGAGCAGCGGCGCCGGCCGCCAGATGGGCAGCGAGCGGAACCGGTCGACGACCCCCTTGGTCAGGTCGGTGTTCAGCGAGACGCCGGAGTAGACGGTGGTGAACAGCACCGACATGACCAGCATGCCCGGGAGGATGTACTGCAGGTAGGCGGCCGTGGAGCCGGCGATCGCGCCGCCGAACAGGTAGGTGAACATCAGCACGAACATCACCGGCGTCACCGTGACGTCCAGCAGCTGCTCGGGCACGTGCTTGACCTTGAGCATCCCGCGCCAACCGAAGGTGAGCGCCGTCGACAACCGCCCCGGACGGGGCGGCCGCGCGGTGGAGGCGATGGCCCGCCGGACGGCGAGGGTGTCGGCGGTGCCGGTGGCCGGGGTGGCCGTACTCATGACGCCTGCTCCTCGGGGGTGCGGTCGGACTCCTCCGTCAGGTGGCCGGTGAGGGCCAGGAACACCTCGTCCAGGCTGGGCTGGGCGAGGGAGAACTCCGCGATGCCGAAGCCCGCGCGGGATAGCTCGGCGACCCCCGTCGCCGCGCGGTCGGCGTCCGAGCACGATGCGGAGAGCGCGGCCGGGTCGGGTTCGAGCACCACCGGGCCGACCACGCCCTCCAGCAGCCGGGCGGCGTCCACGCGACAGCCGGCGTCCAGCAGCCGCACGTGCAGGGCACCGGTGCCGACCGAGGCCTTGAGCTGGCCGGGCGTGCCCTCGGCGATGACCCGCCCCCGGTCGATCACCGCGATGCCGTCGGCCAGCTGGTCGGCCTCCTCCAGGTACTGCGTGCAGAGCAGGATCGTCGTCCCCTCGGCCGCCAGGGCGCGGGCGATCTCCCAGACCTGGTTGCGCGACCGCGGGTCCAGGCCCGTCGTCGGCTCGTCGAGGAACATCAGCTCCGGCGTGACCACGATGCTCGCCGCGATGTCCAGCCGGCGGCGCATGCCCCCGGAGAAGTTCTTGACCAGCCGGCCGGACGCCTCGGCGATGCCGAACGCCTCGAGCAGCTCGTCGGCCCGGGTGCGGGCCGCGGACCGGCCCAGCCCGAGCAGCCGGCCCAGCAGCACCAGGTTTTCCCGGCCGGTGAGCTCCTCGTCGACGGAGGCGAGCTGGCCGGTGAGGCTGACCAGCCCGCGGACGGCGTCGGACTCGGTCACGATGTCGTGCCCCAGCACGCGGGCGGACCCGGAGTCGGGCTCGATCAGGGTGGCCAGCATCCGGATGGTCGTCGTCTTGCCGGCCCCGTTCGGCCCGAGGACGCCGTAGATCGCGCCGGCCGGCACGGCGAGGTCGACCCCGTCGACGGCCCGCGTCGACCCGAAGGACCTGGCCAGGGCCGTCGCCTCGATCGCGAGTGGTGCGTGTGCCGTCATCGCCGCTCCTCACCGTGCGCTCCGAGCAGAGCGTCTCTCGACCCTCTGACGGAATCTGCGGTGCGAAGTCATCGGACGCCAGCGATTTTCCGGGCCTCCGGGTGCGCGGGTGGTCGGCCCGGCGTCGTCCTCAGTCGGTGCGGACGGGCGCGGTGCAGCCGAACAGCCAGGCCGGCGGCACGTTCAGCGGGGAGATCCGCCGTCGGACCGAGCCGAAGCGCCGGCGGAGCTCGGACTCGATCAGCGGCGAGTACTGGATCACCACGGCGGTGCCCGTGGCGGCCAGCGCACGGGGCATCTGGTCCAGGATCCGGCGGCGGAGCCCCTGATCGAGCGAGGTGAACGGCAGCGCGCACACGAGGACGTCGGCCAGCCGCCCCTCCAGGTGGTCGGACAGCTGCTCCGCGGAGCCGCAGACGACCTGCAGCCGCGGGTCGTCGTAGCGCGCGGAGAGCAGCTCGGCCAGCGCCGGGTCGATCTCCAGGGCCACCAACCGCGCCCCGGGGCGCAGCCGCTCCAGGATCTGCCCGGTCTGGCTGCCGGTACCTGCGCCGAGCTCGACCACGAGGTCGGCGCCCGGGAGGTCGGCGAGGTCGAGCATGTCCCGCACCGCCGAGCGCGACGTGGGAAGCACCGCGCCCACCTGCCGCGGGTTCGCCACGAAGGCCCGCAGGAAGCGCAGCCGATCGGTCACCTGCTGTCTCATGCTGTCCCTCCGGCACTGGGCCGACGTCCGGCCGGAACGCACGATGTCACGACTGGGGCGTCGGCGCGCGTCCGGGACCGTCGGAACGGCCGGAAATTCCGCCGGGCGGCGGCACGGACGAGCCGGGAGGTCCGGCCGGGGACGGTGTGGGAGAGTTCGGTCGAGCGAGCTGACCGGCCTCCGCACGGCCGGCCATCCGGGACGACGGACGACGGGGCGGCAGCAGCAGGTGTTCTCACGCAACCGACGCCTGGCCGGTGCGGCCGTGCACCTCTACACCGCGAGCGGCTCCGTGCTGGCGTTCCTGATCGTGCTGGCCGCCCTCGACGGGAACGCCGTCGCCGCGCTGTGGATCGGGCTGGTCGCCCTGGTCATCGACGGCACCGACGGCATGCTGGCCCGCACTGCGCGGGTCAAGGAGACGCTCCCCTGGTTCGACGGCGCCCTGCTGGACAACATCATCGACTACCTGACGTTCGTCTTCGCCCCGCTCGTGCTGCTCTGGACCGTCGGCGCACTCCCCGACGGGCCGTGGGGGTGGGTGCTCGTCGCGCTGCCGCTGCTGGCGTCGAGCTACCAGTTCTGCCGGGTCGACGCGAAGCCCGACGACCACACGTTCCTCGGGTTCCCCAGCTACTGGAACATCGTCGTCTTCTACGCGGTGGTGCTCGACCTCGGCCGGCCGGCGGTCGCCGCCGTCCTGGTCGTCTGCTCCGTGCTGGTGTTCGTGCCGGTGCACTACCTGTACCCCTCGCGCACCCAGCCGCTGCGTACCCTGAGCCTGCTGCTCACCGCGGTCTGGGTCGGCACCTACGCGCTGCTGCTGGTCCAGTACCCCGACCCGCACCCGCTCGTGGTGGCCCTCTCGCTGGGCTACGTCGGCTACTACGTGGCGGTCAGTGGCTGGCTCACCGCGGTGGCCGCCCGCCGCCGCCGGGACGACCACCGGGTGGGCCCGCCGGCCGGCAGCTCCGCCGCCTGACGAGGCCGCCGCTCAGCGGCCGCTCCGCACCGGGCTGCCGAGCACCGGGCTGCCGAGCACCGGGCTGCCGACCGGGGCCGCCACCGACAGCCGCACACCGGTGCGCGTCCCCGCGTCCTCCTCGCTCGCGAGCGCCGGGGCCTCGAACGGCACTTCCTGCGCGCACACCGTGCCCTCCGCGGGGAGCACGAGGTCGACCAGGTAGGCCTCGGTGGCGGTGTCGATGCAGGCGGAGTTCCCGCCGTAGGCGGTGTGGCCGTCGCCGTCCATCGTCAGCAGGCGGGCATTGCCCTGCTCCGCCACGAGGGCCGGCGCACCGGCGTACGGCGTCGCGGGATCGTGGGTGGTGCCGATGACCAGCGGGGTCGCGGACGACGGGGCGACGGTGAACGGACCGCGGTAGGCATCCTCGTCGCGCACCGGCCACAGCGCCCAGACGAGCTCGCCGTAGGCGCTGCCGAAGTGCGGGAAGTCGGTCGCCTCCCGCGCGCCGCGCGCCAGGTAGGAGTCGATGTCCCGCGGCCAGTCCCGCTCGGCGGCGGTGATGGCGACGAAGCGGTCCGTCGACGAGTCGGGGGAACCGTCGGGGTCGGGCGGGCTGACGATCTGGGAGACGATCGCCCTGAGCAGCGACCCGTCGCCCGCGGCCCCCTGGGCGAGGGCGGCGGCCAGGAGGCCCCAGGCCTGCTTGGCGTAGAGCAGCGTGGCGGTGACGCCCAGGACGTCGTCCCTCGTGACCGGGCGGGGGTCGACGGCATACCCGTCCGCGGGGATCGGGGTCTGCGCCGCCGCGGCCAGCAGGGCGTCGTAGGCGGTGGCCGGGTCGCTGCCGCCGAACCCGGAGCAGGCGACCTGGTCGGCGGCGCAGGCGAGCAGGAACCGGTCGAGCGCCTCCTCGAACCCGGCGGACTGCGCCGTGCTGAGCGCGACGGGGTCGGCGAGGTACTGCTCCGGGTCGAGGGCGCCGTCGAGCACCAGCGCGCGGTAGCGGTCGGGGAAGAGGGCGGCGTAGGTGGCGCCGAGGAAGGTGCCGTAGGACCAGCCCAGGTAGGTGAGCTGCGCGTCGCCGACGGCGGCCCGGAGCATGTCGAGGTCCCGGGCGACGTTGGCGGTCGAGAGGTGCTCGAGGAGCTCGCCGTTGGCCGCCACGCAGGCGTCGACGTAGCGCTGCGCCTCGGCGACCAGGGCGTCGGCGTCCACGGCGTCGCCCTCCGCTGCGTCGATCCCCGGATCGATCGGCGTGGGCGCCGGCACCGGCTCGGGCTCCGGTGCGGCCACCCCCGGGCCGACCTGGCAGTCGACCACCGGGCTGCTCTTCCCCACGCCCCGGGGGTCGAACGCGACGATGTCGAAGCGCTGGTTGAGCACGGCGAAGCGCTCGGCGCCGGCGTTCTGCAGCGACTCCACGGCCGCGGCGCCCGGCCCGCCGAAGTTGAAGAACAGCGACCCGATGCGCTGCGCCGGGTCGGTCGCCGGAACCCGTGCCAGGGCGATCTGCACCTGCGCGCCGGCCGGGTCGTCGTGATCGAGCGGCACGTCGATCCGCGCGCACTGGACACCTGCCTGGACGCCGACGTCGGTCAGTCCGCAGCCGGCCCACGGCAGGTCCACGGGGGGCACCGGGCCGATCGGGTCGGGCGTGCCGGCGCTCGCCGCCGAGGTGCCCGAGCCCACCAGCACGGCGACGGCGAGGCTGACGACGGCAGTGCGGCTGCGGGACATGCAGGCCTCCCCGTTCGCAGCGGCCACGCCACCCGCGCCCGCTGGCGGGGGCAGCAGACACCCGGACGGGCGGCACCCGCAACGCGGTGCGACGGGCCGAGCGGGCGTCGTCACCCTGCGTTTCCGGCTGACCGCGCAGCGGCCACCCACCCCGTCAGGCGGGGACGACCCGGGTTCCGGCGATCCGGTGGTGCAGCGCCCGGTGCAGCGGATCGCGCCAGGCCATCGCAATGCTCACCACGGGCAGCAGCAGGGACAGCCCGTACGTCGTCCCGATGACCACGGGCGCCTCGACCTCCAGGATCACCCGGGCCACCGACACGTGGGCCAGCTGCCAGGGCAGCAGCTTGACCGCGTTCCGGACGGCCACCCGGGCTCCTCCGGCCCGGTTCCCGCCGGCGGCCACGACCCGCAGCCCGGTGCGCCGCTTGCCCCAGGTCGCCTGCGCGGCCCCGCGCTCGGTGAGCGTCAGGTAGGTCCAGACCGGCAGCACGGACAGCACCAGGGCCACGGCATCCGCGGCCAGTGCGGACGGGGCATCGGCGCCCGGCGGGAGCACTCCGCGGACGACGACCCCGAGCACGGTCAGCACGGCCAGCCAGCCGACGATGACCAGGTAGTCCCAGCCCGAGGCCCGCACCCGGTCCCGGCCGGACGCGACCGCCTCAGCCCCGGGCACCACGGGCCGCGCGCACGTGCCCGGTGAGCGCGGCGCCGAGCGCGATGGTGTCCATGGCGGCGGTGACGATCGTGGCGCCCTCCGCTGCGTACCCGGCGGCCGTCGTGCCGTCGAAGGCGTGCACGCCGACCGGGACGCCGGCGGCCACCGCGCGCGCGATCACCGACGAGAGCACCTCCCCGATGTCCTCGCCGGCCCGGCCGAGGGACAGCGAGAGGTCCACCGGCCCCACGTACACGCCGTCCAGCCCGTCGATGGCGAGCACCGCGTCGAGCTCGGCGAGCGCGCCGGCCGTCTCCACCATCACCACCACCAACGGGTCGTCGGAGCCGCCGGACAGCCGGCCTGCCGAGCGGGTGCCGGTCGGGCCGTACCGGCCGGCCGCCACCACCTCGCGGGCATGGTCGGCGTCCAGCACGCTGGGCACGACGACGCCGTGCGCGCCCAGGTCCAGCGGCCGGCCGACGTCGGCGGGGTGCGGGCTGCGGGTGCGCACCAGCGGCACCGAGCCGGCCGCCACGACCGCAGCCGCGACGCCGGGCAGCTCGGCCTCGGCGAGGCCGCCGTGCTGCAGGTCGAGCACCACGAAGTCGGCGCCGGTGCCGGCCAGCAGCTCGGCGGTCACCACGCCGGGCAGCAGGCTCCACAACCCGGTGCAGGCCCGCCCGGCGGCCAGCCGTTCCCGCAGCGACGGGGTCTCGGTGGGGGGCATCAGGGGTCCTCTCGTCGGTGGAGCACGGGACGTCGCGGAGCGCGGACGGGCGGTGCGTGAGCTCACCGAACCAGATGTCGCCGGCGACGTCGTGGAGCCCCACCCTCGTCGCGCTGCACGGCGTGCCGGCCGAACCGTTCCCCGGTCGGCGGCCCCTCGAAGGGTTGTTTTTGCACGGAGCTGACTGTAGAAAAAAGGGGTCAGCAGACTGCATCCCGCCCGGAGGTCCAGATGACCACGACCCGCGAGCTCCTCCCCCACTCCGCCGCCCCGATCCGCGCTGGGGCGAACGGGCGGCCGCCGGGCGGACCACCGATCCGGCTCGACGTCCGGGACAGCACGTACGACACCCGTCGCAGCCGGCTCCTCGCCGCCCTTCGCGAGCTGCACCCCGGCCAGGAGCTGCAGGTCACGAGCGACCGACCCGAGGACGTGTACTGGCTGGAGTGGGAGGCCGAGGCGCGCATGCAGCGGGCCTACCGCTGGTCGCACACCAGCGATGCCGTGGGCGCCGCCCGCACCCTCGTGCGGATCGCGTGATGTCCGCGATGCCCGACGCGCCGAGGGCAGCGGCAGGGGGCGCGGCGCCGGACACCCTCGCCGCGGAGCACCGGGCACTGCACCAGGAGACCGGGCTGCGCCGTCAGCGGGTGATCGACGCGCTGGGCGCCGGCTCCTGGCCGGTCGCGGAGGTGCAGGCGCTGCTGGCCTACCTGCACCATGAGGTGCTGGACCAGGCGGCGGCGGAGGAACGCCGGCTGTTCGCCCGGGCCTGTGGCAGCCACGCCGATCCGCGTGCCCGGCAGCTCGCCGCCGAGCACGCCGGCCTCCGGGACGCGGTCGACGAGGTGACCTGCGCCGCCACTGACGACGGCCGGGACACCGGACGCCTGGTCCGGGCGCTCACCGACCTCGACGACCGGCTCGGCCGGCACCTGCGGCACGAGGAGGAGGTGCTCGCCGGAGTGGCCGAGGAGGCCGGTGCACGGCAGGACGCACCGCACCACGCCGGGTGGTTCCTGCTCAGCGAGGGCCCCGTGCTGGACCTGGACGCGCTGCCGACCGGCTTCGCCGACCGCGTCGCCGTGGACCGGCTGACCCGGCTGCGGCCGGGCGAGCAGGTGACGATCCGGTCCAGCGGACGGCTGGACCGGCTCTGGGGTCTGCTGCAACGACGCCTGCCCGGTGAGCACCGGTGGACGTCGGTGGTGGAGGGACCGCTGAACTGGGAGGCCGAGGTGCTCCGCCGCGCCTCGGGGTGAGCCCCGCGCAGCTGGGCCGTCCGGGCACGTCGACCGGCTGGTCGCGCCGCTAGCGTGGGAACCATGCTCGCCGGTGTGATGGCCCGGACCCAGGAAGCCGTGCGCAGCCTCGCGCCGGGCTACTTCGCCCTGGTCATGGCCAGCGGCATCCTCTCCGTCGGAACGTCGCTGAGCGGCCTGCCCACGCTCTCGGCGTGGTTGCTGGCCGGCTGCGCGGGATCCTTCGTGGTGCTGACCCTGCTGACCTGCTGGCGGGTGGTGGCCCACCGCGACGCGGTCGCCCAGGACTTCACCGACCCACGCCGTGGGTTCGGCTTCTTCACCACCATCGCCGGCGCCAACGTCCTCGGCGTCCGGCTTGCGATGGACGGGCACCACGCGCTGACCGCCGTCCTGCTGGCTGCCTCCGGACTGTGCTGGCTGGTGCTGGGCTACGTGGTCCCGTGGACGGCGGTCCTGGGCCGCGAGCGTCGCCCGATCCTCGCCGCCGCCAACGGCACCTGGTTCATCTGGGTCGTGGCCAGCCAGTCCGTCGCCGTCTCGGCCGCCGCGCTGGAACCCGTGTACGACCCCGGGCGCCAGCTGCTGGCGGTGGTCGCGGTGTTCTGCTGGTCCGTGGGCGTGTTCCTCTACGCCGCTGCCGGCATCTTCGTCGGCGCCCGGATGATGCTCTACGAGTTCGGACCCGAGGAGCTCACGCCCCCTTACTGGGTCGCCATGGGCGCCGGCGCCATCACGGTGGTCGCCGGCGCCCGGATCGTCGAGATGGCCGACGCCCCCATGGTCGCGGCCACGCGCGGGCTGATCGCGGGCACCTCGGTGGTGTTCTGGGCGTTCGCGACCTGGCTCATCCCGGTACTGGTCGCCGCCGGCTGGTGGCGGCACCTGCGACACCGGGTGCCGCTGACCTACGAGGCCGCTCTGTGGAGCGTCGTCTTCCCGCTAGGGATGTACGCGGTCGCCGGAATCTCCCTCGGCAGGGCCGACGACCTGCCCCTGGTCGAGAGCATCGGCAGGGTCGAGCTGTGGGCGGCCCTCGCCGCCGGGACGCTGACCCTGGGCGCGATGACGTGGCACCTGGTGGACACCGTGCTCCTTCCCCGCGACCGGCGAGCGGGACCGCGGCGCGGATCCGCTCGGAGATCCGCCCAGCATTAACTACGATCGGTCTCGTGGAAAATCATGGGCGCCCGCCCGGTCCCCGGGCCACCGACCAGCAGGCCGCGCGCGCGGCGCTCTCCCGGTCGCGCGCCCTGGTCCTCGGCACGCTGCAGTCCCGGCCGGCGCCGAGCAGCCTCACCACCCTGGCCGGGATCACCGGGCTGCACCCGAACACCGTGCGGGAACACCTGGACGCGCTCGTCGAGCAGGGACTGGTCCACCGGGAACGGGCCGCCCCCCGCGGTCGTGGCCGTCCGGCGTGGCTCTACCGCACCTCGGCCGGGGATCCGACGGACCGGCCGTCGCCCTCCACCGGCCTGGCCGTCGCACTGGCCTCAGCCCTCGCGCGGAGCAGCGGGGACGCGCGCCGGGACGCGATCGCGGCCGGCGCTGCGTGGGGACAGGAGCTGGCGCGCGACCGTCCGCCGGCCGACGCCGGCGGCCGGGGCGCGCGCGAGGAGGTGCTCGAACTGCTGGGCGAACTCGGGTTCGCGCCGCGGATCGATGCCGCTGCCGGCACCGCGGACCTGACCCGGTGCCCCCTCCTGGACGCCGCCCGGCGCCACCCCGAGGTCGTCTGCGCCGTTCACCTGGGTGTCGTACGTGGCGCGCTCCAGGCCTACGGGGAGGATCCGGACGGCACGGAGCTGCTTCCCTTCTCCGAACCGGACGCCTGCCGGCTGCGCCTGGAGGCGACCCTCGACTGAGGGTGGCCGGGCGTCAGCGCTGCGGCCCGCTCACCGACTTCACGACGTTGGGCTCACGGTCGGTGGCCGAGGCGTCGGCCGTCGGCGCAGCGCCGTTGCTCTCGGCCGGCGCAGCCTCGACCGCGGGGCGGTTCGGTGGCGCCGGCGAGCGCAGTGGTGGCTGCGGCAGGGCCTCGGGGGTAGCCCGGCCCCACTCGGTCTCGACGTCGGTGAGCAGCGCCTCGAGGTAGGAGCGGAGCTGCACCCGGCAGGCCTGGCCGAACGCCTGGAGGTAGACGACCTGCCGCTGCAGCGCCTCGGCATCCGGGTGGTTCGGGTCGGCGGGGCGGCTCTCGGCGTCGGCCGCGACCGCACCCGTGGCTGCCTCCTGGGCGGCCTGGATGATCGCTCCGGCCTTCTCCCGGGCATCCCGCAGTTGCCCCTCGTACTGCTCACGCGCCTCGCTGGTCATCACCCGGCTGAAGGCCTCTGCCTCGGCCACGTACTGGTCGGCCGTCTGCTGGGCGGCGGCCAGGATGCCCATCGCCTGCTCGCCCGGTGCCGGACGCGACTCCACGCTCTCGAGCCGCGCCTGGAGGTCGGCGAGCTGCTCCTGCAGCGCGGCGTTCTCCTGCTGCAGCTGGGTCAGCTCGTCACCGACGCGGTCGAGGAACCGGTCGACCTCGGCATCGCTGTAACCCGGATGGAGCATGGTCGATCGCGAGAACGTCACGCTCTGGACGTCTGCCGGGCTCAGTCGCCCGCCCGCACCTCCGGCCCCGCGCTGCTCGATGCTCATGAGGTCACCTCTCCGTCAACAGTGGGGCTCGGTCGGCTGGGTGCGAAGACCTCGGTACGGACGCGCTGCCGGGGGACCCCGTGTGCCACGAGCCGGGCGACAGTGTCCTCGACCATCGGTCCCGGCCCCACGGCGTAGACGTCCCGGCTGGTCCAGGGCCCGCCGCGCATCATGACCTCGGCGATGTGGCCGTGCTCGAGCGTGGACCAGGAGTCCTCGGACACGGCGAAGGTGACCGACAGCCAGGAGTGCTCGGCGGCGAGCCGCTCGAGGTCCTCGCGGTCGTAGAGGTGCTCCTCGGTGCGGGCGCCGACGAACAGGTCGACCCGCCGGGGCGGGCCGTGCTGGGTCACGTGGTCGAGGAGCGACTTCGCCGCCGCCAGCCCGGTTCCCCCGGCCACCAGCAGCAGGTCCCGGTCGGACTCGGCGTCGAAGGACAGGTGCCCCACCGGCGGCCCGAGCCGCAACTCGTCGCCCACCTGGACCTGACGGACCAGGGCAGAGCTGACCGGACCGCCGTCATGGGCCTTGACGTGGATCTCCAGCAGCCCGTCGGGGCGTGGTGCGTTGGCCGGTGAGTAGTAGCGCCACAGCCGGGGACGGCGTTCTGTCTCCAGCGAGATCGACTCCCCCGGCACGAAGTCCATCGGCTCCTTGGGCTGCAGCCGCAGGACGGCGACGTCGAAGGTGCGCCGCTCGTGGCCCACCACCACGGCATCCCACCACGGTGGCCCGTCGGCCGACTCGGCGGCCTCGACCATCACCTGCGCGACCAGCTGGTAGGCCGCCGTCCAGTCGGCGGCCAGTTGCTCGTTCCACCCGTCGTCGAAGTGCTCGAGCGTGGCCAGCAGGCTCGCGCCGACCGCCGGGTAGTGGGCCGCGACCGTGCCGAACTTCCGATGGTCACGGCCGAGCTGCTGGAGGATCGGCACCAGCGAGTCGAGGTCGTCGACCCGCGCGACCACCTCCCCCAGGGCCTGGAAGAGCCGGTCGCGCTGGTGGGCCATCGAGACCGGGAACATCTGCCGGGTCTCGGGGTGGGCCAGGAACAGGTGGGTGTAGAAGTACAGCGGCGCTTCGTCGCCCATCGCCGAGGCCTTGCCGAAGTTGGCCCGCATCGCCGGGATGTCCACGCACACTCCCCCTCGCTGGCTGCTGGCTGCGCTGGTGCTCCGGATCCCGTTGGCGGAACTCTAGCGACCGCGGGCACACGCTGCGCACTCGGGAACCGGCCCGGACCGGTCCCGCGGACGCCGGTGCGGACACCCCCCGCGTTGGCGGCGGGCGGACGGCAGGGTGATGATCGGGCGGCCAGGAACTCCACCCAGCGTGACCGGGCATCCCTGGTCCGTGAGGAGTGACCCGGTGCCAGCGAGCACGCGGCGTCGGCCGGCCCGGCCCGCATCCCGACGAGCGACCGAGGAGTCCACGTGCTGTCCGACCGTTCCCGCCCCGTGATCGAGGCGACCCTGCCGGTCGTCGCCGAGCACATCGGGGAGATCGCCAAGCGTTTCTACGCCCATCTGTTCGGAGAGCATCCCCAGCTCTTCGACGGGGTGTTCAACCGCGGCAACCAGTCCGAGGGCACCCAGCAGGTGGCGCTGGCCGGCTCGGTCGCGGTGTTCGCCAGCGCGCTGGTGAAGACCCCGGAGCAGGTGCCCGAGCAGCTGTTGTCGCGGATCGCGCACAAGCACGCCTCGCTGGGCATCACCCCGGCCCAGTACGACGTGGTGCACGAGCACCTGTTCTGGGCGATCGTCGATGTGCTCGGTGACGCGGTCACCCCCGAGGTGGCCGCCGCCTGGGACGAGGTGTACTGGCTGATGGCCCACGCGCTGATCAACCAGGAACGCGGCCTGTACAGCGCCCGCGGTGTCCGGCCCGAGACGGTGTGGCGGGACTGGGAGGTGACCGAGAAGATCGACGAGACCCCCGACGTGGTCACCTTCCGCACCAAGCGGGTCGATGACCGGCTGGTCAAGACCTCCCTGCCCGGGCAGTACGTGACCGTCCAGGTGCCGATGCCCGACGGTGTCCGCCAGCCCCGGCAGTACAGCCTCACCCGGGCCGATGACGGCGAGCACCGCCAGTTCTCCGTCAAGCGGGTCCGGGGTAACGGGGCGAAGCCGGCCGGCGAGGTGTCCAACCTGCTGTGCGACTCCGTCGGGGTCGGGGACCTGGTCACCATGTCGGTGCCCTTCGGCGACGTCGTACTCGACGACTCGGGCCGGCCGGTGGTGTTCGCCAGCGCCGGGGTCGGGATCACCCCGATGGCCGGGATGCTGTCGCACCTGACCGCGGCCGGCTCGGGGCTGCCGATCACCCTGCTGCACGCCGACGCCGCCGAGGAGTCCTTCGCGCTGCGGCACCAGGTGCTCGCCGACGTCCGGGCGCTGCCCCACGCCACCGCGCACGTCTGGTACGAGCGCGACACCGACAGCACCCTGCCCGTCGACGGGGTGCACGAGGGCCAGATGGACCTCGACGACGTGACACTGCCCGACGCCGCCGCCTACTACCTGTGCGGCCCGCTGCCGTTCATGAAGGCCGTCCGCACCGCCCTGCTCGAACGCGGCGTCCCGCCACGCGACATCCAGTACGAGGTCTTCGGCCCCGACCTGTGGCAGGCCGACCTGGTCAGCGAGCCGACCTCCGGCTGACCGGACCAGCCGGCCGGCGGCGCGAGCCGCCGGCCGGTGCACCGGTCCGTGGCTCAGGCGGCCCGCTGCAGCTCCCGGCGCACCTTCCGGCCGCCGGTGGTCATCTTGTAGAGCTTGGCGACCTGCGCCGGCGCGTTGGCCGGCGTCGTCTGGGCCAGCCAGCCGTTGGGCAGCGACAACCGGAACACCTTGTGCCACGCCGAGGCGACCTGCCGGGGCAGCGACGCGGAGTGGTAGTTCAGTCCGTAGCGGGCGAAGAGGTCCTGGACCCGGGGGGCGATCTCGGCGTACCGGTTGCTGGGCAGATCCGGGAACAGATGGTGCTCCACCTGGTGCGACAGGTTGCCGGTCAGCACGTGCAGGGCCTTGCTGCCGGAGATGTTGGCCGAGCCGAGCATCTGGCGCAGGTACCACTCGCCGCGGGTCTCGCCCTCGATCGAGGTCTTCTCGAACGTCTCGACGCCCTCGGGGAAGTGCCCGCACATGATCACCGAGTGCGACCACAGGTTGCGCACCACGTTCGCGGTGAAGTTCGCCGCCAGGGTCGGCACGAAGGACGGACCGGACAGCGCCGGGTGGACGAGGTAGTCCTTGGTGGCCTGACGACGGATCTTGCGGAGCACGGCCTTGGCCCGGGCGCGGAACGCCGGATCGTTGCGCCGCTTGGCCGAGGAGAGGTTCTTGCCCAGCTCCAGGTCGTAGGCCGCGATGCCGTACTCGAAGAAGCAGGCGTTGACGAAGTTCCACAGCGGCTGGGCCAGGTACAGCGGGTGCCAGGGCTGGCCCTCGTCGACCCGCATGATGCCGTAGCCGAGGTCGTTGTCCTTGCCGATCACGTTCGTGTACGTGTGGTGCAGCTGGTTGTGCGAGTGCTTCCACTGCTCGGCCGGGCTGGCCATGTCCCACTCCCACGTCGTGGAGTGGATCTCCGGGTCGCGCATCCAGTCCCACTGCCCGTGCAGGATGTTGTGCCCGATCTCCATGTTCTCCAGGATCTTGGCGACCGACAGGCCGACCGTCCCGACGAACCAGGCGGGCGGGAACTTCGAGGCCAGCAGGACGGCCCGGCTGCCCAGCTCCAGCGAGCGCTGCACCGCGATGACCTTGCGGATGTAGGCGGCATCGGCGGTGCCCCGGCTGTCGAGAACGCCCTGGCGGAGAGCGTCGAGCTCCTCGCCGATGGCCTCGATGTCGGCCGGCGTGAGGTGGGCGATCGGGCTGGTGGGCTTCTGTTGCAGGGTCGTCATGTCCGGCTCTCCGTGTCTGTGGGGTCGGTCAGTGGTCGATGGCGCAGGCGCCGGCAGCGGCGCTGACGCAGGTCTGGACGAGGACGCCGTCGCCGGGGACGGCGGTGGTGACCTCGCCGTTGCGCAGGTCGCGGACCGCGCCCTCGCGCAGCGGCAGGACGCAGCCGAAGCAGATGCCCATCCGGCACCCGCTCGGCATCAGGAGGCCGGCCTCCTCGGCCGCGTCCAGGATCGGGGTGGCGCCGTCGGCGTCCAGCGTGGTGCCCGTTCCGGTGAAGGTGACCGTGCCGCCCTCGCCGGTCACCACGACCGTGGGCCGGAAGCGCTCGGTGAACAGCCGGTCGGCCAGCCCGGCCGCGGCCCAGTGCTCCTCCAGGGCCTCGAGCATGCCGACCGGACCGCAGGCGAAGGTGGCGCGTTCGGCGACGTCGGGCACCAGCGCGGCGAGCGCGGCGGGGTCCAGCTGGCCGGCGGTGTCGGTGTGCTGCTCGACCAGCCGGATCGCCCCGGACGCGGCCAGGGCGCGCAGCTCGGCGCCGAAGACGACGTCGTCGGGGGTGGGCGCGGAGTGCACCAGGACCACGTCCGTCGCCTCGTCCAGGTGGTTGCGGATCATCCCCATCACCGGGGTGATGCCGGAGCCCGCGGTCACGAACAGCGCCTTGGCGGGCCGCTGCGCCGGCAGGACGAACTCCCCGGCGGCCTGGTCGAGCTGCACGACCGTGCCGGGGGCGGTGGCGTGCACCAGGTGGTTGCTCACCTTCCCGCCGGGGATGGCCTTCACGGTGATGCTGATGCAGCCGTCGGCCCGGTCCACGGGGGAGGTGACCGAGTAGGCGCGCCACTGGCGCACCCCGTCGACGTCGACGCCGATCCGGACGTACTGGCCGGGCGTGTGCCCCTGCCAGCCCCGGCCGGGTCGGATCACCACGGTGGCCGCGTCGCGGGTCTCCCGCTGCACCGCCTCGACCCGGCCGCGCAGGGCCGCCCCGGAGCGCAGCGGGGCGACGAGGTCGAGGTAGTCGGTGGGCACCAGCGGCGTCGTGGCCAGCTCCGCGACACGGAGGACCCGGTCGCGGAGCGCGCGCAGCGGCCGGGCCGGCGTCGGGCGCGGAAGCGTGGACGTCATGTCCTCATCGTTCCCACCTGGCGACGCACGTACCTGTGCTCTCGACGTGAATCGGGCGGTACGTTCTGTTCCCCCCGAACAAATGAGGTGCCGTGACCCCAGCCCGGACGACGGTCTCCACGCAGGTCGCCGCGGCGATCCGCACCGAACTGCCGGTCGTGGCGGAACGGACGGTGGCGGCCATCGTCGTGGAGGTGCCCAGCTACGCCGACGCGTTCGCCGGCGGCATGGGCGACGCCATCCAGAACGCCGTCGAGCTGGCGCTGGGCGGGTTCCTCCAGCTCGCGATGTCCGGCGGCGGCGCGGACGCCAGCACACCGATCGGGCCGGCCCTGGACGGCGCCTACGCGCTGGGCCGCGGCGAGGCCCGCGGCGGCCGGTCGATGGACGCGCTGCTGGCCGCCTACCGGGTGGGCGCCCGGGTGTCCTGGCGGGAGATGAGCAGCACCGCGGTGGCGGCCGGGCTGACCGTGGAGTCGCTGGCCCGGTTCGCCGAACTGGTCTTCGCCTACATCGACCAGCTCTCGGCGGCCAGCGTGGCGGGCCACACCGACGAGCTGGCCACCAGCGGCCGGGTCCGCGAGCGGTACCTGGAGCGGCTGGCCGGCCGGTTGCTGGCCGGTGGCCCGGCCGACGAGCTCACCGCGGCCGCCGAGCGGGCCGACTGGACGCCGCCACGGTCGCTGACCGCGGTACTGCTGCCGGAGGCCCGGGCCCGCGGCGCGCTGCTGCTGCTCGACCCGCGCACCCTGCAGACCACCGAGGGCGGGCAGCCGCCGGAGCCCGCCGCGGAGCTGTCGGTGCTGCTCATCCCCGACGCCGACGGGGCGGGCCGGCCGGGGCTGTTCCGCGTGCTGGAGGGCCGGACCGCCGTCGTCGGCCCCGCCCGGCCGTGGCAGCGGGTGTCCGAGTCCTACGCCCGCGCCCTGCGCGCCGTCCGGCTGGGGCTGGCGCCGGAGGGCGCCGCGGCCGTGGACACCCAGTTGCGGCTGGCCGACCTCGTGCTCCGGTCCGACGAGGACGCGTTGATGGAGCTGCGGGCACAGGTGCTGGAGCCGCTGGCCGATCTGGGCGCGGGGGCACGCGACAAGCTGGTCGAGACGCTGCGGGCCTGGCTGCTGCACCACGGCCGGCGGGAGCGGATCGCCGCGGAGCTGTTCGTGCACCCGCAGACGGTGCGGTACCGGATGGGCCAGCTGCGCGAACGCTACGGCGACCGGCTGGAGGACCCGCGGCGCGTCCTGGAGCTCACCATCGCGCTGGGCCTTCCCGGGACGGCGACACCTCCGGCGACCTGACCGGTCCCGCGGTCACCAGCTGCCGCCACCGCCGCCGCCCGCGGCCCCACCGACGGACGTCGAGCCCGAGCCGGTCGCCGCCGGGGGCGTCAGCGCGGGGTTGTCCGGGGAGGAGAACGCGACCAGCGCCGGCCAGACGGCGATGGTGCTGGCCGGGGAGGAGCTGACGTACCAGTCGGGGGCCGGCCCCGGGGCCGCGCGCTGCAGCACCCGTTGCCACTCCGCCGCAACGCCGAGCGCGACGGCATGGGGCAGGTACCGGACGGCCACGTCGGTGCGGGCCGCACCGGCCAGGTCGGGCATCCGCGCGCCCTCGACCAGCCCGGTCGGGTCGGTACCGGCCAGCGAGCTCCGGAACGACCGGGTCTGCCGGCGCACCTGCTCACCGGCCACCGTGCGCTGCGGCATCCGCCCGGCGAGCCCGAGGACCACCAGCCCGGCCACCGCGACACCGGTGCCGGCCAGCGCCCAGGTGCTCGTCAGCGCCAGCACCACGGTCAGGACGACGCCGGCGACGAGCAGCGCGGTGCCGATGCGGTACCAGCGGCTGCGGGTGGCCGAAGGGTCGGCGACGAACCAGCCCAGCTCGACGACGTCGGCGTACACCGAGCGGCGGACCTCGGCCTCGGTGGTGGCGAAGGTGGACTGCAGGTCGGACATGGTGACCACGTCGCCGTCGGCGAAGACGCCGTCCAGCAGCTGCTGCTCGTACCGGCGGAGGCCGCGCGGGTCCGCCTCCGGGGTCCGCAGCAGGCGCCAGTCCGTCGGCGGCTCGCCGTCCGCCCGCTCGTCCCCGGGGTCGTCCTCGGGGTCGTCCTCGGGGTCGTCCTCGGGGGCGTCGAGCTCCTCGATGCGCAGGAACCCCCGGACGGCGAGGTCCAGGAGGGTGGCGGTGACCTCGTGGCGCTGGGCGTGGCCGTCGAGCAGGGTGCCCAGCTGCGCCGGCCGGGCATCCTGCGGCGGGGTCAGCTGCGGCGCCTCCCCGCTCGCGTCGAGGTCGTCGCGGGGCCGGCCGCGGCGCGCCCGGAGCACGGCCGGCAGGGCGAGCGCCACCAGGCCGCCCAGGCCCAGGCCCGCCGTGGCGGGCGTCAGCCGGAAGGCCCGGGCCGGGCTGAAGGTGTCCTCGAGGACCGGTGCGGCGTCGGGGAAGGTGCCGGACGGGAACGTCGCGCTCACCGTGACCCCCTCCCCCGGCTCGAGCGCCTCGGCAGCGGCCCGTAGCTCTCCTCCGGCCTCGACCTGCGCCGGGCACGGTGTCCGGTCGCCCGGTTCACCGACGGCGCACTCCCCGTCCACGGGTATCGCGCCGGGTGGCCCGGCGAGCCGGACCTCGACCCGGTCGATCGGCACCTCCCAGTCGGTTCCGACGGCGTTCCAGGCCAGCCGGTCGGCGTCGTCGCCCGGGTCGGCCACGCCGGCGACCCGGTAGCGGAGCACGTAGGTGTGCCGGCCGCTGACCTCGGTGTCCGGATCGCCGACCTGGATGGTGGTGATGCCGTCCTCGGAGGTCACCTCGGTCTGCGCCGGCGCCCCGGTCGGGCTCTGCACGGTGATGTCGCTGATCGGATAGCGACGGTCGCGGGTCTGCTCGTAGGGCGCGCGGTCGGGAACCAGCCGGAGGAGGCCGTGGCGCTCCTCGTCGGCGAAGTCGTAGTCGATGGTCTCCTCGACCGTCACCGAACCGTCGGCCGCGGCCTGGACGTCGACCTCGTAGGAGCGGATCGCCTCGCCCTGCTCCGACCCGGTGCACCCGGCCAGGGCGACCGCCACGGGCGCCAGCAGGGCCGCCGGCCACCGCGATCTGCGCTCCGCCATGCGCGCTCCCCCAGTTCCGACGCCGCCCGGGCGGTGATCATGGCACGGGGTCGCGGAGCTGGGCGTAGAGCCGCGCCAGGTCGGCGAGCTGGTGGTGGGCGTTGAGACCGCTGGGGTTGGGCGCCGCGATCGTCCGGGCGCCGCCGACGCGCTCGGGCTGCAGGCCGAGGGCGGCCTTCGGCCGGTCGAACGCCACCCGCCAGGCGGTGATGCCCAGGACGGCGAGCGTGCGGGGCCGGTACCGGGCCACCAGGTCGGCCAGCGCGACCGCCCCGGCCCGCAGCTCCGCCGGGGTCAGCTCGGCCGCCGTGCGGGTGGGCCGGTCGACGACGTTGGTCACCCCGAGCCCGTAGCGGGGCAGCTCGCGGTCCTCCTCGGGGGCCAGCCGGCGCGGCGTGAGGCCGGCCAGGTGCAGCGCCGGCCAGAACCGGTTCCCCGGGCGGGCGAAGTGGTGCCCGCGCTCGGCGGAGAGCAGCGAGGGGTTGATCCCGCAGAACAGCACGTCCAGGTCGGGGGCGACGACGTCCGGGAGCGGCTTGGCGGGCACGCCGCCCAGCCTGCCGTGATCGGGGCGAGTCGGCTCGGACCGGTATGCGTACGCTCGTACACATGACTGAGGACGTGCGGAGCATGCGGGACCGGATGCTCGCGGGAGACCCCTACATCGCCGACGACCCCGCGCTCGCGGCGGACAACGCACGCGCCCAGTCGCTGACCCACCGGTACAACACCATGGACCCCACCGACGGCGACGCCCGCCGCGCGGTGCTCACCGACCTGCTCGGCGCGTTCGGGGCCGGCAGCGAGATCCGGCCGCCGTTCCACTGCGACTACGGCTACCTGACGACGGTCGGTGCGCGGACGTTCGCCAACTTCGGCCTCGTCGTGCTCGACGTCGCCCCGGTGACCATCGGCGACGACGTCCAGCTGGGCCCCAACGTCCAGCTGCTCACCGCCACCCACCCCGTCGAGCCCGGGCCGCGGCGCGACAAGTGGGAGGCGGCCGAGCCGATCGTTCTCGGCGACAACGTCTGGCTCGGTGGCGGTGTGATCGTCTGCCCCGGCGTCACCATCGGCGCCGACACCGTCGTGGGGGCGGGATCCGTGGTGACCCGGGACCTGCCGGCCGGCGTCGTCGCCGTCGGGAGCCCGGCCCGCGTGATCCGCCCGGTCGGATGACCGCCACCCCGGGGGCCCGCCCGGTGCGCCGGTACGACCCGCAGCGCGCCGACCGGATCGTCGACGCCGCGCTGGACGTGATCGCCGAGCACGGCGTTCCGAACACCACCCACCGGCTGATCGCCGCAGCCGCGGACGTGCCGCTGGGCTCGCTGACCTACCACTTCACCACCCTCGAGGAGCTCCGCGCCCGGGCGTTCACCCGGCACGCGGAGCGGATGGCCGCCGCGTACGAGGCGCACTTCCGCACCGTGCGCAGTGCCGATGACGTCGTGGAGGCCGTCACCGACCTGGTCCACGGCGACGCCGGCGCGGATCCGCACGACTGGGCCATCGCCTACGAGCTCTACCTGGCGGCGCTCCGCGACCCCGCACTGCGCACGGTCACCGGGTCCTGGATGCGGCGCAGTCGCAGGGTGCTGGAGCGGTTCGTCGACCCGACCACCGCCCGCGGGGTGGACGCCCTGGTCGAGGGGCTGGTGATGCACAAGATCCTGTCCACCGACCCGGTGTCCCGGGAGCAGACCCGCGAGATCGTCGCCCGCGCCGTGCGGCCGGCAACTCCCCCGGGGACGGGCGTATGACCGCCACCGACGCAGCACCCGCCCCCTCGGCGACCCGGGTACGGGCGGCGACCCGCGCCACCTACGCCGCCTTCCTCGGTGCCGGCTTCGCCTTCGCCAGCTGGGCCGCCCGCATCCCGCAGGTGCGCACCCGGCTGGACCTCGACCCGGCGGCCCTCGGCCTGGTCCTGCTCGCGATCGCGGCGGGCTCGGTGATCGCCCTGCCGCTGTCCGGGCCGGTCATCGCCCGGCTCGGCTCACGGCGCACCGTCATCGTCATGTCCGGGTTGCTCACCGTCGCCCTGGTGGTCATCGCCGTCGGGCACCCGGCCGGCGTCGTCCCGCTGATGATCGGGTTGTTCCTGATGGGCTTCGCCAACGGCGCCTGGGACGTCGGGATGAACGTGCAGGGCGCCGTGGTGGAACGGCACCTCGGCCGGGCGATCATGTCCCGCTTCCACGCCGGGTTCAGCCTCGGCACCGTGCTGGGGGCGCTGGTCGGGGCGGCGATGGTGGCACTCGGGGTGTCGGTGACCACGCACCTGCTGGCCGTGGCCGTCGTCGTCGGGATTGCCGTTCCGCTGAGCGTGCGGGCGTTCGTGCCCGACGTCGACGAGACCGCGACGCCGCCCGAGGGCGGGGGCGGCAGCGTCCTGGACGCCTGGCGGGAACCCCGGACCCTGCTGATCGGCCTGTTCGTGCTGGCTTTCGCGTTCGCGGAGGGGACGGCGAACGACTGGATCACCGTCGCCCTCATCGACGGCCACGGGACCTCGGAGGCCATCGGCACCCTGGGCTTCGCGATCTTCCTGACCTCGATGACCGTCGCCCGCTGGGTCGGCCCCGGGCTGCTCGACCGCTACGGCCGGGTCGCAGTGGTCAGGTTGCTCGCCGGGCTCGCCGTCGTCGGGCTGGTGCTGTTCGTCTTCGGCCCGAACGCGCCGGTGGCCTTCCTGGGTGCGCTGCTGTGGGGTGCGGGGACGTCGCTGGGGTTCCCGGTCGGCATGAGCGCCGGCGCCGACGATCCGGCCCGGGCCGCCAGCCGGGTGAGCGTCATCGCCTCGATCGGCTACTGCGCCTTCCTCGCCGGCCCGCCGCTGATCGGTTTCCTCGGCCACGAGATCACCGTGCTCCGGGCGCTGATCGTGGTCGCGGTGCTGCTCGCCGTGGCCACGGCGGTCGCCGGGTGCCTGCGGGAGCCCGTCGCCGACCGGCTGTCCTGCGGCCGGCCCCTAGTCCACGCGGAAGATGTCGAAGACCACGCTGCGGGGCCGGCGGGTTCCGACGCCGAGGTGCACGTGCGAGGTGAGCGTGGCCAGCCGCGGGGCCGCGGTCTCGAAGACCGGGGCGGATCGGAAGTAGATGCGTGACGGGTCGACCGGGAGGTCTCGCTGCAGGCGCGCGATGTCCTCCGCCGACCCGGTGCGCACCGCACGGTTGACCACGTAGACCAGTTCCCCGTCGTCGGACTCGAGCACGTAGCGCGCGTCCGCCTCGGTCTCGGTCTCGCTGCGGATCAACTGGAAGTCCGCCCCGCCGGGCACCACCCGGCCGGTGAGCAGTGGACCGGACACCCGGCCGCCGGTGATCGGGATGACCCGGCGCAGACCACCCGGGGTGGCGCCGATCTCCAGTGGCGGGCCGACCTCCACCTCCAGGTGCGCGACGTGCGCCAGCGCGGGTGCCGGGGCCGGGTCTGCCATGGGTGCTCCTCAACTGCCGGAGAACGCGGAGCGCCTCGGTGCTGGCACTCCGTTCGTAGCACAGGGGTACCACTGCGATCTCCGGGGCACCGCACGACCCGGGCGTCCTCGGATGGTCACCACCCGACCGAGGCGCCGCGCCCGTCCCCGAGCCGGTGACCGTCAGGCCTCCCGGCCCAGCCGGGCGAGCATCCGGGTAGCTCGGTCGGCGCCCGCGGGCGCCTCGACGCCGGGCCGGCAGATCCCGTCCATGTACAGCGCGGGGCCGAAGCTGTCGGCCCCGGCCTCCAGCCGGTCGAGCTCTGCCTCGGACAGCGCCGCGTCCAGCCCGGCCGACCGGGCGACGTCCCAGCGGTGCGCCACCATGTCGAAGACGTAGAACTGCTCGAGCGTTGCACCCACCGTCGTCGGGCCGAAGTGCCCGTCGTACCCGGTGGCGACGAACGCGTCGTCGGCGAGCGCCTCCAGGACCCGCTTCGAGTGGTCCCGCCAGGCCGCGGCGGGATCGCCCGCCACGTCCGGGGCGGCGCCGAGGTCCGCGCCGTACGTCCGGAGGAACCCGCGCTGGGTCTCCACCAGATGCCCGACGACGTCCGCGGCGGACCAGCCCGCACACGGTGAGGCAGCGCCCCAGGCCCCGGCGGGCACGGCGTCGAGGACGGCGGTCAGGGGACGGTTGGCGGCTTCGTACCGGTTCGCGGTCGGGTTCATGACCTCAGCATCGACCGGTCCGGCACCCTGGTCTTGATGAAATCCGACAGCGGTTCCGCGGAGCCCGGCCCGGCCCGGCTGGACAGCATCGAGCGGGCACACCTCAAGGACCCGCGCGACGCCTCGCACGTCATCCACCGCTACGAGGCGCCGGCCGGGTTCGGGAACCTGCTGCAGCGGTTCTGGATCCCGGTGTGGTCGGTGCCGCCCGGTCGGGAGGCCCCGCAGAAGGTCCTCCAGTACCCGGTGTCCCTGATCGTGATCGCCCCGGACTACGCCCGCTTCTACGGGGTCGTGTCCGGGTTGTCGACCACCACGCTCTCCGGCGACGGCTGGGCCGTGGGGGTGATGTGCGCCCCGTCCGCCGGCTTCCTCCTCACCGGTGCCCCGATGGCCGGGTACACCGACCGGCACGTCGACGTGACCGAGGTGCTCGGCGACCCCGGGCGGGTGCTCACCGACCGCGTCCGGACGGCGATGTCCCCCGGCCCCGGCTCCGCCGCGGCGCACGGCACCGCGATGGCGGCCTACGCGGCCGCGCTGCGGCGGTTCCTGCCGGTCGACGCCGAGGGTGAGCTGGTGAACCGGGTGGTGGCGTTCGTGGAATCGCGCAGCGACGTCACCCGGGTCAGCCAGGTGTGCGCCGAGTTCGGCCTGCCGGAGCGGGCGCTGCAGCGGCTCGTGCACCGGCGGATCGGTCTCACTCCGAAGTGGCTGATCCAGCGCCGCAGGCTGCAGGAGGCGGCCGAGCGGCTCCGGACCCGCTCGACGACTCTCGGCGACATGGCGGCCGCTCTCGGATACGCCGACCAGCCGCACTTCATCCGGGACTTCGCGACGGTCACCGGGATGACGCCGGGCGAGTTCGCGGCACTGCACACCCGCAGGGACTGAAGGGTCAGCCGGCCCGGTCGGGTGCGCTGCGGGCGCCGCCGCCCGTCGACCGGGCCGGATCGGCCTTGTCGGCGTACATGGCCAGATCGGCGACGTGCAGCAGCCCGCCGGCGTCCGCGCCGTCCGCCGGGCCCTGCGCCACCCCGAGGCTGACGCCCACGCCGGCGGCTGCGAGTTCGCGTTCCAGCCGGCCCCGGAGCTGCCCGGCGACGTCGATGAGCTGCTCGCGGTCGGTCAGCCCGTCGAACACGACGCAGAACTCGTCCCCGGCCAGGCGGGCGACGAGGTCCTCGGCCCGGGTGGCCTGCCGGAGATGCCGGGCCAGGTCGACGAGCAGGGCGTCGCCGGCCTCGTGGCCGCGCTCGTCGTTGATCCGCTTGAACCCGTCGAGGTCGAGGAACGCCAGGCTGACGCGGCCCCCGTGCCGGCGGATGCGGGCGAGCTCCCGGTCGAGGTGCGACACCAGCGTCACCCGGTTGGGCAGGCCGGTCAGCGGATCGGTGCGGGCCTGCTCCTCGACCTGCCGGTGCAGCCGGGCGTTGTCCAGGGCCCGCTGGGCGGCGGCGGACAACCCGTGCAGCACCCGCTGCTCGGTGGGGACGCCGACCTGGGAGACCCCGCTGCGGGCGACCAGCCAGAGCGGCGCGTCGTCCACCTGCACACCCACCTGGTGCCGCCGTGGTGGCACCGGCTGCAGCGCCACCTCGCTGCGCGGCAGCAACCGGTCGGCGTGGGCGTGCAGCGCGTCGAGCACCTCGTCGTGGCGCAGCGACGAGTGCAGGTCCTGGGTGACCTCGGCCAGCGCGTCGAGCAGGTCGCGTTCGGCGGCGAGCCGGGCCTGCCGGCGGCTGAGCACGGCGAGTGCGAGCAGCAGCGGCAGCAGCCGCCAGGCACCGGGCGGGTCGCGCAGCAGCAACGGCGCCAGGACCAGGCCCAGCGCCGTGCCCACCGCCTCCACGCCCGCGAGCTGCCGCAGCCCGGCGGCGACGCCGGGCACCAGGGCGCCCCGGTCGATGCTCAGCGCGGTGACCACCTGCAGATGGCTCACCGTGCCGAACACCACCGCCGCGCCCGCGGCCGCAACCGGCGCCGGGGCGCCGAACGCCTGCAGCCCCGCGGCGACCAGGCCACCGGCCGCGGCGGACGTGACCGCGGAGGCGGCGTTGAAGACCTTGTTGTGCGCGCTGGTGCGCAGCATCAGGACCAGGACCAGGACCAGCGCGGCGAGGCTGAGGGAGAGCGCGGCCTGCGCCGGCGGCAGGACGGCGAAGGCGACGACGCCGGCCGTCTCGCCGAACGTCATGTGCGTCGCCCGCGCCCGGGACCCGACGGTGATCGGCGAGAAGACCAGCAGGGCCACCGTCGCCGTCACCACCGCGAAGGTGCCCGGCGCGGCGGCCACCCCCGCTGCGGACCGGACGACCTCCACGGCGAGGGCGAGCGCCCCCAGCAGCACCAACGATGCCGTGAACACCCGCCAGCTGCGCTGCACCGGGCCACCCTCCTGCGCCGCCCGCGGCATCGGGGCCCGGGCTGGATCTCCGAAGGCGGAGGCTACTGGCAGGTACCGACATCGGTCGGCGATCCGCGGTCCGGCTGCGTCGACTCCGTGCCGATGACCACCGCACGCCCGGCCACCAGGGCGAACGCCCCGTACGCCACCCCGACGGCGGCCATGAGCAGCAGCGGCGCGGTCCAGCCGCCCGCCGCCCCGTACAGCGACCCCACGAGCAACGGCCCGCCCGCGCCGAGGCCGTACCCGACCAGCTGCGACATGCCCGAGAGGTCGCGGGCCACCGCATCGGTGCCGGCCCGCACCACCATCAGGGTGAAGGCCAGCGAGACGCCGGCCCCCTGCGCGAGGCCGCCGAGCGTCACCCACAGCCCCCAGCCGGCCGGCCATGCCAGCAGCCCGGTGGCGAGCACCACCCAGCCGGCCGCGACGGCCAGGCCCAGCCACCCCTGCCCGGCCCGGCGGCCGATCAGCAGCGGCACCAGCAGCGCGCCGGGGATGCCCATCAACTGGAACAGGGTGGCGGCGGCCGCGCCGGTGCCGAGGCCGGTGGCGAGCTGCTCGGTGAGCACCGTGGGCAGCCAGGTGGTCATCGCGTAGTACAGGAAGGTCTGCAGCCCCAGCACGAGCGCGACCGCCCAGGCGACCGGGTGCCGCCAGGGTGTCGCCGTCCCGCCGGGGCCCGCGACATCCGCGCCGGACACGGTGGGCAGGGCGGTTTCGCTCCGGCGACGCGTGGCCAGCCACCAGACGACGGCCGCGACGAGCGCGAGCACCGCCCACCCCGACAGCCCGACCCGCCAGCTCGTTGCTGCGGCAACCGGTGCGGTGAGCCCTGCCGTGGTGGCGGCACCCGCGGCCAGCGCCACCGTGTAGAGCCCCATGACCTGCCCGGCCCCCGCCCCGAAGCCCCGCTTGACGACCGCGGGCAGCAGCACGTTGCCCACCGTCATCGCCAGCCCGATCGCGACCGTCCCGATCAGCAGCACCGCGGCCCCGCCGGCGACCCGCAGCACGGTGGCCGCGGCGAGCAACAGGAGCGCCCACAGCAGGGCCCGGGCGGCACCGATGCGCCGTCCCCACCAGGCGGCGGCCGGCGCCGCCCCGGCGAAGCAGAACACCGGGACCGTGGTGACCAGGCCGGCCAGCGAGGGCGACAGCCCCAGGTCGGCCCGCAGCTCGGCCAGGACCGGAGACACCGCCGCCAGCGCGCCGCGCAGGTTCAGCCCGACCAGCAGCACGGCGGCGAACAGCAGTGCGGTCGAGGCCGCCCAGGGCCGGGCGGGCCCGGCGGTTCCGGCGTGCTTCGACACGTGACCTCCCGGCCCAGGAGATCACGCCGCGCCCCGGGACACGGTCAGCGGACCGTCGGGACGCCGCGGCGGGGGCCACCGCGCCCGGCCGCTGCCGCCGACGGTGCGCCGGGCGCCCGAGAGTTCTCCGGCACACTGCCGCTCCATGGCACACAGGTGCGGCGGGCGCCGCACCGACGAGCGAAGCGGAGGCCCCTGGATGACGACCGGCCGAACTCCTCCGGCCCGGGTGCGCGGACGCCGTCCGCCACAGGGCGCCCCGGTCGTCGACCGGGCGCTGTCGTTGCTGGCGGCCTTCGACGCCACCCACCGCACGCTGACGCTGGGCGAGCTGAGCCGCCGGACCGGGATCCCGACCAGCTCCGCCCTGCGACTGGCCGGCCGGCTGGTGGCCTGGGGCGCCCTGGAGCGGGACGACACCGGTCTCTTCACGGTGGGCCTGCGACTGTGGGAGGTGGCGTCGCTCGCGCCCCGCGGTTCCGGCCTGCGCCAGGTCGCGATGCCGTTCATGGGCGATCTCGAGGAGGTCACCCGCCAGCACGTGCTGCTGGCCGTGCGCGACGGCAGGGATGCGCTGCTGGTCGAGCGGCTCTCCTCGCACCAGGCGATGGAGGTGCTGTACCGGGTGGGTGGCCGGCTGCCGCTGCACTCCACCGGTGTGGGCCTGGCCCTCCTCGCGTTCTCCGATGCCGAGGTCCAGGAGGACGTGCTGGCCCAGCCACTGGTCCACGAGCCGGAGCAGGTCGCCGTCCCCGCCGCCGTGCTGCGGCGGACGCTGGCCGAGGTGCGCCGCGAGGGCCTGGCGACCCTCCGCCGCGCGGTGCCGACCCCGTTGGTCAGCGTCGCGGCACCGATCTTCGACGCCGATGAGCGGGTCGCCGCCGCGCTCTCGGTGATCGTGCCCGCTGACCACGCCGACCCCCGCCTGCTCGGCCCCGCGGTGCGGACGGCGGCGCGGTCGATCTCGCGTGGGCTGGGCGCCCGGCGGTCGATCGGGTACGCCGGGGCCGGTTAGAGCCGGCCGCCTGAACACCCTGCCGTTCAATGGCACCGGGGTGGGCGCCGGTGACGCGGGCCGTCGAAGCTCGCAACCGACCGGCTCCGGCCCGACCGTCGGTCCCGCACCGCTGCCCGCTGCGGGCACCGTCCCGACCTGGAGTCCCGATGACCTCCCCCGCCCCGCACCGCACCGACCTGTTGCCCCAGCGCGTCCCGGTGCTCGTGGCCGGCGGTGGCCCCAGCGGGCTGGCCGCCGCCATCGAGCTCGGGCGCCGCGGCATCGAGGTGTGCGTCGTCGAGCCGCGGACCGTCCTGGACCCGCTGCGGCCACGGGCGAAGACGACCAGCGTGCGCACGATGGAGCACCTCCGCCGGTGGGGGCTGGCCGACCGGCTGCGCGCCGCCGCCCCGCTGCCCGTGGCCCACGCCCAGGACGTCGTCTTCTGCACCGGCCTGCTGGGCCACGAGATCACCCGCTTCCGGTCCGCCTTCGGGATGACGACCGAACGGCGAGCGGAGTTCGCCGAGCCGGGTCAGCAGGCGCCGCAGCCGCTGGTCGAGCAGGTGCTGCGCGCCGCGGCCGCCGAGCTGCCGACCGTCACCCTGCTGACCGGATCGCGGGTCACCTCGATCACCGACGGGCCGGACCGCGTGCGCGCCACCGTCACCGGGCCGGACGGCACCGAGCAGGTCGTCACCGCGGAGTACCTGCTGGGCTGCGACGGCAGCAGCGGCACCAGCCGGGCAGCGGTCGGCGCGCGGTACGCCGGCTCCTCCGGCGCCCTGCCGAACGTGAGCATCACGTTCCGGTCCCCGGATCTCGAGCGCCGCCCGCTGTGCGCGCTGGGTGTCCACTACTGGGTCATCGGCGCCCGGCACGGCGGGCTGATGGGCCGGCTGGACCTGGACGGCACCTGGTGGGCCATCGTCCAGGGCGTCGACGGGACGGCGCACGGCCTCGACCCGGCCGCGCTCGTCCGTGAGCTGGTCGGTGCCGACGTCGCCGTCGAGGTGCTCGCCACCGACCCCTGGCAGGCACGCATGCTGCTGGTCGACCGGTACCGCGGGCAGCGGGTGTTCCTCGTCGGCGACGCCGCGCACCTCAACCCGCCGTGGGGCGGGCACGGGTTCAACACCTGCGTCGGTGACGCGGTGAACATCGGCTGGAAGCTCGCCGCCGTGCTCCAGGGCTGGGCCCCGGCAGCCCTGCTCGACACCTATGAACCGGAGCGCCGTCCGGTCGCCGAGCGGACGATCGCCGCGGCCGGCGCCCAGGAGGCCTTCCTCGCGCCGTCGTTCGCCGCCGGTGACCTGGACGACGACGGCCCGGCCGGGGAACGGTTGCGCGCCGAGGTGGCCCGGGCGCTGCAGGTCAAGGACCCCGAGTTCCACAGCCTCGGCCTGGTGCTCGGCTACGACTACCCGGACTCCGCCGTCGTCGTGCCCGACGGCCGCCCGGTACCCGAGGCCACGGTGGCGACCTTCTCGCCCTCCGCCCATCCCGGCGCCCGCCTACCGCACGCCTGGCTGCCCGACGGCAGCTCGCTGTACGACCTCCTCGGCACCGGCTTCACGGTGCTGGTGCTCCGGGCCGGAGCCGACCCCGCACCGTTCGTGGCCGCTGCCGCAACCCGTTCCGTGCCGCTCGAGGTCCGGGACGTCGATGCCGTTCCGGGCCTGCGCGGGCTGCTGGGCGCAGATCTCCTGCTGGTCCGCCCGGACCAGCACGTCGTGTGGCGCGGTGCGGACACGTCGGCGGCCGGGGACGTGCTGGACCGGGCGACCGGGCACGCCCTGCGGTCGGCGGGCGTGGCGCGGGCAGGCACGATGGCATCGCCGGACGGGACATCGCCGGACGGCACATCGACGAGCGGGGAGACGGCATGAGGATCGTGGGCATCCACCGGGACGGCGGGCCGGTCGAGGTCGCCGCGCTGTCCGAGGCCGGCGACGAGGTCACCGTGCTGGCCGGGCTGGCGGAGTTCTGGGCCGACGCCGCCGGGCACCTGTCCCGGCCGGCGGCCGGTCCGACGCTGGCCGTGGCCGACGTGGAGCGCGTGCCGCCGGTGCTGCCGGGCGCCCGGGTGGTGTGCATCGGGCTGAACTACCTCAAGCACGTGGCCGAGGGCTCCTTCTCCGGCGAGGGCGTGCCTCCGTACCCGACGCTGTTCGCCCGTTGGACGCAGTCGCTCACCGTGGACGGCGCCGAGGTGCCGATCCCGGCCGACGAGGACGGGCTGGACTGGGAGGGCGAGGTGGTGGCCTACGTCGGGCGGAGCCTGGTGGACGCGACGCCGGAGGAGGCGCTGGCCGCCGTCGTCGGGTACTCGACGTTCAACGACCTCACCTCACGGCGGGCGCAGAAGCTCACCTCGCAGTGGATCCTCGGCAAGAACGGCGACCGGTCGGGCCCGCTGGGCCCGATGGTGCCGGCGGCCGAGGTCGGCGACCTGCGCGACGGCCTCCGGGTGCAGACCCGGGTCAACGGCGAGACCGTCCAGGACGGGCGCACCGACGAGATGGTCTACACCGTCGGGGACACCCTGTCGCTGATCTCGCGCACCTTCACGCTGCGCCCCGGCGACCTGCTCGCCACCGGCACCCCGTCCGGGGTCGGCTACGCCCGCACGCCACCGTGGCTGCTGCAGCCGGGCGACGTCGTCGAGGTCGAGGTCGACCGGCTGGGCGTGCTCGCCAACCGCATCGTCGACAACTCCGCCCGGAAGGCCTGAGCGTGCCCGGCGAGTTCCGCCAGTACCTGTTCCCACCCGAGCACCCCCGACTGGCCGACGTCCGCGGCATGGACCCGTACGGCTACCGGGAGGCCGCCCGGAAGAAGGGCACCTTCACCGGCGGGCTGGTCGAGGGCTGGACGCCGCTCTACCGCAACGACTTCCGCGGGGTCACCGAGGACGGCACCCTGCGCGACGGGCTGTACCCGCTGACCCCGGCGGAGCCGGGCGAGGAGGCCCCGGTGGCCGCCATGGTCACGGCGGCCACCGAGCTGCTGGCGGCGCTGGACGACGCGAGCCGGGCCCGGGTCTCGTTCCCGGTGGATGCCGTCGAGTGGCAGACCTGGGCCAACCCGGAGTTCATGCAGTTCGACACCGGCCTGCGGCTGGAGTTCCAGCCGCCGGAGGTGCGGGAGAAGGCGCTCGCGCTGATGGCCGCCTCGCTCTCGCCGGACGGCTTCGAGCTGACCCACGCGATGATGCTGATCAACGGCTTCCTGGGCGAGGTGGTCGGCCTGCCGACCGTGCTCGGTGAGTGGAGCTACAACATCGCCCTCTACGGCGAGCCCGACCTGCGGGCGCCCTGGGGCTGGCAGCTGTTCGGCCACCACTGCGCGGTCAACTGCCTGGTCGTCGAGGGCCGGATGGTGCTCAGCCCGGTCTTCCTCGGTGCCGAGCCCAACGAGATCGACGCCGGCCCGCACGCCGGCACCGAGTCGTTCACCGAGCGGATCGCGGCCGGCCTCGCCGTGATGGCCGCGCTGCCCCCCGAGCAGCGGGCGGCGGCCACCGTCTACGCCCGGATGGTCGACCCGGCGATGCCCCCCGGCCGGGTGCACCCCGGCGACGAGCGGCACCTGGCCGGCGCGTTCCAGGACAACCGGATCATTCCGGTCGAGGGCGTGCCGGTAGCCGGGATGCCGGCCGGGGCGCAGCAGCGGGTGCTGGCGATCTGCGAGCAGTTCCTGTCGCTGCTGCCGGCGGGGCCGCGCGCCGCCCGGCTCCGCGAGGTCGCCGAGCACCTCGACGACACCTGGTTCTGCTGGATCGGCGGGCACGCCGAGGGCGACGTCTTCTACTACCGGGTGCAGTCGCCGGTGCTCATCGCCGAGCTCGACCACCACTGCGGCGTCTTCCTCGACTACGACACCCCGAAGCCCTTCCACATCCACACCGTGCTGCGCACCCCGCACGGCAACGACTACGGCCGCGCCTACGTGCGCCAGTGGCAGGCGACCTCCCCGACCTGACCGCTCCGGTCTCAGCCGCAGCGGAAGACCGCGCTTTCGGTACCGAAAGCACGGGGCTTCCGGTACCGAAAGCACGGTCTCCTGGTGGGACCAGGGCCGCCCGGATCGGGCGGCCGCCCCGGTCAGCCGACGCGGAACTCCATCAGGTCCTCGCCGACGACGAGCCTGCCGGAGTACCCGCGCTGGGCCTTCTTCCAGGTGGCCGCCTTGCTGTTGCCGGGCACCAGGTGGGTGAGCACCAGGTTCTTCGCCCCGGCTCGCTCCGCGACGTCCCGGCCGACCTGCTCGATCGTCGTGTGCGCCTCGAGCAGGTGCTGCCGCACCGGGCCGGCGATGTCCGCGGGCAGCGTGGCGACGAGCCGCTCGACGAACGCCGGGTCGATGACCTCGTGCACCAGGTAGTCCGCGTCCTTGGCCAGGTCGATGAGGTTCTCGCTGACGCCGGTGTCCCCGGAGATGACAACGGATCCGTCCGGGGTGTCGAACCGGAACCCGAAGGCCGGGGCGGTCGGGTGGTGGTCGACGAGGGTGGCGGTGATCGTCACGTCGCCGTCCTGCCACACCGGGATGGGCTTCGTCAGGCGCGGCGGCCTGCCCTCGGGGTCGACCGACCAGACGCCGGTCAGGTCGATGTCGCGCACGTTGAACAGCGACGTCGGCCCGGGGAAGTTGCTGTCCCGGGCCCGGTCGTTGAAGTCGGCCGCCCAGGCCTGGTCGAGGTACCCGGACATGCCGGCGATCCCCGGTGTCGGGTCGGCCGGGTTGACCAGCGGCGGGGTGGGACGGGTGGGCGGGAACACCCGCGGCAGCGTGTCGCGCCGACCGGGCCCGCGCACCTCGATCGGCCCGCCCGCCCGGCCGGTCATGTTCATCGTGCCGGTGGCGTAGACGGCCGGCCAGTCCATCAGGTGGTCGCTGTGCATGTGGGTGAAGAAGATGCCGCGCACCCGGTTGAACGTCGACGCCGTGCCGTCCAGCGGGGCGAGACTGCTCTGCCGCAGGCGCAGGAACGAGCCCAGGCCGAGGTCGACGACGTACACCCGGTCGCCGTAGGCCACCGCCGTGGAGACGCCGAAGCGGTTGCCGTCGATGAGCGTCGGCCCGCCGCCGGTGCCCAGGAGCACCAGGCGCGTCCGGCCGCCGCGGCCCTTGCCGCTGGAGCCGCTGCTGCCGGGTGTGGCCTGCGCCGTGCCGACGCCGGCGGCCAGCATTCCCCCGGCGGCCGCCGTGGCGCCGAGCACCTTGAGGAACTGCCGGCGGTTGGACTCGGGCAACGACGGGTCGTCGGCCACCCGGGAGACGAGATCGCACATGATGGGATGTCCTCTGCTGTCGGTGGACCGGGGTCAGTGCGGGGAGACCGCGGTCGGCCGGGACGACCGGACGGCGACCGCGGCGGCGACGGCCACCACGCCGATCACCCAGAGCGCGGAGTCCAGGCCGCTGATCGCGCCGCTGAGCCCCAGCACCACGAGCGGGCAGACGAACTGGCCGAGAAAGACCGCCGACGTCCACACGCCGGTGCCGCGGCCGCGCTGCTCGAAGGTGAGCGAGCCGAGCGCCCAGGTCAGCAGCGAGGGCAGCAGCAGGCCGTTGCCGAACCCGGTCACCACCGCGAAGACCACGACCAGCGGCACCGACGACGCGAAGCCCAGCCCCAGCAGGCCGAGGCCGGAGACACCGAAGGCCAGCGGCACGGTGAACCCCGGACCGCGAGCGGCAAGCCGGCCGAACAGGAACGCGCCGGTGGCGGTGCCCAGCGAGCCGATGGCGCTGACCAGGCCGATCGTCGCGGTCGACGTCACACCGAGCGCATCGAGTTTGAAGGAGAGCTCCACGATCAGCACGTAGAAGACCAGCCCGCCCAGCAGGGTCACCCCGACCGGGGCGGCCAGCCGGCGCCACGGCAGCGCCGGCAGCTTGCCGGTGCGGGCCTGCGCCTGCGGCGCCGGCTGCCAGACGTAGCGGGCAGCCAGCACGGCCAGCGGGAGGCTGACGGCGTACAGCCAGAACGGGGTGCGCCAGTCCTGTGACCCGAGCACCCCGCCCAGGGCGAAGAAGATCGTGGCCGCGACCGTCGTGTAGACGACCTGCAGGCCGAAGTAGCGCTCGCGCTGCGCACCGTGGAAGTAGTCGGCCAGCAGCGTGGTGCAGCAGGTCATGATCGCCGCCTCGGTGAGGCCGACCAGCACCCGGCTGCCGACGATCAGCGGCAGGGAGTCCAGCCACAGCGGCGCGGTGCCGACGACGGCGTAGGCCACCAGGGAGCCGACCAGCAGGCGCTTCCGGCCCACCCGGTCGACGATCCGGCCGGCGATCATCGCGGTCAGGCCGATCACCAGCGCCGGTGCGGTGAGCACGATCGGCGTCAGCGTCCCGACGCCGGGGGTGCCGGCGAAGGCGTCCTCGATGCGGGGCAGGACGGGGGCGAGCAGCACGGCGCCGAGGACGGCGAGGCAGCTGGACAGCAGCAGGACCAGGGCCTGCGCCCGGCCGGCCGGGCGACCGGTCCGCGGATCGACGGCAACGTCGCCGACGAGGGGCTCGGTGACGGGGCTGCGAGGGTCGACGACTTGCTCTGACACGGGCATCTCCGGAGGACGGGCCGGTCATCGGTGACCGGACTCACTGCCGACGAAGTGTCAGCACCTGTCCCGCCGAGCGGAAATCACTTCTCGTGACGATGGGCATCAGTGCCGGCTATGCCCCCGCGGCAACCGGACCGGTCGCCCGCTCGGCCGCGCGGACGACGACGTCCCGCAGGTAGGCGTGCTCGGGGTCGTCGTCGAAGGCACCGTGCCACCACATCGCCTCGACCAGCGGGCCGGCCTCGAACGGGCACGGCAGGGCACGGATGCCGACGTTCAGTGGCAGCAGGTCGACCAGCCGGCGCTGGAGCAGGGCGATCCGTGGGGTGCCGGCGAGCAGGCCGGGCACGGTCAGGAAATTCTCCGTCACGACCTGCACCTGCGGCTCGATGCCGAGCATCCGCATCTGCCGCGCGGCCGGCGTCGACGCCGTCGGTCCGTGGTAGGTGACCACCCACGGCAGCGTCTCCAGCTGCTGGACCGTCAGCTCCTCGCCGACGTCGGCGTTGTCGGCAGAGACCACGCACACCCACTCGTCGCGGTAGAGGTCGTGGTGCGACAGGTCGGCGACGAAGCCGTGCGGCAGCACGAGCAGATCGGTGCTCAGCAGCACCTGCTCGGCCCGATCGACCGAACCCGGGGTGTTCGCCGAGAACCGCAGCCGGGTGCGCGGGGCCTCCTCGGCGAGCAGCCCGGCGATGGTGTCGCCGAGCACCGCCACCCCGTAGTCGCTCACCAGCAGGGAGAACTCCCGGGTCGACGACGCCGGGTCGAACTGCGGCTGGGCGGCGAACACCCGTTCCACCCCGGACAGCGCGAGGCGGGCCAGCTCCCGCAGCTGCACCGCCAGCGGCGTGAGGCGGTACTCGTTGCCCACCCGGGTGAGCAGCTCGTCGCCGAAGTGCCGTCGCAGCCGGGCCAGCGACGCCGACAGCGCCGGCTGGCTCAGCCCCATCTGCGCCGCGGCCCGGGTCACGCTGCGCTGCTGGAGCAGGGCATCCAGCGAGACCAGCAGGTTGAGGTCCAGGCTGGCGAGGTTCACGGCGGCCAGTATCCACCGCGTCGATGCGCTGCATCAGACATTCGGTCTTCCCGGCATCCCTGCGGGTGACGGACCGTCGGACCCGTGACCGACCGACCTGCCCTGGACCGCACCGACCCCGAGGGGGCCATCGCCGAGGCGGCGAAGCGCTGCTCCAACTGGGGCCGCTGGGGTGCCGACGACGTGCTCGGGACGCTGAACTTCCTCGACGACGCCAAGCGGGTCGAGGGCGCCGCCCTGGTCCGCCGCGGGGCGAGCTTCTCGCTGTCCCAGCGCTTCGACATGGACGGCCCGCAGCACGGCTGGCGCCGCCGCACCAACCCGGTGCACACGATGCTGGACACCGGGGTGGACGCCGAGCGCGGCCAGGGGTTCCCGCATGGTCTGGGCGGCGCCGACGACGTCGTCTTCATGCCGCTGCAGGCCTCCACCCAGTGGGACGGTCTGGGCCACATCTTCGACCACGGGATGGCCTGGAACGGCCGCCGCGCCGGTGACGTCGTCACCAGCGAGGGCGACCGGGTCACCGGCATCGAGACCGTCGGCGGGCTGATCGCCGGCCGCGGCGTGCTGCTGGACGTCGGGCGGGCGATCGGCACCGACGGGGAGCTCCCCGACGGCTTCGCCATCACGACCGAACACCTGCAGGCCACCATCGCCGCCCAGGGCGAGTCATCCCGGGTCGGCCGCGGCGACCTGCTGCTGGTGCGCACCGGCCGGCTCACCCGGGCCCGCCGGGACATCGCCGAGGGCCGCGGCTGGGGCGAGTACGCCGGCGGCGCCGCCCCCGGCCTGTCGTTCACCACCGCCGGCTGGCTGCACGGCACCGAGATCGCCGGCATCGCCACCGACACCTGGGGCTTCGAGGTGCGGCCCAACGAGTTCGACGTCGCCTTCCAGCCGCTGCACCAGGTCGCCATTCCCAACATGGGCCTGTTCCTCGGCGAGATGTGGGACCTCGACGCCCTCGCCGCCGACTGCGCCGCCGACGGCCGCTACGACTGCTGGCTCACCGCCGCCCCGCTGCCCGTCACCGGCGCCGTCGGCGCCCCGGTCAACCCCATCGCGATCAAGTAGGAGTTGCAGATGTCCGCAGTGGAGAACGTCCTGGTCGTCGGCAGCGGCCTGGCCGGGACGGCGATCGCCGTCCACCTCGCCGCCCGCGGTGTCGCCGTGGACCTGATCGAGATCAAGCCCGACGTGGCCGCCGTCGGCTCCGGCATCACCCTGCAGGGCAACGCGCTGCGCGAACTCCGCACGCTGGGCGTGTGGGAGCAGGTGCAGGCGGCCGGCTACGCCTTCGACGTCACCGGCATCCGGGCGCCGGACCCGCACGGCACCGTCGTCGCCGAGATCCCCGACGCGCGAACCGGCGGCCCGGACCTGCCCGCCGCGATGGGCATGCCCCGGTGTGAGCTGGCCCGCATCCTGGTGGACCGGGCCACCGAGGTCGGGGTCAAGGTCCGCTTCGGCACCACCTTCACCGAGCTGGACCAGGACGACTCCGCGGACGGGGAAGGGGGCGTCGACGTCACCTTTTCCGACGGCCGGACCGGCCGCTACGACCTGGTGGTGGCCGCCGACGGCCTCCGCTCCTACACCCGGCGCGCGCTGGGCATCCAGCTGGAGACCCGGTCGATCGGCATGGGCATCTGGCGTGCCTTCGGGCCACGGCCGGACAGCGTGACCCGCACCGACCTGTACTACGGCGGGCCGTCCTTCATCGCCGGCTACTGCCCCACCGGCGAGAACTCCCTCTACGCCTACATCGTCGAGCCGGCCCAGGACCGCAGCGGCCTGTCCCCCGACGAGCAGCTGGCCACGCTGAAGCAGCTGTCGCAGGCCTACCACGGGCCGTGGGACGAGATCCGCGAGTCGCTGACCGACCCCTCCCGGGTCAGCTACACCTGGTTCGAGACGCACGTCCTCGACGCCCCGTGGAACCGGGGGCGGGTCGTGCTGATCGGGGACGCCGCGCACACCTGCCCGCCCACCATCGCGCAGGGCGGGGCGATGGCCCTGGAGGACGCCGCCGTCCTCGGCGAGCTGCTCACCGGGCGCGCCGTCCTCGACCAGGACCTGTGGGATGCCTTCCACGCCCGGCGGTTCGAGCGCGCACAGACCGTCGTCGAGGCCTCCAACCAGCTCGCCCAGTGGCAGCTGGACCACGTGCAGGGCGACGCCCCCGCGCTCTTCCGCCAGATCGCCGTGCTCACCAGCCAGCCCGCCTGAGAGGACCCCCGATGACCCAGCGTCTGATCACCCACCTGCGGCACGTCGACCTCGCCGTGCCCGACCACGCCAAGCAGCTGGACTTCTTCACCAGCACCTGGGGGCTGACCGCCGAGCACAGCGACTCCGGCCTCACCTTCCTGGCCGCCGAGGGCTCCCCCGAGCAGTACGTCGTCCGGCTGCGGGAGGCGACCGACAAGCGGGTCGACCTCGTCTCCTTCGGCGCCGCGACCGCCGCGGACGTCGACACCCTCGCCGGGCAGCTGGCCGCCGACGGCGTGCAGCTGGTGAGCGAGCCGGGCACGCTGCAGACGCCCGGCGGCGGCTACGGCTTCCGCTTCTTCGACAACGAGGGCCGCACGATCGAGATCAGCTCCGACGTCGCCGTCCGGCGGCACCGGGCCGTCGAGGAGGGCGAGTCGATCCCGGTCCGGCTCTCCCACGTGGTTCTCAACTCCGCCGACCCCGAGGGCACCCGCGCCTTCTACGAGAGGCACCTGGCCTTCGCCCTCTCCGACACCCTGTTCCACCCGCGGATGGGCTCGATGATGTGGTTCATGCGGGTGAACTCCTGGCACCACAGCATGGCCATCGCCCGCGGCCCGCACCCCTCGCTGCACCACGCCTCCTTCGAGCTGCGCGGCCTCGACGAGTACATGCGCGGAACGGGGAGGCTGATGCGCGCCGGGGTGGAGAAGATCTGGGGGCCGGGCCGGCACAAGGCGGGGAACAACACCTTCAGCTACTTCCTCGACCCGCACGGCAACACGGTCGAGTACACGACCGAGCTCGAGCAGCTCGACGAGGACACCTGGCATCCCTCGATGCACGACTTCTCCGACCCCGAGGTCACCGACCAGTGGGGCACGGCGAACGCGATGGATGAATTCGTGGCCGCCCGATCGTTCAACGACCCCGACAAGGGCCTGTTCGTGGCCCCGCCCGTCTGATGCGGTTCGCCACCTACGAGCTCGACGGTGCCGAGTGGGCGGGCGTCGTCGACGACACCGGCGTGCACCCGCTGCCGGCCGGGACGACGGTGCTCGACCTGGTCCGGGCCGGGCTCCCCGCCGCCCTGGCGGCGGGCGGGGCCGCGCTGGCCGGGCCGGCGGTGCGGCTGGCCGACGTCCGGCTGCTGCCGCCCCTGGCGGCGCCGACCGTTCGCGACTTCGTCGCCTTCGAGGAGCACGTGGCGGGCGTCGTCGCTTCGGTCGGGGACGGCGGAGGCGTCGTGCCCGAGTGGTACCAGGCGCCCACCTTCTACTTCAGCAACCCCTACGCGCTGGTCGGCGCGCACGACGACGTCCCGGTCCCGCCCGGGTCGCAGCTGCTGGACTTCGAGCTCGAGGTCGCCGTCGTCGTCGGGCGGGACGGCGCCTCGCTGACCCCCGAGCAGGCCCGCCAGCACGTCTTCGGCTACACCGTGCTCAACGACTGGTCCGCCCGCGACCTGCAGCGCCGGGAGATGAAGGTCAACCTCGGCCCGGCCAAGGGCAAGGATTCCGCGACCACCCTCGGGCCGTGGCTGGTCACCGCCGACGAGCTCGAGCCCTTCCGGGACGAGGACGGCTTCCTCGCCCTGGACCTGCGCGTGTCGGTCAACGACGTCGAGGTCGGCCAGGACCTGCTGGCCAACATGGGCTGGCCCTTCGAGGAGCTCATCTCCTACGCCTCCCGCGGCACCGAGGTCCGCGCCGGCGACGTGCTGGGCTCGGGCACCTGCGGCAACGGCGGCTGCCTGGCCGAGCTGTGGGGCCGCCGCGGCGAGCAGATCCCACCCCCGCTGCAGCCCGGCGACGTCGTGGAGATGACCGTCGAGGGCATCGGCACCATCCGCAACCGTGTCGTTCCGGGCCGGCAGCTGCCCCCGGTCTCCCCCGCCCGGCCGCGGCCCCGCACCCGCACGCGCACCCCCTGAGAGAGGACCACCCGTGTTCGAGTACTTCCCGGGCAACTACGTCTGGAACCTGGGCGTCGTCGCGACGCTCAACAGCGGCGGCCTGATCGACGAGGTCGACCGCGCCTGCCGCCCGATCAAGGATGCCGCCGCCCAGGGCGAGGACGCCGGCACCGCCGACTTCCTGCGCGCCTGGACCGCACTGACCGACCAGTTGGTCGCCCAGGCCGAGGACGCCGAGAAGGCCGGGCATGCCCGCACCGCCGGCCAGCTCTACGCCCGGGCCACCAACTACCTGTGCCAGTCCGAGCGGATGCTGTCCAACTCCGACCCGAACCGGATCCCGACCTACCGGCGGGTGCTGGAGCTGCAGCAGAAGGCCTTCGAGCTCAAGGACCGGCGGGTCTCCAAGGTCGCCATCCCCTACGCGGGCACCACGCTGCCGGCCTACTTCAGCGCCGCACCGGCCACCGACGACGGCCCCGCACCGGTGATCGTGCTGGTCAACGGACTGGACTCCACCAAGGAGCACATGGTCGCCTCAGGCCACTGGGCGGAGCTGGCCGCCCGAGGCATCTCCTGCCTGATGGTCGACCAGCCGGGCACCGGGGAGGCGCTGCGCCTGCAGGGTCTGACCGCCCGCATCGACACCGAGGCCTGGGCCGGTGCCTGCGTCGACTGGCTGGAATCCCGCGACGACGTCGACGCCGGCGCGATCGGCATCGTCGGCTGGTCACTGGGCGGCTACTACGCCCCCCGCGCCGCGGCCTTCGAGAAACGGTTCGCCCTCGTCGTCGCGTGGGGCGCCAACCACAACTGGGGCGCGGTGCAGCGGCGCCGGCTGGAGCGCGAGGGCGAACGCCCGGTCCCGCACTACTGGGAGCACGTGCTGTGGGTCTGGGGCTTCGACAAGGAGGCTGACGACCTCGATACGTTCATCGGCTTCGCCGACGACGTGCACCTCGACGGCGTCGTCGAGCAGATCACCGTGCCCTTCCTGATCGCCCACGGGTCGAACGACCGGCAGATCCCGCTGGAGTACGCGCACCGCTCGTTCGACCAGGCGGTCAACAGCCCCAAGCGCGAGCTACGGGTGTTCACCCCCGACGAGGGCGCCACCGAGCACATCGGCCTGGACCACCTGCCGCACGTGAGCACGTTCATCGCCGACTGGGTCGCCGACACCTTCGCCGAACTGGCCGCCGCCCGCTGAGTGCCCGGTGGTCCTCCGCCCTGGCTGGCGGGTGACCTCGCGGTGCTCTCTGCGCTCTTGCGGTGTTGCCCGGCCGCAAGAGCGGGCGGAACACCGCAGGAGCGCACCCGGACCGGCCGGGGCGCGGCAGTCAGTCGAGCCGGTCGGCCATCAGCTCGCCGACCATGATCGCGGTCAGATTGGTGTTGGCGCGGGTGACCGAGGGGAAGATCGACGCATCGATCACGCGGAGGCCCTCCAGGCCGAGCACCCGGCACGAGGGGTCGACGACGGTGTCGGCGTCCCCAGGATCACCCATCCGGCAGGTGCTCGTGCCGTGCTGCGCGTCGGCCACGGTGGCCAGCAGGTGGTCGTCGAGCTCGCTGTCGTCGTCGAGCACGGCGAACAGGGCCTCGTTCTCGCGTTCGATCGATCCCTCGATGATCGAGGCAGCGGCGTCGCTGCGGGCGAGCTCGACCAGGGTCCGGACCCCCGTGCGCAACCGGGAGAGGTCGCGCTCGTCGGAGAGCATCCGCTCGTGCACCAGCGGCTGGTCCGCCGGGTCCGTCGAGGTCAGGGTCAGCACGCCGCGGGAGCAGGCCTGGTTGAGCCAGACCCCGAAGGCGCCGGACCGGGCGCTGGTGCCGGCGGTGGCCATGGCCAGCACGCTCATGTTCATCGAGACGAACATCAGGTCGTGGGCGGGCGCATCCGGGCCGCTGGTCCAGCGGACGCAGACGTTGGTGTGCCGGTCGTGCGGGGTCTTGATGGCCGCCTCCTCGGTGATGGGCAGCGCGACCATCGCCATCGGATGGTCCTGCAGGCCCCGTCCGACGGGGAGGTCGGCCCGCACGTCGACGCCGAGGGAGCGGAGGTCCGCGGCCGGGCCTACGCCGGAGCGGAGCAGGATCGCCGGGGAGTGGATCGCCCCCGCGCTGAGCACCACCGTGTCGGCGTACTCGGTTCTCGCCGTCCCGTCGACGACGACGCGGACCCCGACGGCCCGGCTGCCCTCGAAGACGACCCGGTCCACCAGCGCGTCGCCACGGATGCAGAGGTTCCCGAGGTCGCGGGCGGTCTCCAGGTAGCCGTCGTTGACCGTGACCCGCCGGCCGTGCCGGGAGTTGATCGGGTAGGGCGAGACGCCGGTCGCGTGCGGTGCGTTCACGTCGGCGGCCCACTCGAACCCGGCGGCCAGGGCCGCGCGCGACAGCCCTGCGTCCACCCCGCCCCACTGGTCCTGCGGCATCCGGTAGATCGGCGTCGGGCCACCCCGGCCGTGGTAGGGCTGGTCGCCGAAGTCCTCGTCGTCCTCCAGCTTGGCGAAGTAGGGCAGCACGTCGTCCGGCGACCAGCCCGTGCAGCCGAGGCGGGCCCACTCCTCGAAGTCCTCCATCGGGGGTCGGATCGCGATCTGCCCGTTGACCGACGAGCTGCCGCCCACACCACGACCCCGCCAGTACGGCGCCTGCTGCTGCTTCTCGGTCCGGGAGGAGTTCAGGCCCATCCACACGACGTGCGCAGCCGCAGTGGGATCCATCAGGGCGACGGCCGGGTTGGGCGAGCGCCAGGCCTCGTGCATCTCCGCCGACCGGTAGTCGGGACCGGCCTCGAGCAGCAGGACCCGCTTGCCCTTCTCCGCCGAACGCGCCGCGAGCGCCGCGCCTGCCGAACCCGCACCCACCACGATGACGTCCCAGCCGTTGCTCGTCACTTCTGATCTCCCGCCATAGGGTGAGCGGTGCTGGGCTCCGCGCCGGCCCGGTCGCTCTGGGTCGGTACTGTGCGCTGCGCCTCACGTTCAGTCAAGACTGAACGTTCAGTTGTTCCTGAACGCTGGGGAGGGATTGCGTGTCTCTGGCAGTCGAGGACGGCGGGTCGCATGCGCGCGCTTCACTCGTCGCGGAGTTCGGCCTGCACGTCGGCCGGGCGATGGGCTGGCCGCCGATGGCCGGTCGGGCCGCCGGTGTGCTGATGCTCAGCGAAGAGCCCCTGACGCTGGCGCAGCTCCGGGATGCGCTGGGGGCGAGCACGGGCTCGGCGTCGGAGATGACGCGGCTGCTCATCACCAACGGCACCGTCGAGCGGTTCAAGGAGCCGGGCCGGCGGCAGTTCGTGTACCGCTGGCGGGACGACGCCTGGGTCGGCTGCTTGCAGCACGTCCTCACCGCGACCACCCAGCTACGCGAACTGGCCGAGAGAGCGCAGGACCATGGCGCGCGCCTGCCGGCCGAACAGCGCGGGCGGTTGCGGGAGATGCACGAGTACTACCGGTTCATGGTGCGGCACCTCGAGGCGCTGCTGGCGGACTACACCGCACGGTGGGAAGCGAGCCAGGCGCAGCGCTGACAACTCGTGGCAGGTCGCCGCGATCGGTCGGGAACTCACCCCGGCCAGGGCGACCCCTGGATCACCCGGACGAAGTCCCCGCGCTCGAACCCGGGCACGAAATGAGCGAGCACATCGGCCTTCACGTTGCCGAATGTGGTGTCCGGCCGGTCGCGGATGCCCTCGGTGAAGGCGGCCAGGATCTGACGCTTGAAGTCCTGCCGCGGATGGGCGGCGACCACGGCGGCGCGGTGCCCGTCGGGGATGGCCTCGTACCCGATGCCCAGCACGTCGACCTCCACCCCGCGGGTGACCAGCGCGATCTCCGGCGCCATGTGCAGCGGCACCTCCGGAGTGGTGTGCAGCGCGATCCCCGTCCAGACCAGCTGCGCCTCGTCGGCGCCGATGCCGTGGGCGAGCAGGAACCGGCGCGCCTCGTCTGCGCCATCGATCTCGAACCGCTGGTCGGTCCGCCGGTACCGCTCGGTCAGCCCCAGGTCGTGGAACATCGCCCCGACGTAGAGCAGCTCCGGGTCGACGGGCAGCCCGAACTCCCGGCCGCGGAGCGAGCCGAAGAAGAACACCCGCCGGGAGTGGTGGAAGACGACCTCCGACGCGGCCTCGCGGACGAGCTCGGTGGCCTCGGCCACCAGCCGGGTGTCGGGCACCTCGACCCCGGCGACCTCCTCGATCATCGTGGCACCGCCGGCGTGGTGGTGGCGTCGTGCGACATGTCAGCCCTCCTCTGGACGCCTCAGTGGATCACCTTCAGGCCGACGACGCAGCCGACGATGCCGGCCAGGAAGACGATCTTCAGCAACGATACCGACTCCGCGCCGGTGGCCATCGCCCAGACGACGGTGAGCACCGCGCCGATCCCGACCCAGACGGCGTACGACGTCCCGACCGGCAGCTCCCGCATCGCGTAGGCGAGCCCCGCCATGCTCAGCGCCAGCGCGACGACGAAGACCAGCGAGGGCACCAGCCGGCTGAAGTTCTCCGACCGGCCCAGCGCCGTGGCCCACACCGCCTCCAGGACGCCGGACAGCACGAGGACGAGCCAGGCCACGGTGCGGCCCCGATCAGATGAGGCCGTGGGCGTGGACCGCGTCGGCGACCTCGAGAAAGCCGGCGACGTTGGCACCCAGGACGAGGTCGCCGGGCGCGCCGTACTCCTCGGCCGTCCGGTGGCACCGGGTGTGGATGCCCCGCATGATCTCCTCCAGCCGCGCCTCGCTGTGCTCGAAGGTCCACCGGTCGCGCGAGGCGTTCTGCTGCATCTCCAGCGCCGAGGTGGCCACCCCGCCGGCGTTGGCCGCCTTGCCAGGCGCGAACCCCACCCCGGCCTCGCGGAAGATGCGGACGGCCTCGGGGGTGGTGGGCATGTTCGCGCCCTCCACCACGTAGCGGCAGCGGTTCCTGGCCAGGGTCGCGGCTGCGTCGGCGTCCAGCTCGTTCTGCGTGGCGCTGGGCACGGCGACGTCGCAGGGGACGTCCCAGATGCTGCCGCCCTCCACGTAGTGCGCGGAGGGGACCCGGTCGGCGTAGGCGCTGATCCGCCCCCGCTCGATCTCCTTCACCTGCTTGAGGACCTCCAGGTCGATGCCCTTGTCGTCGACCACGTAGCCGGTCGAGTCCGAGCAGGCCACCGCCGTCCCGCCGAGCTGGTGCACCTTCTCGATGCCGTAGACCGCGACGTTGCCCGACCCCGAGACGGTGGCCCGCTTGCCCTCGAAGGACTCACCGGCCACCTCCATCATCGCCTGGGCGAAGAAGGCCGCTCCGTAGCCGGTCGCCTCGGTGCGCACCTGCGCCCCGCCCCAGCCCAAGCCCTTGCCGGTGAGGACCCCGGACTCGTACCGGTTGGTAATCCGCTTGTACTGGCCGAACAGGAAGCCGATCTCCCGCGAGCCCACCCCGATGTCCCCGGCCGGCACGTCGGTGTACTCACCGAGGTGCCGGTAGAGCTCGGTCATGAACGACTGGCAGAAGCGCATGACCTCGGCGTCCGACCGGCCCTTGGGGTCGAAGTCCGAGCCGCCCTTGCCGCCGCCGATCGGCATGCCGGTCAGCGCGTTCTTGAAGACCTGCTCGAAGCCCAGGAACTTGACGATGCCCAGGTTCACCGACGGGTGGAACCGCAGCCCGCCCTTGTACGGCCCCAGGGCCGAGTTGAACTCGACGCGGAACCCGCGGTTGATCCACACCACGCCCCGGTCGTCCTGCCACGGAACGCGGAAGATGACCTGACGTTCCGGCTCGCAGATCCGCTCGATCGTCTTCATCTCGGTGTACTCGCGGTGCCGCTCCAGCACCACGGCCAAGGAGTCGAGCACCTCGCGGACGGCCTGGTGGAACTCCGTCTCCCCCGGGTTCCGCCGCAGCACGTCCCCGTAGATCCGCTCCACCACTGCCGACACCTCAGTGACCACCCGCGCGCTCCTGTCCTCGGCCCATGGCGGCCGGACGACTGTGCCCGGCTGCCGACGCCACCCGCACAGAACTGCACGACGGCGACCCGAGGACGGTACGAGCCCGGCCCGGCGGGCCGGTGGCCGGGTCGCCCGAGGCGCCGCTGCGTCACCGAGGGTGGTGGGCCGAGTCCTGTCCGGCGTCCGGACGGCGGGCCACGGTGCGTGCGGGACCGACCACCGCCAGTGGGCACCGGGACCGGCGGACGAGGGTGCGACTGACCGACCCCAGCAGCGCCCGGAGCACGGGACCCCGTCCGGGCGGGCCGACGACGACGAGCGCGGCCCCCTCGGACTCGGAGACCAGGGCCGCCGCCGGGTCGGCGCGCTCCAGCCGCACCCGGACGGGGACGTCGGCGAACTGCTCCCGCCACGGCCCGAGCACGCGGTCGAGCGCCTGGCGGACGCCGGCCTCGGCGACCGCGGGGGCACCGCACACCCCTTCGAGATCCGCCGGCCGGTCGCCGTCCCAGGCGTGCACGGCGACCAGCGGAACGCCGCGCTGCGCTGCGGCGCGGAAGGCGAACTCGATCGCCGCACCACGGCAGCGGCCGGCGTCGATCCCCACCACGACCCGCGGCCCCCGGTCGGGAGCCGGCGTGCGGGGGCGGCGGCGGACCACGATCACGGGGCAGGAGGCGCGCCCGGCCACGCGGCCGGCCACCGATCCCAGGGCCGTCCGGCGCACGCCACGGCCGCCCAGGACCAGCAGTGCTGCGTCGTTGCTCCACTCCACGAGCACCCGGTCGGCCACCCCGCCGAACATCAGGGCGGTGATCGCCAGCTCGGGGGCCACGGACCGCGCCCGACCGAGCGCAGCGCGCAGCAGCTCACCGCCCACCGAGTACGCATCGGGCGGGCAGTCGACGATCGGGGTGCACCCGTAGGTGTCCAGGACGACCGGACTGCGGACCACGTGCACCAGCACCAACGGGCACCGGCGGGTGGCCGCCTCGGCCGCCGCCCACTCGACCGCGTCGTCGTCGCCGTCGGTGACGCCCACGACCACCGGGCCGCCGGGCCGGCTCGCGGTCATGGCGACGGCACGGCAGCGGCCAGCGGGACGACCCGGACGCTGCAGCACAGCAAAGCGAGAGCCGCCGCCGCGACGGCCAGGACGGCGTGGCCGCGCATCACGCCACCTCGGAGATGCGCTTCAGGTACCGGGCGAGCCACGCGCCGCCCGGCCGGGTGCTCACCGCGCCGGACCCGGCGACCTCGCCGGCCGACAGCGGGACGGCCGTGCCCGCGTCGTGCAGCGCGTGCCGGTAGCGGCCCAGCACCCAGCAGAGCCCCGCCGCGGCGGCCAGCGCGAGGGCGGCGGTCACCGCACCGGTGATCAGCAGGCCGACGGAGGTCCAGCCGAGCACGAGGGTGGTCCAGCCCAGCACCGCGACCGCGGCCCGGCCGGCAACCCGACCGGCATCCCGACCCGACCGGCCGCCGGGACCGTGCCTGTCGCGACGCGGTCCGTCGGGACGCGGTCCGTCGGGACGCTGTCCGTCGGGACGCTGTCCGTCGGGCCCGGTCTCGGCGGCGAGCTGCCGCTCGAGTTCGGCCAGCACGCGACGTTCGTGGTCACTGAGCACGATCGACCCCCTCAGGGTGGCCCATCACCCCCGGCGGAACCGGAGGTACTGCGACCAGAAGCATCGTAACACGATACAGTCGCGCCATGGCAAGCACTGTCGGCGCCGGAGGGGACGGCCGATCCGCCGCACCGGCGCAGCCCGACGCCGACCACCGCCCGCTCGACAAGGAGGATTTCGAGGCCCTGGCCCGGTTCCGCTTCGGCATCCGGCGCTACCTGCGCTTCAGCGAGGAGACGGTGCGCCGCCACGGCGTGACACCTCAGCAGTACCAGCTGATGCTGGCCCTCAAGGGGTTCCCGGGACGTGACTGGGCCGTGGTTCGCGAGGTCGCCGAGCGGCTGCAGCTGCGCCACCACAGCGTGGTGGAGCTGGTCAACCGCGCGCAGGGCGAGGGCCTGGTGGAGCGGGTCACCGACCCGGACGACGCGCGCGCCGTGCGGGTGCACCTGACTCCGCACGGCGAGCAGGTCCTGGGCCGGCTCAGCGCCCTCCACCGCGACGAACTGCGCCGCATGGACGCCGTCCTCGCCCTCCCCCACTGGCACACGGCCGAGTGACCGGCTCGCCCCTGCCCCACCCCTCCGCACCCGTCGAGGTGACCCTGATGGATACCGGCCCGAGCGCACCACCACCGGCGGACCCGTCCGCCCCTCGTCGCCGGTCCCCCGCCGGCCCGACGGACGAGGGCGGCGAGGCCGCGTGCCTGCTCGGTCTGGTCTGCCCGGCGTGCGGCCGGGTGGCCGAGCAGGGCCCCGCCGCCGAGTGTCCGTACTGCGGTGCCCCCGCGACGGGCGACTGATCACGGCCGCGGTCCGACGTGGTTCCGCCGCGGTGCAGGAGGTGCGCCGGCGTCCCGGGGCCCGCCCACGGCGTCACGATGCCGCTCGGCTCTCCCGCGGGCCCGCCCCCGGCCGACCGTGGTCGGCGGGGGCGGCCCGGCGGAGCTGGTCGAAGGCATGTCCGACGTACTCGTCCGCGGTCAGCTCCCAGGGGCGGACGAGCACCCGCCCCCCGGCTCCGCGCACCGCCGTCGGCGGGAGGTCCATGGCCAGCAGCGGCCGCAGCAGGCCGCCGATCCGCAGGATGGCCTCCACCGCGGTGGTCGGATCGTTGATCGCCGAGCTGAGCGCCCGCAGGCCGATGTCGACGAGCTGCCGGACCGCGAAGTCGACGTCCTGCTGCATGGTGCGGCTGTCGGCGACCCGCACGGACGCCAGCAGCCGGCGGACCACCCGCCCGGGGTCCGCGGGTACCGGCCAGACCGTCACCAGCGCCTCGCCCCGGTGCAGGTACGCCCCGGTCCGGGTGTCCAACCGCACCGTGGAGCCCGGCGGGACGACGGCGAGCAGCAGCGCGCTGGGCGCCCGGGTCACCCAGCCGTCGCGCGCGGCCGGCACGGCGAGCCAAGGCCCCGGTGACCGACATCCGCGGAGCCGGTTCCTCCGCCACCCCGCCGACGTGCCGCAGGACCAGCACGCAGTAGACGAACGTCGCCACGAGCAGCCCGATGACCACCTGGCTCAGCCGGTCGCGGACGAACGTGCGCATCACCCGCGGGGAGAAGTGGCTGCTGGCGAGCTGGAGGCTCACCACGGTGAGCGAGAAGGCGACACCGGCGGTGGTGATGGTCGCGCCGGCGACCGTGCTCAGCAGCCAGGTGGCCGTGCTGCTGCTCATCCCCAGCGTGAGGGGAACCGCACGGTCGGCACCGGTCATCCGGTCCAGCGCGCCGGCGGTCTCGGCGAGGGCGATACCGCCCACCACGATGAGCGCCGGGAGCAGGAAGAGGCTCTCCCGGAAGCGGTAGGCCGCGGCGGAGACCCGCAGGCGCAGCGTCGAGGGGTGCGGAGCGGGCACCTCAGCAGCCGGTGGATCGCGGGCCGGCCGGCGGCGGGACGACCCGGCCCCGCTCCTCCGCACCGGGGGTGTCCCTCAGGTCCGCCGCGCCCGCCTCCTCCTCCACCAGCGACGCCAGCCCGGCCAGGTGCAGGGGCCGCAGCACCGCCCGCCGGCCGGCGCAGCGGACGACCAGGCGGCCACCGCGCGTCAGGCAGTGCTTGCGCGCCCGGGCGAGCGCGGCGAGGCCGGTGCCACCGAAGAACGAGACCCCGGTCAGGTCCACCACCAGCGTCCGCGGCCCGCGACGGCCGGTCTGGGTGTGCAGACAGGCCTCGAGCAGGGGCACGGTCTGCTGGTCGATCTCCCCGACCACCTCGACGACCACCCGGCCACGGTCGCCGCCGGGGAGTGCGGTGACCCGGAGCAGGTCGTCGGTGTGCGGGAAGGGCACGGGCGGGACGGGGTGCAGCACGGTGCTCTCCTCGCGGGTGCGTTCAGCGCAGGGGGTCGAAGGGCCGCAGCCCGGGCGGGACCTCGCCCTTGGTCACGACGTCGGCGAGCGCCATGCCGGTGACCGGGCCGAGCGTGACGCCCCACATGCCGTGCCCCCCGGCCGCGAAGACCCGGGGCGACCGGGTGGGCCCGATCAGCGGCAGGCCGTCCCCGGTGCACGGACGTGAACCCACCCACTCGTTGCGCCGGTCGGCCAGGTCGAGGCCGCGCAGCAACGGCCGTACGGCGTCGACGACGGCGGCCACCCGGCGTTCGTCGAGCGGCGCCTCCGGCCGACGGAACTCCATCATCCCGGCGATCCGCAGCCGGCTCCCCAGCGGTGTGCACGCCACCCGCTGCTCGGGGAAGTACAGCGGGCCGGCGGGCATCCGCTCCACCGGCACGCTGAAGCTGTACCCGCGGCCGGCCTGCACCGGCTGCCGGACACCGAACGGCCGGAGCAGCCCGGTCAGCCCGGCGCCGGTGGCCACGACCACCGCGTCGTGCCGCCGCGGACCGCGGTCGGTGCCGACCAGCACGCCGCGCGGTTCGGTGCGCAGGTCCGTCACCGTGATCCCCTCCAGCAGCTCCCCGCCACGGTCCCGGAAGGAGTACGCGAGCGAGCGCAGGTACTCCGGTGGGTGCAGGTACCGCTGACCGTGCAGCTGCAGCGCCGCCTGCACCTCCCCCGTCAACCCGGGCTCCAGGGCGCGGGCCTCGGTGCCGGAGAGCGGGGTGGAGGCGACGTCGGACAGCCCCGCCGACCGGATCTGCCGGAGCTCGGCGACCAGGGCGTCGCGGGACCGCACGGACCGGAAGCAGGCCAGGAACGGATCGGCGGCGTGGGTGACCGCTGTCACGCCCCCTGCGGCGAGGACGTCGAAGACCTGCAGTGCGCGCTCGTCGAGCGGGGCCAGGGCGGCCATTCCCCGGCGCCACCGGCCCGGGGTGCTGTTCCGCAGGAACGAGCCGAGGAACCGCAGCAGCGCCCGGTCGGCCTGCAGGGGCAGGTACACCGGCGAGCTCGGGCTCAGCACCGCCCGGAGGCCGTAGCGCAGGACGGCGGGTTCGGGCAGCGGCGCCGCGAGGCTCGGGGTGAGCCAGCCGGCGTTGCCCCAGGAGGCACCGGCGGCAACGGCGTCGCGCTCGTACACCGTCACCCGGACCCCGCGCTCCTGGAGGAACCAAGCGGTGGCGAGGCCGACCATCCCCGCGCCGACGACGGCGACGTCGTCCGGGGTCGGGGCCCCGTCCGGCCGGGAAGAGGCCGGCTGGGCTGTGGACATCTCGAAGACCTCCGTTCGGGGCCGCCTCCCGCAGGGCCAGCGGCGCGCCGGGCCGGGTGGCTCCTCCCCGGGACAGCAGCAGACGGGCACGCGGACACGCGTGCCCGAACATGTGCAGGCGCGAGCGACCCGGGTCAGCGCCGGGTCGAGACGATCAGCGTGCGGCGCTGCAGGGGACGCAGGCAGCGGCGAACGGCCGCAACTCGAGCCTCTCGACGGGCATCGCCACCGCGCAGTGCACACAGGCGCCGTAGGTGCCGGCGTCGATGCGGGCCAGCGCGGCATCGACCTGCTCGAGCGTGGCCTCGATGCTCGCCCGGCGCGCCAGCATCACCGTGTCCGAGCCATTCCCCAACAACGCCTCGCGCAACTGCGCCAGCTCTTCCGCGCACGCGGAGCGCTGGTCGTTCAACATCACTCGGAATGGCGCCCAGGACGGGTTCGAAACGGTCGCGGACGAATTCGGGGCATGGCTGATGACGGACATGTCGATCTCCTGACGAAAGCAACGAAGACGCGTCTGCCAGTTGGCGACGCGTCTGGGAAGGCTGTGACCCGGCGGGGTCAGGAGACGGTCGGCGGAGCCCGGTCGACGCTGCGGCGAAGAAAGTCCAGGCCACGTAACCCTCGGGCGCGCAGGCTCATGGCCAGCGCCAGCAGCGCGGCTCCGGGGAGGACCAGCGGCGTGCGGGACGACACCGTCGGAACGGGCCCGGCGGCGGCGGGCGAGGTCAGATGGAGCTCGCTCGGCGTACGTGCACGCAACGAACCCACCTCCTCCTCGCCGAACGGCATCGTTTGCCGCACACCAGCACCATAGCCCACGACCGGGACAGTTGTCAGGGAAATGGCGCGCGGCATCCCCATGACCATTTCCGGCCGCTCCCGGCGCGCGCTTTCCGGCGCGCGACCGACCCTGCGTCGAGACGTCGATCGGCGGCCGGGCCACCGGGCTCGTCGGATGGGCCGGGGTCAGCCCCGGGTTCCGGCCAGGACGTCCTCGTACACCGCGAACGTCTCCGCGGCCATGCGCTTCGCCGTGAACTCCGCCAGGTACCGGCGTCGCCCCGCCCCGCCGTACCTCATCCGCAGCCGGGAATCGGCGAGGAGGCCGGCCAGCGCGTCGGCCAGCGCGCCCGCGTTGCCCGACCGCACGAGAGTGCCCGTCTCGCCGTCCACGACCACCTCGGCGGTGCCGATGACGTCGGTGCCGACGACCGGGAGCCCGACGTCCATGGCCTCCAGGGCCGCGAGGGGCAATCCCTCCTGCCGCGACGGCAGCGCGAAGACGTCCGCGGCGTCCAGCAGCATCCGGGCATCCGTCCGGTGCCCGGTCAGGTGCAGGTGGTCGGCGACGCCGAGCTCGGCGGCCTGCCGGGCCAGCCGGTCCCGCAGGGAGCCCCCGCCGATGACGACCACCGCCAGCGCGGGGAACCGGGCCGCGAGCCCGGGCAGCGCCTCGACGAGGAGGTCCTGGCCCTTCTGCCGCACCAGACGGCCGACGTTCATCACGACCAGCTGGTCGGCGCCGAGCCCCAGCTCGGCGCGGGCCGCGGCCCGGCCCGGCCCGGGCCCGCGCGGGACGATGCCGTTCTGCACGGTGACGATCCGGGACGAGGGCACGCCGACCCCCTCGTAGGTGCGCTGCTCGCCCCAGGACACCGTGATGAGCCGGTCGACCGCCGCGATGCCCCGGAAGAAGGCGGCCCGTTTGCACGGGGCGCGGAACAGCCACGGCTGGTGCTGGGTCTGCACGACGGCCGGCACCCCGGCCCGGCGCGCCGCACGGGCACCGTCGAAGTTCTCCCGGCCGCTGCCCACGTGGATGTGGAACACGTCGGCGGGGTGGTCGGCGAGGAAGGCCACGATCGAGTCGACGAACGCCGGGTCGCGGGGGTGCGGCAGGGCGTGCGCGACCGCGCCTGCCGCCGCCGCGCGGTCCAGCACCCGTCGGCCGCTCGCCGTGCCCCAGCACAGCACCGAGACGTCGGCGCCCGGCAGGAACTCCACCGCCAGGTCGAGCATGTGCGAGCCCATCCCGGACGGGTCGACCGACGGCGTGTAGAGGCAGACGGACGGGCGCCGCCCGCCTCCGGGCACTCCGGTGTCCATGCCGGCCTCCTGTCCGCCGCCGAACCCCCTCGACGCGGCCGCAGACCGCCGACGCTGGCAGCCGGTACCGCGCTCCGCAACACGGACGCCCTCGGGGTCAGCCACTCTGCACCCGCAGCACGGCCTGCACCGTGCCCCGCCGGCGGGCAGCGAGGTCGGCCAGCAGCTCGGGGCCCTGCTCGAAGGGGACGACGTCGGTGACCAGGTGGGCGCGGATGTCGGTACCCCGTTCGCGCAGCAGGTCCAGGGTCACGGCGGCCAGCGCCGCACGGGACCAGCTGCCCGCCATCCCCCGCGGAACGCGGCCGATCTGCGCACAGACGATCGCCAGCCCGTTGTGGTGGAACTCCTCGCCGAGGCGGACCGCCGGGGCGCCACCCTGGTAGAAGCCGAGGTCGACCACCGTGCCCTGCGGCCGGAGCGACTTCAGCGCGGTGGCCAGCGCGACGTCATGGCCGCGGCACTGCAGCACCACGTCGGCGCCGTGGTCGCCGGGCCCATGCCGCCATCCCTCCTTGACGGCCTCCCAGGCGGCGCCGTCGGCGTCGTCCACCGTGTCGAGCCCCAGGGCGGCCGCCACCGCTCGGCGTTCCGGCGAGGGCTCGGCGACGAGGACGGCGGCCGCGCCGTGCCGCACGGCCAGCAGCGCGCTGAGCAGGCCGATCACCCCTGCCCCGGTCACGAGCACGTGCCGGTTCTGCACCCCGGCGCCGACGGGTGCACCGGGCCCCGCGAGATCGGCCGCGGCGTGCAGCAGGCCGTTGACGCAGATCGGCCCCATCTGGGCGAGGTACACCCCCAGGAGCGGGTCGAGGTCGTCGGGTACCGGCACTACCGGGGTCGTGCCCGGATCGGCGCACCGGCCGGTGCGGTGGCCGTACGCCATGGCGACGCGCGACCCCTCGGCCAGGACGTCGGCGCGGCTCTCGGTGACCAGCCCGACCTCCATGTACCCGAGCCTGGGGATCGGGTACCCGGCCGGCCTGCCGCCGGGGCGGAACGATCGCCGGTCGGCGTCCCAGCTCAGCCGGTGCTGGGGGTCGGTACCGCGGACCAGCGCCACCTCCGTGCCCGCGCTGATGCCGGTCCACTCGGTGGTCACCCACGCCTGACCCGGTCCGGGTTCGGGTTCGACGTCGTCGAGCATCGCGGGCCGACCGGGGGCGGTCACGCCGATGCTCCGGACCGGACGTCCGTTCATGACAGCTCCTCGTCGGGCCGCACCGGCCGCCCCTCCCGCGCGGACAGATCGGCCGCCCAGGCCAGCGCGTGCGTGCGCAGGGCCTCCTCGTACGGCACCTGCACCGGCGTCCCACCCCGCACCGCGGCGAGGAACTCGCGGTCCTCGCGGGCGATGGGGTCCTCGTCGGAGACGGTCACCTGCGCACCGTCGACGGTGCTGACGCGGAGCTCGTGGTCGGTCAGGCTGCGTTCACCGAGCTCGACGACGAGCCCGGCCCCGAGGAGCTGCAGCCCCACCGCGTGCCGCCAGCCGAGGGCGCTCGTGGAGGAGATGGTGCCCACCGCTCCGGAGGCGAAGCCGAGCAGGGCGGTGGCGGCGGTGGGCGCGTCCGCCGACGGGAAGCCCTGCCGCGGCCTGGTGACCTCGCCCGAGGAGACCGTCGCCACCTCGCCGACGAGGTGCCGGGCCAGGTCGAACAGGTGCGTGGTCTGCTCCAGCACCTGCCCCCCGGACCCGTTCCGCCGGGACCACCACGGTGCCGCCGGCGTCCGGTCCAGCCAGTGCCCCGTCACCAGCTGCGGTGGGGCGTCCCGCAGCAGCTCCGCGGCGCGGGCGACCAGATCCAGGTGCCGCCAGTGGTAGCCCACCGCGGTCACCACTCCGGTCTCGCGGACACCGCGCGCGACCTCCCGGGCGGTGCCGAGATCGAGGGCCAACGGCTTCTCGACGAAGAAGGGCAGCCGCCGTGCGAGGGCCGCCGTCTCGAGCGGGCCGTGGGCGAACGGCGGGACGCAGAACCACACGGCGTCCAGCTCCTCCGTGTCCAGCAGCGCCGCGCCGTCCGGGTACGCACGGGCCCCGTACCGGGCGGCGACCTCCTCGGCGCGACCGGGGAGGGAGTCGGCCACGGCCACGATCTCCACGTCGTCGAGACCGGACAGCGCACCGAGGTGGCGGCCGGCGATGAAGCCGGTGCCGACGCAGCCGACCCGCAGCCGGCTCATCCCGGCCCACCTCCTCCGGCGCCCGGGGGCGGCGGCCCGGCCTCGCGCAGATCGGACGGCTCGCCGGGGCAGGGGTACGCGCGCACCGGGTCAGCCTGCGCCGAGCTCGACGCCCCCGCCTGGTGGAGCTCAGGTCAGCGCCCCTGGCGGGCGCGGTAGCGGGCCGCCCGCTTCGCTGCGGCGGCACGGCGCTTGTCGGACACCGCAGCGTCGCGGCCCACGGCCGCCCGGTCGCGGACGGCCTGCGCGGTGCCCGCCGGGTAGCCGGCCTTCTTCACCCGGTTCTCGGTCGTCTCGGGCATGTAGGCGATGGAGAAGATGAGACCGAGCAGCAGGCCGCCGAGCGCGGCCATGCCACGGATCCAGAACGGTCCCGGGACGAGAACCAGGACCAGCACGATCGGGACCAGCATCTGCACCGTGGCGCGCAGCACGTGCCGGTAACCCCACGTCGCGGTGGTGGTGTCGTGCAGCACCCACGCGGAGTGGCGTTCGGGCAGGCCGCCGCCGAGGGCATACCAGAACCAGCGGAGCGGGCCGGGCCGGTGCCGCGCCGCCACGTCCCCGTCGTCCTGAGCAGCCGTGTCGGTCGCCATCGCCAGCCTCTCCGTCAGCACATCCCCATGGTGGCCGAGCATCGCTTGGTGCACAAACGATTGGGGCACCAACGGCCTGTGAGGTCAGTCGCCACGTGCGCCGGGCTGACGGTCGAGCGCCTGCTGGGACGCCGCGATCACCTCGGTGAGCGACTGGTGCAGCAGCCGCAGCTCCGCCAGGTCCATCCCCAGCCGGTCGACGATCCCGGCCGGGATGCGCTCGGCCCGCTCGCGCAGCGCCCGCCCGGCGTCGGTCAGCGAGATGGCCAGCGACCGCTCGTCGCGGGGATCGCGCTCCCGGCGGACCAGGCCGGCCGCCTCCAGTCGCTTGACCAGTGGCGAGAGGGTGCCGGGGTCGAGCTGCAGCAGCCGGCTGAGGTCCTTGACCGAGACCGGGCCGTGCTGCCAGAGCGCCAGCATGACCAGGTACTGGGGGTGAGTGAGCCCCATCGGTTCGAGCAACGGCCGGTAGACGGCGACCACGTTGCGAGCCGCCACCGACAGGGCGAAGCAGACCTGCCGCTCCAGCGCCAGGGGATCGGCGTCCAGCAGCTCCGCGGCCTGATCCGACGACATGGGCGAACGGTACCCACGCACCGCCCCCGCGGCGGTGCGGCCAGCTGGTGGACCGGTCCGAGCGCGACGTCGGCCTGGGCGGGCCGGCCCTGGCGGCCGCAGCGCTGCACGCCGGGCTGGTGGACGAGTGCTCGGTGTTCGTCGTCCCGGTGGTGGTGGGCGGCGGCACGCCATGGCTGCCGGCCGGGCTGCGGCTGGATCTCGAGCTGACCGAGGAACGCCGGTTCGGCAGCGGCGTCGTCCTGTTGCGGTACCGCACCCACCGCTGAGCGCGTCTGCCGTCGTCCACTGCGGTTCAGCGGCCGCGGGCGCAACGGAACCCGCCTGTGACCAGCGTTTTCGCCTTGCGACCACAGTCCGCCGGCGATAGACTTCGAACACCAGTTCGAGCGCTGCGGGAGGTGTCATGGGCGAGTTGACCTCGGCCCTGGACGCGCTGGCGGCCGATGACCTGAAGCCGATGTTCGGGCCGCAGCTGCTCGACCGGCTGGGTGAGCTGTTGGTGTTGCAGAACCGGGTGGCGGCGGAGGTGGCCCGCACGGTGCGGGAGTGCGAGCTGACCCAGGCCTCGGAGCACGACGGGTTGAAGACGACGCAGTCCTGGCTGCGCGGGCACGGCCGGCTGTCCTCGGGTGCGGCGTCGCGGCTGGTGCACGCGGGTCGGGCGCTGGAGCACCTGCCCGCGGTCGCGGCGGCCTTCGCCGCGGGTGAGGTGACCGCCGAGGCGGTGGCGGTGGTGGCAAAGGCGGTGCGACCGGACCGGCTGGCGGCGGCCGCCGAGCAGGACATCGACCTGGCCCCGTTCGACCAGGCGTGGGCGATGGTGGCCGCGGAGCAGCCGCACGACCGGCTGATCGAGGTCGTCCAGCTGTACGAGGCCGCCCTCGATCCCGACGGTCCCGAACCCGACCCCACCGAGAGCCGCCGGCTGACCCTGGCCAGGCACGCCGAGGGCGGCTGTGGCCGGTTCGACCTGGACACCGTGGGCTTCGAGAAGGTCCAGGCCGCACTGGAGTCGATCGTGCAGGCCAATCGGCCGAAGGGGGACACCCGCACCCGGGCCCAGCAGAACGCCGACGCCCTGGTCCAGCTGTGCGACAACCAGCTGGCCTCGGGGAACCTGCCCTTCCTGCGCACGGTGAAGCCGCACGTGGTCCTCAACCTCGACGTCGATGACTTCGCCGACCCGGCCACCGGTGCCGGCGCTGCGTCCACCGGCTTCGGAGCGTGCATCTCCGCCGAGCGGGCCCGCTGGCTGGCCTGCGACGGCAGCATCTCCCGGATCGTGATGGGCCCCGACGGCGTCCCGCTGGACCTGGGCCGGGACCACCGCGTGGTCACCCCCGCCCTACGGAAGGCCGTCGAGCGGCGCGACAAGGCCTGCGTGTTCGCCGGCTGCCACGCACCGACCTGGTGGTGCGACGTGCACCACCTCATCCACTGGATCCACGGTGGCGAGACCAACCTGACGAACTCAGCGCTCCTCTGCGAACGGCACCATACGAAGGTGCACCACGGCTTCCGCGTCGAACGACCACCCGACGGCCGATGGCGCACCTACCGCCCCGACGACACCGAGATCATCATCGGCCCACGGCTGCTGTAGCGCGGGCGACAGCCCGCGGTGCCCGGCCGGTGGGACGGCGGGGGCTGCCCGGCGTCCGGGCACGAGTGAGACGAGCTGCACCGTGTCGCCCGGAGGACGGGGACGACGAGCTGCACACCCCTGGCATGCTCACTCGCCGCGCCCCTGGAGGGCGACCGGGCGAAGATGGGATGGCCATGGGCCAGCTGGACGGCAGGGTCGCACCCGGGCGCCCTCGCGGACGAACAGCCGGGCGATGGCGAGGCCGATGCCGCTCTCGCCGCCGGTGATCACCCGCGGTGACGTCGCCGACGTCACCGCCGAGGACGCCGTCCGGACCGCGATCGCGGCGGGGCACGAGACCTTCGGCCGGCACACCACTCCCGACGAGATCGCAGCGGCCGCGCTCTACCTGGCTTCGGACGCCAGCGCGATGGTCACCGCCACGACGTTCGCCATCGACGGCGGCCTCAGCGCCTGACCGCGCGCAGCACGCGCCGCACCCCGACGTACGCCGCCCCCATCCCGGCGACCCACGGCCCGGCCACGATCACCGGGTCCAGGAGGTGATGGCCGACATCGGCCCGCTTGCGGCCGATCCGTGAGCTGAGGCCCGCGTGGGTGAGCTCGCTGCGCACGCCGGTCTGGGTCACCGGGTTGTCCGGCCGCAGCGTGGCGAACGAGCGCAGGTGGCTCTCCCAGGCGTCGACCCGGTCGGCGGCCACCAGCAGCAGCCAGTGCGCAGCCCGGCCCTCGCCGAACCGCCGGTAGGAGTACCTCCGGATCACCCCGGACAACCCCGCGGGCGGGCAGGAGGTGCCGAACACCGGAGTGAGCACCGCGTGCTCGATCGAGCGCTCCCGGGGCCACTTCTCCGGCTGCCGCTCCGGGAAGTCCCAGCGCGCCCCGGTCTCCAGCGACTGCAGCCGCGGCACGGCGGGCCGGTCGGCCGGGTCCAGGTCGGCTCCCCAGCCGGGGATCCGTGCCCGCAACTGCTCGGCGGTCTCCCGCTGCGGACGGGGACCCGGGGTGTACGCGGCCGGGATACCGGTCTCGGGGGCTGTGCCGGTCATGGTCGTTCCCCTCTCAGGCCGCGCTCGGGACGACGAGCGGCTTGATGCAGCCGTCCAGCTTGGCGGAAAAGATGTGGTAACCCTCCGCGATGTGCTCCAGCGGGATGCGGTGGGTGATCATCTCCCGCGGCTTCAGGTGCCCGTTACGGACATGCTCGAACAGCCGGGGCCACTGCCGTTTCACCGGGCACTGGTTCATCCGCAGGGTGAGCCCCTTGTTCATCGCGTCGCCGAACTTCACCGCACTGAAGATCGGTCCGTAGGCGCCCATCACCGAGACCGTGCCGCCCTTGCGCACGCCGTCGATGGCCCAGTTCAGCGCGACGGGCGAGCCGCCCTGCAGCGTGAGCTTGGCGGAGGTGACGTGCTGGAGGAGGTTGCCGTCGGCCTCCGCGCCCACGCAGTCGATGGCGACGTCCGCGCCGAGGTGGTCGGTGATCCGCTTCAAGTGCACGACGATGTCGTCGTACTCGGAGAAGTTGTAGGTCTCGGCGTGCGCGAAGGTACGGGCCATCTCCAGCCGGTAGTCGACGTGGTCGATGACGATCACCCGGCCGGCGCCCATGAGCCACGACGACTGCGCGGCGACGAGGCCGACCGGACCGGCGCCGAAGACCACGACCGTGTCGCCCTCGACGATGTCGCCGAGCTGCGCGCCGAAGTAGCCGGTGGCGACCGCGTCGGTGAGCAGCACGGCGTCCTCGTCGTGCATCCAGTCGGGGATCTTCGTCGGGCCGACGTCGGCGAACGGCACCCGGACGTACTCCGCCTGGCCACCGTCGTAGCCGCCGCAGGTGTGCGAGTAGCCGTAGATCCCGCCCACGGCGGTGGCGTTGGGGTTGACGTTGTGGCAGTTCGAGTAGAGCCCGCGGGCGCAGAACCAGCAGGACCCGCAGTAGACGTTGAACGGCACCATCACCCGGTCGCCCACCTGCAGGTTCTGCACCGAAGGGCCGACCTGGTCCACGACCCCGATGAACTCGTGGCCGAAGGTCGTGCCGACCCGGGTGTCGGGCATGAGCCCGTGGTAGAGGTGCAGGTCCGATCCGCAGATCGCCGCGGTGGTGACCCGCACGATCGCGTCGTTGGGGTGCTCGATCGGCGGGACGTCCTTCTCCTCGACCCGGATCTTGTAGGGACCGCGGTACACCATCGCGCGCATGCGACCTCCGGTGGAGCAGCTGTGCCGACGGCCACCGGGGCTGGATGGGCGCCCCCCTGAGCCTCCAGCACCGGCCAGCGCGCGGCCAGCCGAGACCGCGGCCGGGTCGGGACGCGGCGCCCTCCGGTCAGGGGACGGCGGCCACCGGTTCCACCGTTCCGACCGGGACCACCGACGTGTGCAGCGTTCCGCGTTCGACGACCAGCATCTGGCCGTTGCTGACCGTCGACCACCCGGCACTGTCGGTCCACCCGGTGGAGGCGACGACGACGGTGTCGCCGGTGCGGCGGTGGAGCAGCGGGTAGTAGTCGCGGTCCGCCCCACGTTCCGCGTCGTAGCAGCACACGGCCAGCAGCGCGTCGGGGGTCAGGAGCAGGCAGTTCAGGCTGTGGACCTCGGCGCCACCGGCGAGCACGCCGGCCACGGTGGCGGCCAGCGCCTCGGCCGGCGACGCGCCCTCGGCCAGCCGGGAGAGGAGCGCCAGGAAGTACCGCTCGCTGTCGGTGTCACCCCGCCGGCGCGCCGCCACGTCGGGAACGATCAGGTCGTCGAGCGCGGCCGGCGGCGCGATGGACCCGTTGTGCGCGAATGCGATACGCCCGTCGGTGAACGGGTGGGTGTTGCCCGGCCCGACCGACAGCCCGAGGGTGGCCCACCGGAGGTGGGTGAGGGCGGCCTCGGCCGGCCGGCCACCGGCGAGCTCAGCGAGCTCGACGCTGGTCAGCGCCGACTCCGGCGACTTCCGCACCTCCAGCTCGCCCACCCCGGTGCTCCAGGCGTGACCCCAGCCGTCCCCGTGGACCGCAGCCAGCCCGAGGAATGCCGCACGCTCGCTGCCCAGGACGTCGTCCAGGGTCCGCGGGATCGTGGACACCGTTCCCAGCAGGCGGCACATCGGTGGGTCTCCTCGATCAGCGCGGCGGGGCCTCTCCCCGGGGTCGTGCCCGGCAGCTACCCCGATGACGCCCGTTCCACCGCCACCGAATCCAGCATGGATCACCGGTGTCCCAGGGGGCTATCGGGGTAGGGCAGGGCGGACCGACGACCTGCGACCGAACCCGGAGGATCCCCACCGTGGAGACCCGAGCAACGCACCGTTCCGCGCTGCGCCGTTGGCTGCTGCCCACCGCCTGCTGCAGCGCCCTGCTGTTGGCCGGGTGCAGCTCGGACGCCCCCATCGAGACACCGCAAGCGGAGGTGCCCGGCGGTGCGATCGGGCCGGACGCCCCTGTCAGCGAGGACGTGAAGCTGCTGCAGGTGCAGCTGGAGTACCCGCTGGACGGCGCCTACGAGGTGGGTGAGGACGCCAGCCTGTTCCTGGGCATCGCCAACACCGGCCGGGAGGCCGACACGCTGATCGACGTGAGCGGTCCCGATTTCGCCGGCGCGGAGAGCTCGCCGCCGGGGGGTGCGGCGGCTGCCACCGATGGTGTCTCCATCGAGGTGGCCGCCGAGGACAACGTCTACGTGGGAGCGGAGGGCGCGCCGTCGCTGACGCTGCTGGGCCTGGAGCGCGAGCTGCTGTCCTCCGAGTCGATCCCAGTGACCTTCACGTTCGAGCGGGCCGGCGAGGTGACGATCGACGCGATGGTCGCAGCGGAGGGACAGACGCCGGTCCCGACCTTCGACTTCCCGAACCCCGATGAGGACCCGACCGACGACAGCACGGAATGAGCCTGCGCCCCTCCGCCATCGCGGCCTGGTTCCGGGGCTCGCTGTGGCCGCTCCCCGTGGTGGGGATCCTGATCGCCATCGGCCTCGGCGTCGGGCTCCCCGCCCTGGACGAGCTGCTCGAGCAACCCGGTGGTGAGCACCCGCTGACCTTCGTGTTCGGGGGTGGTCCGGCGGCAGCCCGCGACGTGCTCGCCGCCATCGCCGGCTCACTGATCTCGGTGACCGGGCTGACGTTCTCGTTCACCGTCGTGGCCCTGCAGCTGAGCAGCAGCCAGCACTCCCCCCGGTTGCTGCAGACCTTCGTCACCGACCGGGTCATCCAGCTGACCCTCGCCCAGCTGGTCGCGACGTTCGTCTACGCCCTCACCGTGCTGCGCACGGTGCGGACCGAGTCGGCGACGGGCGGCGAGACGGCTTTCGTGCCCCGCCTGTCGGTCACGGTGGCCTTCCTGCTCACGCTGATCAGCGTCGTCGCGCTGGTGCTGTTCCTCGGCCATCTGGCCCGCTCGCTGCGGGTGGAGACGATGTACCGCGACGTCCACGAGGAGGCCGGCCACACCTTCGCCCGGGAGCTTCCCGAGCCGGGCGCGGACGCCGCGCCCGCGGTGGAGCTCCCACCGGGGACACCGGCCCACCTTCTCGCGCGGTCCAGCGGCTTCGTCACCGAGGTGTCCCCCCACCGGATCGTCGCCGCCGCGGCGGCGGCCGACGTCGTCGTGCTGCTCGCCCCGCGGATCGGTGACTCGGTCGTGGCGGCCACCCCGATCGCGCACGTGTGGCCCCGCGGCCGGGGCGCCGCGCCCGGCCTGGACGACCTCGAGGAGGCCGTCGGCCGGTGCGTCCAGCTGAAGTTCGAACGGTCTCCGTCCCGGGACATCGCCTACAGCCTGCGCAAGGTCGTCGACATCGTCATCCGCGCGCTGTCCCCCAGCACCAACGACCCGACGACGGCGGTGCATGGGCTGTCGCACGTCTCCTCGCTCCTGGGCGACCTGGTGACGCGGCCGTTGGCGCCGCTCCGCTGGTGCGATGACGACGGTGTCCTGCGGTTGGTCGTCCCGCAGTGGGAGGTGCACGACCTGCTCCGGCTGGGCCTCGAGGAACCGGTCCACTTCGCCTCGGGGCAGCCTGCCGCGCTCCGCCGGATCGCGGCGCTGCTGCGCGAACTGGCCTGGCGCGCACCCCGCGGACGGATCGACGCCGAGCTGCTCGCCCAGCTGGACCGGGTGGTCGAGCTGGCGCAGGAGTCCACCTCGGTGGAGCCCAGCGAGACCGGGCAGTGGCGGCAGCAGGTCACCGACGCGATGGCCGGCCGGTGGGAGCCGGTCGTCCACGGGCGGCTGAGCAGCACCGCCGCGCGGATCGGGGCCGGCCCCCCCGGTGGCCGCGAGCCGTGAGCCGGGTCGGTCAGCCGCAGCGGCCCCGGGGCCGCGCGTCACCCGGGTCGTGGCCCGCGGCCCCCGCCGCCCTCAGCTGGCCAGCACCTGCGGCGAGGCCTCCTTGAGCTTGGCGTTGGCGAACCGGAGGATCCGCAGAGTTTGCGGGTGGCACCGTTCGCTGAGCGCCAGCAGTTCCCGGTCCTTGGCGGCCTGGGCGCCCTGGGCGAGCAGCTCCCAGTCCAGCGAGATGCCCGCGGCCTGCCGGTGCAGGTGTCGCAGGTCGGCGAGCAGCAGGAGCCCGGGTTCCGGGCGCCGTCCCATCAGCTCCGAGCTCTTCTGACGCAGGCTCGCCACGAAGCCCGGGTCGTCCTTGGCCTCCGGGTCCAGGTCCAGGCCGTAGTCCCGCCCGACCCGGGCAAGCTCGGCGACGTGCTCCCGCGACCACTTGGCGATGTCCCGGGTCACGTAGAAGACCTCGTGGTCGGTCTTGTGCCGGTCCGACATCGCCAGCAGCGTGCTGGTCAGGTCGTTCTCCGAGCGGTGCAGTTCCTCGATCGCCATGCCCAGCTTCATCGCCGACCTCCTGCAGTGAGGGCTTCCCCGGCCTCGGCGGCGGCCCCGCCCCGGGTCTGTGGGGGGGTACCGGCCACCGGCGCCGAACCGGTCGTCGTGGGCGCGGCCGAGGACCTGCCCTTGGCCTTCTCGATCCGGCGCACCGCGGCCGCTGCGGTCTTGAAGAGCGGTTGCTTGGACACCGGGTCCCAGTCGGTGATCGTCAGCTCGTTCGCCGCCCGGCCCTCCTTCTTGCCCGGCCCGTGGCCGCCAGGGGTGTCCCAGTAGCCGTAGTGGAACGGCAGGAAGGCCACCCCCGGCCGGATCCCGCTGATCCGCAGCCGGGCCTCCACCCGCCCACGCGGCGTGGTGATCTCCAGCAGGTCGCCCTCGGTGAACTTCCGGTCGGCAGCGTCGCCGGCCGACAGCTCGATCCAGACCTCCGGTGCCGCAGCCTGCAGCTGCGGCGCCCGGGCGGTCTTGGTCCGGGTGTGGAAGTGGTAGAGGGTGCGCCCGGTGATCAGCTGGAACGGGAAGTCCTGGCTCGGGATCTCGTGCGGGGCCAGGTACTCGGCTGCCTTGAGCACCGCCTTGCCCGACGGGTTCAAGGTCTTGTACTCGGTCTCCGAGAGCGGAGCACCGGTGACCATGTCCCGGCCGAAGCTCTCGCAGTAGCTGGGGTCGGCCCAGAACTTCCCGTCGGCGTAGATGCGCTCGGTGCCGTCGGGATTCTCCTCGTTGCACGGCCACTGGATCCCGCTCCCGCCGCGCAGCTTGGCGTAGCTCATGCCGGTGTAGTCGCAGGGCCGGCCCCGGCTGCACTCCTTCCAGCCCTCGAAGGCGCCCTCGGCGTCCGACCACTTCACCAGCGGCTGGCCGTCCTTGTCCTCGAGCCCGAGCCGGCGGGCGTAGTCGATGAAGATGTCCAGGTCGGGCCTGGCCTCGCCCGGGGGCTCCACCGCCTTGTCCGACAGGTGCACGGTGCGGTCCACGTTGGTGAACGTGCCGGTCTTCTCCCCCCAGGTGGCCGCGGGCAGGACCACGTCGGCCAACTGGGCGGTCTCGGACAGGAAGATGTCCTGCACCACCAGGAAGAGCCGGTCCTGGCTGAGGATCTCCCGGATCCGGGCCAGTTCGGGCAGCGACACCGCCGGGTTGGTGGCCTGCACCCACATGAAGCGGATCGACCCCTGCTCGGCGTACCGCATCATCTGCATGAGGTGCGTCGGGCTCGAGTAGTGTGGGATCTGCATCGGGTCGACGTTCCAGACCTTCGCGAGGTCCTCGATGTGCTCGTCGTTGTCCCAGTTGCGGAAGGCCGGCAGGTCGCCGTCGCCGCCGCACTCGCGGGTGTTCTCCGCCGTCGGCTGGCCGTTCATCTGCAGCACGCCGCAGCCGGGCCTGCCCAGCATGCCGCGGATGATGTTGACATTGTTCACCTGCACGGCTGCCGCGCTCGCCTGGTGGGACTGGTAGAAGCCCTGCAGCACGGTGGAGAGCAGCCGCTCGGCGTGGCCGATGATGCGCGCCGCCTCGCGGATCTGCTCGGCCGGCACGTCGCAGACCTCCGCCGCGACCTCCGGCGGGTAGTCGGCCACCCGCTTCTCCAGCTCCGCGAAGCCCACCGCGTGCGCCGAGACGTAGTCGTCGTCCACCCAGCCGTTGGCGATGATCTCGTGCAGCAGCGCGTTCATCAGCATCACGTTGGTGCCCGGCCGGGGCGCCAGGTGGATGGTGGCCTCGCGCGCGACCGGCGTCATCCGCGGGTCGACGCAGATCACCTTCGGCGGGTTCGGGCCGGCCAGCCGGTCCAGGACGCGGGTCCACAACACCGTCTGGGTCTCGGCCATGTTGTGCCCGTACAGCGCGATCACGTCGGCGTGGTCGATGTCGGTGTAGGAGCCCGGCTGACCGTCGCAGGCGAAGGATTCCTTGAGCGCCGCCGCGGCCGTGGCCGTGCACAGCCGGGTGTTGCCGTCGACGTGGTTGGTGCCGATGCCGCCGTGCGCGATGAGCCCGAGGGTGTAGTACTCCTCGAGGAACAGCTGCCCGGTGGTGTAGAAGCTGATGGCGCTCGGGCCCTGCTCGTCGAGCAGCTCCTTCGTCCGGTTCACCACGGCGTCCATCGCGGTGTCCCAGTCGGTCTCGACCAGCTTGCCCTTCCGCCGGATCAGCGGGCGGGTCAACCGGTCAGGTGAGTTGTTGGCCTGCCAGCCGAAGAGGTCTTTCGGGCCCAGCCGGCCGTGGTTGACGCGGTCGACCTCGCGGCCACGGACCCCGACGATCTTCTCGTCCTTGACGGCGATGTCCAGCCCGTCGCCGTTGGAGTGCAGGATCGTCGCCGACTGCACCCAGCGGTCGACGTCGGCCTCCGTCAGCCCGTCGGCCAGGTACGAGTCCACCCGGGTCGGCCAGGTCTCCCCTGGCCCGTACGGGGTGCGGGAGCCCCACGGCTCCGCGATCCGGTCCAGCTTCATCGGTACGCCTCCTCGGTTGGCACGTTGCTGCGCGCCATACCCGGTTCCGGGCCCCGGAACGTGCCTTCGCGGCCTGACATCCGATCGTCATGTGCAGCGCCAGGTGCCGATGGCGACACCGGGCGCATGACGACTGGGTGACGGAGGTCGGGTCCGCGTGGTCTCCGGGTGGGGACCGGCACGTCGGCGCTCCGAGGAGGGCAGCCCGCCCGCCCGCGCCGTGGTGACGAGGAGATGACCATGACCGTTGCAGCCCCGATGCTCGAGTCCTATCCGAAGGACCTCGGCGGGATCGACCGGCAGAAGCTGGTCGCCTGCATCGAGGCCTGCGTCGAGTGCGCCCAGGCCTGCACCGCCTGCGCGGACGCGTGCCTCAGCGAGGACATGGTCGCCGAGCTGCGGACGTGCATCCGGAGCAACACCGACTGCGCCGACATCTGCGACACGACCGGCCGGGTGCTGTCCCGGCACACCGGCTACGACGCGAACCTGACCAGGGCCGTGCTCGAGGCCTGCGCCACGGCGTGCAAGGCCTGCGGCGACGAGTGCGCGAGCCACGCGGAGATGCACGGGCACTGCCGGGTCTGCGCCGAGGCGTGCCGGCGGTGCGAGCAGGCCTGCCGCGACCTGATCAGCTCGCTGGGCTGACGGCGGTCGGCCTCGGGGTGGTCGTGCGCCGGTCAGCTTCCCGGCCACGACCACCCGGCGTCGGTGACCACCCGTGCCAGCCGGGCGCGCCGCCCGGCGTCCGCCGACGCCTGCCGCCCCCACTCCCCCTGGTCGGCCAGCGGAATACCGGCCCGCAGCAGCGGCCCCGTGTCGGGCAGCGGCGGCACCGGATCCGTCCGCGGGGTCGCCGACGCCGCATGCGCGGCCTGGGCGTAGCTGCCCAGCACCCGCTGCACCGGGTCGACGGTGGCGGGGTCCGGCCTCGCCGACGGGGCCACCGCGGCCCGGAGCAGCAGCACCGCGTCGTCCAGCCGGGCCAGCGCCACCGGGGCGGAGTCGTCGGGGTGCCGGCTGCGGAAGTAGTGCAGCACCGGGTAGGCGAGATGCTGTTCGGCCACCGCGGACAGCTGCGCGGTGAGGGTCACCAGGTGCTGCACGAAGGCGGAGCTGACCGCGTCCCCCGCCCAGCCCCGGACCACGATGTCGCCGGCCGTGTCCCCCAGGGCCTGCACGTAGGTGGCCAGGCTGCGCCGGCTCACGACGGCCGAGACGACCGAGAGCAGGTAGGTGATGGCCAGCGTCACCAGGAAGAGCCCGCTGAAGCTCGCGACCGACGTGAGGATGCGCCAGAGCGCCGTGTCGGCGGTGAAGTCACCGACCCCCAGCGTGGAGACGGTGAAACCGGCGTAGTAGACGACGTCGGCCACCGACGCCGCGGCCCCCGTCTGGGCGTCGCTGATCGCCCCGCCGCTGAGGAAGAGCAGCGTCCAGCCGGCCCAGAACAGGGTCACCCACACCAGGACGGTGACGACCAGGATGCCGCCGCCCGCGTTCGCGAGCACCCGGGAGGAGCTGTCCCGGGCGTGCGCCCGGAGCAGCACCCGCCACAGCCCGTCCCCCAGCCGCCGGGTGAGCGGCCCGGCACCGCCGGTGAGGGTGAGCGTGGTGGTCCAGAGGTCGACGAGCACCACCGCGATGAGCACCACCCCGAGGGCGGCGAGCGCTGCACCGGTCACCGGTCAGCGCCGGGCGGAGTCGACACCGGCGAGGGCCGAGCGATCCCCGAGCTGCTCGCGGGCGATGACGCTCAGCGTGCCGTCGCTCTCCAGGACGACGGCGCCGACCGCGGCGAGGTCGCCGGACCCGGAGGCGCGGACCGCCTGGCGGACCTCGTCGAGGTTGACGCGCTGTTCCTCCAGCGCGTCCGGCAGCACGTGCCCGTCCTCCAGCAGGAGGGTCGGCCGGGCGGTCACGACGTCCCGGGCCGCGCTGCGGCGCACCGTCACCCAGGCGACCGACCACTGGAGGAGCGCCAGCAGGGTCAGGGCCAGCGCCCCCTCGGACCAGGAGACGTCGGAGTTGAGCAGGATGGTGGCCAGCGTCGAGCCGAGCGCGACGGTGACCACCAGGTCGAAGGCGTTGAGCTTGGCTAGCGTCCGTTTGCCGGACAGCCGCAGGACGACGACCACCGTCAGGTAGGCCGCCGTCCCGACGGCCGCCACGCGCGCCAGGTCGGACCATGAGTCGAACCACATGCCGTGGCCCCTACCCGGTCAGCAGCGCGCGGACCATTCGTGCCCGCACGCGCGGCACAGCAGCCGGGCCCACCAGCCGCGGTCCTCCTCCTCCGGCGTCACGTCGTCGACGTCCCGCGAGGAGCACCCCGGGCAGGGGACCAGGAGGCTCAGGCCGCTCACCACCGGGCGCTCCCGGTCCGGATCCCGGCATCCTCCGGGGCGTCCACCAGCACCAGTTCGCGGCCGTCCTCGGTCACCGCTGCCTGCAGGTTGCGGAGAGCGCGCAGGCCGGCGTCGTCGACGGCCTGCACACCCCCCAGATCGAGGGTGACCCGGTCGTGCCCGCGTCCCTGGAGCACCAGCACGGCGCCGCGGAGCAGGTCCGCGCCCTGCTCGGTCAGGTGCCCACCGGCCCGGATGGCGCCGGTGTGCTGGTCGACGACCTCGGTGAAGCCGGTCCCCCGCCGGTCCGCGGGGATCTCACTGCGCACGGGCACGTCAGGCCGCCAGCCACTCGGCGGTGCGGGGCTGTACCTGCAGCACGTGGGTCAGCCCGGTCCGCCGCAGCATGTCCTGGGTGCGCCGGTCGGCGCCGCGCAGCACCAGCGCCCCGCCGCGCGCCCGGCAGATCCGGTGCGCCCACAGGAAGCTGGCCAGGGCGGGGCTCGCCAGGTGCGACACCTGGCTCAGGTCCACCACGACCCGCCGGGCACCGCTGAGCAGGGCGTCGTGCAGCAGCCACCGGGCGTCGGCCAGGCCGTCGGCCACCAGCGCCTCGCTCAGATCCACGACCCGCTCGTCACCCGAGGCGTACGCGTCGTCCCTGGTCCTGCTGTCCGGTCGCACGCTGATCACGCGGTCCTCCTCCGGCCGGCGGGGCGGTCGCCCTCCGGTACGCCTCCAGGTTCGGTTGCGGACGTTGCGGTTCCCCTGACCGTTCCGTTGCGATCGTGTGACGGGCCACCGACGGGCCGGTTGCCGGTTGCTCGAGGCCCGGCCGATGGCAGCATGGGGCGGGTGGCCCCCCGTCTCCTGATCGTCGAAGACGACGACCACATCCGTACCGCGCTGCGCTGGGCCCTGGAGGACGAGGGCTACCAGGTCGCCGAGGCCGTGGACGGGGAGGACGCCTGCCGGCAGGTGGCGGCGTCGGTCCCGGACCTGATGGTCGTCGACCTCATGCTGGGCGCGATGGACGGCTTCGCGGTGGTCCGCGAGGTGCGTCGCGACCACGACCTGCCGATCATCGTGGTCAGCGCGCGGGCCGACACGCACGACATCGTCGCCGCTCTCGAGGCCGGCGCCGACGACTACGTGACCAAGCCGTTCCAGGTCAAGGAGATCACCGCGCGGCTGCGCGCGCTGCGCCGTCGGGCCGGTTCGTCCGGGGGCGGCAGCGAGACCGGTGGGGATGCCGGGAGCGCGCTGCCGGAGGTGGTCCTCGACTCCCATCCGGCGGCGCCGCTGGTCCTGCGGGCCGAGCGCGGCACGGTGCACCGGGGCGAGGAGCAGATCCACCTGACGCTCACCGAGTTCCGCCTGTTGTGCGAGCTCGCCGCCTCCCCGGGCCGCGTGCTGAGCCGGGCGGAACTGCTGCGCCGGGTGTGGGAGCACGGCTTCTTCGGCGACGAGCGGATCGTCGACGTCCACGTCCGCCGGCTGCGCACCAAGGTCGAGCTCGACGCGGGCGATCCCCGGCTGGTGGTCACGGTGCGCGGCCTGGGGTACCGGCTGGACCCGCAGTGACCTGGCGGCTGCGGCCGCGGGGGCTGCGGGCCCGCATCGTCGTCGGTTTCGCGGCCGGCACGCTGCTGGTGTCGGCCGTGCTGGTGGCCACCACGTTCCTGCTCGCGCGCAACTACCTGCTCGACCAGCGGGAGTCCTCCGCCACCCGGCAGGCCTTCACCGACGCCAACCTGCTCCGCAGCCGGCTGTCCACCGCCGGCGTGGAGATCGGCGACGTGCTGGCCGACCTGTTCCCGGCGGGGGGCTCGGCCGTGGTGGTCCGCAACGGGGAGGCCTGGTACTCCTCGAGCCTGGACGTCGGGGCCCGGGACGTTCCCGGGGCGTTGCAGGAGCTGGTGGCCGGCGGAGCAGCGGGAACGGTCCGCATCGAGTCGGCCACGGGCCCGCGGCTGGTCGTCGGAGTGGCCGTCCCGGCCGCCGGCATCGAGTTCTTCGAGGTGGCGCCGCTCACCGAGCTGCAGCTCTCGCTGCGCACCCTCGCCGCGGTGCTGGGGGCCGGTGCGCTGGCGGCGACGGCTGCCGGGGCCGCGTTCGGGACGTGGGCCAGCCGGCGCGCCGTCCACCCGCTGGAGCAGGTGGCCGGCGCGGCCACCTCGATCGCCGGCGGCGAGCTGACCACCCGGCTGCCCAGCACCGACGACCCTGACCTGGTCGCCATCGTCGGCAGCTTCAACAGCATGGTTGACGCCCTGGCGGCCCGGATCGACCGGGATGCCCGCTTCGTCGGCGACGTCAGCCACGAGCTGCGCAGCCCGCTCACCACGCTGACCACCAGCGTGGAGGTGATGGGGGCGCGCCGGGAGGAGCTGTCCCCGCGGGGCCGGGAGGCGCTCACGTTGATCGAGGCCGAGCTGCGCCGGTTCCGCCGGACCCTCGACGACCTGCTGGAGCTGGCCCGGCTGGATGCCGACGCCACGGCCGAGCCCCTGCCCCCGGTCAGCCTCGGCCAGGTGGTGCGCGAGGTGCTGGCCCACACCGGCCGCCCGGCGGACCTGCTCACCACCGACGGGGACGCGCCCACCACCGTCCGGGCCGACAAGAGCACCCTGGAGCGGGCCGTGGTCAACCTGCTGGACAACGCCGACCGCCACGCCGGGGGGGCTCGCCGGGTGATGGTGCAGCAGCGCGACGGTGCCGTCGTGCTGCACGTCGACGACGCCGGACCCGGAGTGGCTCCCGCGGACCGGGAACGGGTGTTCGAGCGGTTCGCCCGCGGTGCCCGGACGGCCCGGGGTTCGCTGCCCGGGGCCGGGCTGGGGCTGGCGATCGTGGCGGAGACCGCGGCACGGCACGGTGGCGCGGCCTGGTGCTCGGCCAGCCCGGACGGCGGCGCCCGGTTCAGCCTGGCCCTCCCGGGGGTGCGGCCGTGAGCCGGCGAGGGCTGGCGGCCGCGCTGCTCGCCCTGCCGCTGCTGTGCTCCTGCGGGGTGCCCACCGGCGGCCCCCCGGAGATCATCGCCCCCTCCGACGTGCCCTACGGCCTGGCGTCGCCCGGGGCCACCGGCCCGGCGGTGCCCTCGCCGGCGCCGGAGGTCGGCGAGCCGCGGATCTACCTGGTCGGGGAGGACGACGTGCTGGTCCCCCGCGGCCGGCAGCCACCGCAGGGAACGCTGCGGGAGCAGGTGGCCGAGTTGCTGGGCGACCTGGCGGACGGGCCGACGCCCGGTGAGCGCAACGACCAGATCTCCACCACGCTGCCGCCGGAGGTGCAGCTGACCGTCACGGACGTCTCCGGCGACACCGTCACCGTCGATGTGGCCGGCAGCGCCGACTCCTCGACGATCCGGGAGAGCCGGCCGGCGGTGGCGCAGATCGTGCTCACCGCGACCAGCCTGGCCGGGGTGGCCGGCGTGCTGCTGACCCGGGACGGTGAGCCGGTGGAGGCACCGCTCCCCTCGGGGCAGCTGACGTCGCGGCCGTTGACCGCGGCGGACTATGCCGAGTTCCTCACCCCTCCGCCGCCCTGACCACCGGCGCAGGTCCGCCCGCCCGATGGTCCCGGCGCCGGGCGGACCGGCCATGATCCCTGCCATGACTGGAGATGACCGGCCGGTCCGGTTCGGCCTGGTGGGCTACGGCTTCGGTGGGCGCTGGTTCCACGCGCCGCTGCTGGCCGCGGCGGCGGAGTGCGACTTCCTCGGGGTGGTGACCACGTCGGCGGAGCGCCGGGCCCTGGTGACCGCCGACCATCCGGCCGCGCAGCTGTTCGACTCGCTGGAGGACCTCGTGGCCGCCGGCGCCGAGGCGGTTGCGATCTCCACCCCGGCCGACACGCACAGCCTGCTCACCGACCAGGCCCTGCGGCTCGGGCTGGCGGTGGTGTGCGACAAGCCGTTCGCGCTCGACGCCGCCGCCGCGCGGTCGTCCGCCGAGCTCGCCGCCGAGCGGAGCCTGGTACTGGTGCCCTACCAGAACCGGCGGTGGGACTCCGACTTCCGAACCGTCCGGCAGCTCGTCGCGGACGGGGTGCTCGGCACGCCGACCCGGTTCGAGTCGCGCTTCGAGCGGATGGCGCCGGACCCGGGCCCGCCGGCCTCGGGTGGCGGCACCCTGCTCGACTTCTGCAGCCACCTGGTCGACCAGGCGCTGGTCCTGCTCGGGCCGGTGGTCCGCGTGCACGCCGAGTGGCGGCTGCGGAGCAGCGGTCTGGACGACGACGTGTTCCTCGCCCTCACCCACGCCGACGGAACGCCCTCGCACCTGTCGGGCAGCTGGAGCCAGGGCGCTCCCGGGCCGCGGTTCCGGGTCACCGGCACCACCGGCAGCTACGTCGTCGGCGGCGACGGCCGCATCGACGGGCAGGAGGACGCGCTGCTGGCCGGGCACACCCCGGCCACCCTCGGCGACCGGTGGGGCGCCGAGCCCGAGGAGCACTGGGGCCGGGTGCACCGGGGCGACGCCGGCACGGTGGTACCGACCGTGCCGGGAGCCTGGAGCACCCTCTACCCGGCCGTCGCGGCGGCGGTGCGGGGCCGCGGGCCGGTACCGGTCGACCCGCAGGACGCCGTCGCCACCGCCACCGTGCTGGACGCCGCCCGGCGCAGCGCCACGGAAGGGCGCACGGTGTCCCTGCCGGCCTGACCGTCCGGGACGGCGCCGACGCCCGACCCGGTCGGGAGCGGGGCCGTACGCTGGTCGGGATCCGGCCGACGTCGTCCGGATCACCGGAATACCGCCCTCCCCGACGGGGTACCGGGTTCCCCGACTGAGGCGCCGTACGAGTATGGAGCCGACCTCCACTCGACAGGACCTGCACATGCGCGGCAACACGACCCACCGCTTCTCCAACACCACGATCCTGACCGTCAGCAACGCTGACGCCTCCCGGGTCGTCACCTCCGCCGAGTTCGACGAACAACTCGCCGACACCTACCAGCGCGTGCGCCTGCGCCCCGGCCTGCTGGAGCGGCTGGTGGGCATCCGCGAGCGCCGCTGGTGGCCCGACGGCGTCACGTTCGTCGACGGCGCGGCCATGGCCGGGGCCAAGGCGATCAGCGAGAGCGGCATCGACCCGGCCGGGATCGGCCTGATGGTCAACACCTCGGTGAGCCGGGAGCACCTGGAGCCCTCCACCGCGACCGCGGTGCACCACGCCCTCGGGCTGCCCAGCTCGTGCCAGAACTTCGACATCACCAACGCCTGCCTCGGTTTCGTCAACGGCATCGAGCTGGCCGGCGCGATGATCGACTCCGGCCGGGTCGACTACGTGCTCGTGGTCAACGGCGAGGACTCCCGGAAGGTCCAGGAGCGCACGATCGCGAACCTGTCCCGCCCCGACACCACGTCCAAGGACGTGATGAGCCAGTTCGCCTCGCTCACCCTGGGCTCGGGTGCGGCGGCCATGGTGCTGGGCCGCGCCGACCGGCACCCCGAGGGGCACCGGGTCGTGGCCAGCGCCAGCCGGGCCGGCACCGAGCACCACGGGCTGTGCATCGGTGACAACGACGGCATGTACACCGACCTGAAGGGGCTGCTGGATGCCGGACTCCAGCTGTCCGAGGACCTCTGGGACGAGGCGACCCAGGAGTTCGACTGGGCCGGCGGCATGGACCGGTACGTGATCCACCAGGTCTCCCAGGTGCACACCAACGCCGTCTGCGAGCGGCTGGGCATCGACCCGGACCGGGTACCGCGCACCTTCCCCGAGCGCGGCAACATCGGGCCGGCGTCCGTTCCGTTCACCCTGGCCGGCGAGGCGCACGACCTGGTCGACGGCGACCGGGTGCTGCTGATGGGCATCGGCTCCGGCCTGAACGCCTCCATCCTCGAGATCACCTGGTGACGGCGGCCGCCGCCGCCGACGTCCCGCACGGCCTGCCCGGGCTGGACCCGGCCTGGTCCCGCACGCTGCGCGTCACCGACGGCGACGGTGTCGCGCACACCTGGCACGTGCTCGACAACGGGGTGACCGATCCGGTCGGCACCCTGCTGTGCGTCCACGGCAACCCGACCTGGTCCTACCTGTGGCGCCGGCTGCTGACCGCGGCGCCCCCCGGCTGGCGGGTCGTGGCCCCCGACCAGCTCGGGATGGGCTTCTCCGAGCGGCTCGCCGCACCGCGCACCCTGCCGCAGCGGGTCGCCGACCTGGTCGACCTGACCGCGGCGCTGGGCGTCACGGGGCCGGTGGTGACGGTCGCCCACGACTGGGGCGGCATCATCTCGCTGGGCTGGGCGCTGGCCCACCGCGAGCAGCTGCGCGGGGTGGTGCTCACCAACACCGCGGTCGCCCAGCCCGACCACGACCTGGGGCCGGTGCTCATCCGGCTGGCCTCGGCGCGCGCGCTGCACGAGGCGGTCACCGTGCGCACCCCGGTGTTCGTGCAGGCAGCCACCCGGTTGTCCCGGCCGGCGCTGCCCGCCGACGTACGCCGGGCCTTCGCCGCGCCGTACCGCTCGGCTGCCCGGCGGCGGTCGGTGGGTGACTTCGTCGCCGACATCCCCTTCACCGACGCGCACCCCTCGCGCCCGGCGCTGGATGCCATCGGCGCGGGCATGCGCGGGCTCGACGTCCCCGCACTGCTGCTGTGGGGCCCGCGCGACCCGGTCTTCGCCGACCGGTACCTCGCCGAGATCCGCGACCGGCTGCCGCAGGCGGAGCTGCACCGCTACGAGGGCGCCTCGCACCTGCTCCCCGAGGACGCGCCGCAGTACGCCGCCGCGATCGCCCAGTGGGTCACCGACCTCGGCACCCCGCCCGCCGCGCCGCCCGCGCCGGGGGCTCCCCCGGTGGCCGGCCGGCACCTCTGGTCCGCGCTGGCCGAGCGGGCCGGCGACCCGTCACCGGCCGTCGTGGAGGTGGGCGGGGCCACCACGAGCTGGGCGGCGCTGCACCGGCGGGTCGAGGACCTCGCCGCCGGGCTGGCCGCCGCGGGCGTGCGCCCGGGCGACCGGGTCGCCCTGCTGGTGGAGCCCTCCGCCGACCTCACCGCCGCCGTCTACGCCGTCTGGCGGGCCGGCGGGGTGATCGTGGTGGCCGACAAGGGGCTGGGGCTGGGCGGGATGCGGCGGGCGCTGCGCAGCGCCGCGGTCGACCACGTCATCGGCGGCGGCCCGGGCCTGGCCGCGGCCCGGCTGATGGGGCTGCCCGGCTCACGGATCGCCGCCGGCCCGGGGCCGCTGGTCCGGCGCGTGACCGGCGCCGCGCACGACCTCACCGAGCTCACCCGGCTCGGCCGCACCGCAGCGTCCCCGCCGGAGATGCCGCTGGACGCCGACTGCGCCGTGCTGTTCACCTCCGGGGCGACCGGCCCGGCCAAGGGCGTGGTCTACACCCAGCGGCAGGCACTGGCCCAGTTCGAGCTGGTCCGCAGCACGTACTCCCTGGGCCCCGAGGACCGCTTCGTGGCCGCGTTCGCCCCGTTCGCGCTGCTGGGCCCGGCGCTGGGGATCGGCTCCGCCGTTCCGGACATCGACGTGACCAGGCCGGGCACGCTGCGCGCCACCGACCTGGCCCGGGCCGCGGCGGCGGTCGATGCGACCGTCGTGTTCGCCTCGCCGGCCGCGCTGCGCCGGGTCGCCGCGACCGGCGCGGACCTGACCGCACCCGAGCGCACGGCACTGTCCCGGGTGCGGCTGCTGATGTCCGCCGGCGCTCCGGTGCCGGCCACCCTGCTCGAGTCGGTGCGCGCGGTGCTGCCGGCGGCGGAGGCGCACACGCCCTACGGGATGACCGAGGCCCTCCCGGTCACCGACATCTCGGCCGCCGAGGTCGAGGCAGCCGGGCCCGGCGACGGGGTGTGCGTGGGCCGGCCGCTGCCCGGGGTGGAGGTGCGGCTCAGCCCGCTGTCGGCCACCGGCCAGGCCGACGGGCCGCTCACCGCGGAGCCCGGCCGCACCGGCGAGGTCTGCGTGCGCGGCCCGCACGTCAAGGACCGCTACGACGCGCTGTGGGCCACCGAGCGGGCCGCCTCCCGCGACCCCGGCTGGCACCGCACCGGCGATGTCGGGCACCTGGACGACGCGGGCCGGCTGTGGATCGAGGGGCGGTTGCCGCACGTGGTCCCCACCGCCGGTGGCGTGGTCACCCCGGTGGGCGTGGAGCAGCGGGTGGAGCGGCTGGACGAGGTCTCGGCCGCCGCGGTGGTCGGGGTCGGCCCGGTCGGCGCCCAGGTGGTGGTGGTCGTGCTCGTGCCCGCCGCGCCGCCCCCGCGTGGTCGCGGGGAGAGCATGGCCCCGGCCGACGCCGACCTGGCCGCGGCCGTGCGCGCCGCAGCCGGGGTGGACGTCGCCGCCGTGCTGGTGGCCCGGCGACTGCCGGTCGACATCCGGCACGCGTCCAAGGTCGACCGGACCGCGGTCGCCGGCCGGGCCGCCGGCGTGCTGGCCGGCTCGGGGGCACCCCGGCGTCCCCGGTGAGGGTGCTGGTCACCGGCGCGAGCGGGATGCTGGGCCGGGCCACCGCCGCCGCGCTGTCCGAGCGCGGCGACGAGGTCACGGTGCTGCAGCGCCGGCCCGCCGGGCTGCCCTGCGCGGAGGTGCTCGGCGACGTCGCGGACCCCGATGCCGTGCGCCGCGCGACCCGCGGGCAGGACGCCGTCGTGCACCTGGCCGCGAAGGTCGACGTGGTCGGCCGCCGGCGGGAGTACGTCCGGGCCAACGTGGCGGGCACCCGCACCGTGCTCGCCGCCTGCCGGGCCGCCGGGGTGGGCCGGCTGGTCCACGTGTCCTCGCCGTCGGTCGCGCACGCCGGCGCGGCCCTGGCCGGGGTCGGCGCGCAGCCGGCGGACCCGGCAGGGGCGCGCGGGCACTACGCCCGCTCGAAGGCGGTCGCCGAGCAGGAGGTGCTGGCCGCCGACGCCGCCGGGCTCGCGGTGCTCGTCGTCCGGCCGCACCTGGTCTGGGGGCCCGGCGACACCCAGCTGGTCGGCCGGATCGTCGACCGGGCCCGGGCCGGCCGGCTGCCGCTGATCGGCTCGGGTGCGGCGCTGATCGACACCACCTACGTGGACAACGCCGCCGCCGCGCTGATCGCCGCGCTCCACGCCTGCGGGCCGGTGCACGGCGAGGCCCTGGTGGTGACCAACGGGGAGCCGCGCCCGGTCGGCGAGGTGCTGGACCGGCTGTGCCGGGCGGCGGGCGTCCCCGGCCCGGGGTTCCGGGTGCCGTTCCGGGCCGCGTGGCTGGCCGGCGCCGTGATCGACGGCGCGTGGACCCTCGCCGGGGCCCGCGCCACGCCGCCGCTGACCCGGTTCCTGGCCGAGCAGCTGGCCACCGCGCACTGGTTCGACCAGCGGCGCACCCGCGCCGCGCTGGGCTGGCGCCCGGAGGTCAGCCTGGACGAGGGCTTCGCCCGGCTGGGCCGCTGGTACGCCGACCGGCGCTGACCTCCCGGCGCAGCACGAACGGGAACGGCTCGGGCATCCCCCGCAGGTCCATCAGCCCGAGCACGGTGCCGTCGCCGATCCGGCGGAAGGCGTCGATGACCGGCAGCCGGTCGTAGACGATCGCCGCGGTGAGCACGCCCCGGTGCCGCACCTCCCGCACCCGGGCCGCCGGCCGCCGGGTGCTCAGCAGCGGGCGCAGCCCGGCGAACGCGGCCCGGGCGGCCCTCGTCCGGGCCAGCCAGGTACGGTCGCGCAGCAGGCCGAGCGGGGCCAGCGCCGGATCCACCGGGCGGGGCATGCCGGCCCGGTCGGCGAACAGCAGCGGGTGCACCGTCTCGGCGTCGACGACGTCCTTGCCGTACCAGCCGCAGCTGGCGAGCAACCCGTCCAGCCGGTGCCCGGTGGGCAGTTCGCTGCCCCGCCAGCGGCCGACCAGGTCCGCTGCCCGCACCGGCGGCAGCCCGTCGGCGAACACCAGGACGTCGCCCCCCGTGGCACCCCCGGCCGCCAGCTCCAGCAGCCGTCGTCCGGCCGCCTCCTCGCCGGTCACCGCGGTCCGTCCGGGTCCAGCCAGTCGACCGCCTCGCGGGCGACCTCCGGGGGCACCGTGTGCGGTCCGGCGAACTCGCGGTAGGTGACGTCGTAGCCGTCGTCCCGCAGCGCCGGCACGATCCGCCCGCTGGTGCGCGCCACCGGCAGCACCTCGTCGGCGACCCCGTGCGAGACGAACACCGCCGGCCGGCCCGCGCGCGGCCCCCGCGGGACGAAGCCCGGGGAGAACGCCACGACCCGGCGGAGGAGCGCGCCGTTGGCCAGGCCCACCCCCAGGGCGTACGAGGCGCCGTCGGAGAAGCCGGCGACGGCCACCTGCTCGGCGTCCACCCGGACCGTGCTGAACACCCGGTCGAGAGCCCGGTCGAGGAGCTCGAGGTCGGGGCCGTAGCCGTTCCGGATCGCGTCCCAGGTCGGGCCGCGGGACGACGGTGCGAGCAGCAGCAGCCCGCGCTCGTCGGCGAGGGCGCGCAGCAGGGCCAGGCCGGCCACGGCGTCGCCGCCGGCCCCGTGCAGCGTGATGACCAGCGGAGCGGGCCGTCCGGCCGGCAGGGCCGGCGGGACGTGCAGTAGCGGGTCACCCTCGGCCACCAGCCCCAGCGGCCGGGTGCCGGGAACCGGCAGCGAGGCACCGGGGGTCGCCGTGGGGCGGGCCGTCAGGGCCGCGCCGGAACCGCGTCCACCGGATGCACCGGGCGCGGCCGCGGCGCATCCGGCCAGCAGGCCGGTGACCGCGCCGGTCACGAGGAAGCGTCGTCGGGTCGGCACCGCGGCACTCCTACCCGCGCGGCCGGGAACCACCCGTCGGCGGCGGGGATGGCCGAGGGCCCTGGAACGACCGCGGGGCAGCAGTAGAGTGGGAGGGATGAGGAGCACCCCGCGGGCCCTCGTCGTTCCGGCCCTGGCCGTGGTCGGCGGTGTCCTCGGGGTGTCCGGGCCCGCGTCGGCCGGGGAGCCGCGCGGCGACGTCCGGATCGGCTACGACGTCTCCTATCCGCAGTGCGGCACCTCGCTGCCCGATGAGCAGGCCTTCGGCATCGTCGGGGTCAACGGCGGCCTGGCCACCCGGATCAATCCCTGCCTGGTCGACCAGCTCGAGTGGGCGGACGGGTCGACCGGCGACCTGCGGGGTCAGCCGGAGGTGCAGCTGTACGTCAACACCGCCAACCCGGGGCAGGTCCGCGACCAGGTCAGCACGTGGCCCAGCGCCACCGACACGCCCTACGGCACCTGCGACGGCGGGAACACCATGGCGTGCTCCTGGGTGTACGGGAAGATCCGCGCCCAGGTGACCGTGCACGCCTACTTCCAGCCGGCGGCCCGCGACGCAGGCATCGACGACGACCCGGGTGCCCACCGCTGGTGGCTGGACGTGGAGACGGTGAACACCTGGCAGTCGGGCTCGCCGGCGGCCCGGGATCGCAACCGGGCCGCGCTCGAGGGGATGGCCACCTACCTGCAGGACGCCGGCGCCGAGGTCGGGATCTACTCGACCGGCTACCAGTGGCGCCTGATCGTCGGCGAGGTCGGGTCCGACAGCGTGCTGCACGACCTGGACAGCTGGCTGGCCGGTGCCCTGTCGCGGGAGGGCGCCGAGGAGAACTGCGACGAGGCGCCGCTCACCGACGGGGGGCGGGTGGTGCTCGCCCAGTACGTCGAGGACGACCTGGACCACGACGTGTCCTGCGTGCGCGCCCGTCCGTACCGCCGCTGACCGGCGGGGACGGCGCCGTACCCGCCGTCTCCTGCCACTCGACGTTGAACACCCCACCCAGCAGCAGCACGATGCTGGCCAGCCAGCCGAAGAGCATCGCGGCCACGGCGGTGCCGATGAACCGGCCGACCGTGCTCACCGCGTCCGATCCGCTCTGCACGTCCGGTCCCCGCGGGCCGGCCACGTCGACGTACAGCCGGAAGCCGGTGGCCAGGGCGACGAGCAGGACCGAGGAGAGCAGGGCCCCGGGGAGCACCTGCCGCCACGAGGTGTCCGCGGTCTGCCCCGCCCGGTAGAGCCAGGCCAGGAAGGCCACGCCGACCAGGAGCGCCAGCGGCCAGCGGCCGTACGCCCAGACCTGCTCGAACACCCGCCCGGCGCCGACCAGGTCGGCCAGCCAGCGTCCGCCGCCGAGCAGCGGGCCGGCCACCAGCAGGCTCAGCAGGACGGTGACCACCACGACGGCTGCGAGGGTGAAGGCCAGCGACAGGCCCCACAGCGCGACCAGGCTCCGCCGTTCCTCGACGCGGTAGGCGTCGCCGAGGGCCCGCATGGCCGCGCGGAAAACCCGGCTGCCCAGCCAGAGCGCGCCGGCCAGGCTGCCGACCGCCACCCCCACCTGCTCCTGCCGCAGCAGCTCCCGGACCAGGGGGACGACGACGTCGGCGGCGAGGTCCGGGCTGAGCACGGCCTGCACCCCCGAGGTGATCAGGTTCTCCATCTCCCGGACCGCGGCGGCGCCCAGCAGCGAGTCCAGCAGGCCCAGGCTGGCCCCCAGCGCGGTGACCAGCGGCACCAGCGACAGGACGAGGTAGTAGCTCATCTCGGCGGCCAGGCCGGTCACCCGGACCGCGGCGAAGCGGCGGGCGACGCGGACGACGAGCAGCCCGACGGGGCGGCCACGCACCCGGCCCGGGTGGCGGGCCACCCGCCGCTCGATCCGGTCCAGCACGGTGGCCCGTGGTCCTGCGGAGGTCGAGCCCGCAGGGGTGCCAGCGCGAGTCACGGTGGGCTGGGCTCCTCGGTCGTCGGCTCCGCGCCGGGTCGGCGGGGTCGGGGACCAGCATGGCCGACGGCGGGCGGGTAGGACCTGGCCATGGACCGCAGGCGCACCGATCCGGAGTCCGAAGGCCTGGCCCGGCGGCTGGACAAGCCGATGGGCGTGCTCGGCCTGTTCTTCGTCCTGGTGGTGCTGGGGCAGTCGCTCGCCCGGGACCCCCGGCTGGTGACCACGCTGACCGTGCTCGGCTGGCTGTGCTGGGCGGTGTTCGTGGCGGAGTTCGCCTTCCGTGCCGTCACCGCGCGCGACCAGCGCCGCTTCTGGCGGCGCAACTGGTGGCAGGTGCTCTTCCTGGCCCTGCCCTTCCTGCGGTTCGCCCGCGCGCTGTCCCTGCTGCGGGCGGCGCGGGTGGGCGGGGTCGTGTCCGCCGCGGTGCGCGGTTCCCGGTCGGCCGGCCGGCTGCTGACCGGCCGGATCGGCTGGCTGGCCGCCGTCACCGGCGTGGTGGTGCTGGGCACCAGCCAACTGCTGTACGTGGTGGGCGCCTACGAGGTCTACGGCGTCGCCCTGTACGACACCGCCCTCGCGACCGTCGTCGGGGAGCCGCTGTCCGCCGGGGGCCAGCTGGCCCGGGTGCTGGACGTGGTGCTCGCGGTCTACTCCGTGGCCGTGTTCGCCACCCTGGCCGGCGCGCTCGGTGCCTACTTCCTGGAGGGCCGCCGGGCGGCGGACGTCCCCGCGCCGTCGAGCCCGGGACCCTGACCCCCCGACCGCCGCGACCGCCGCGCCGGGCGCCGCGGGGCCTGGACTGGCAGGGTTTCGCCGGGACGACCGTGGAGCAGGAGGACGGCATGGCGATCGACGAGACACCCGAGTGGCAGGCCCTGGCCGAGCACCACCGGCAGGTCCGGGACGTGCACCTCCGGGAACTCTTCGCCGGCGACCCCGACCGCGGCGCCACGCTGACCGTCCGGGCCGGGGACCTGTACCTCGACTACTCGAAGAACCGGCTCACCGCAGAGACCGTGCGGCTGCTCGCCGCGCTGGCCGAGCGGGCCGGGCTGCGCGAGCGGACCGAGGCGATGTTCGGTGGGGCGCACGTCAACAGCACCGAGGACCGCGCCGTGCTGCACACCGCCCTGCGGGACCCGCGCACCGCAGGCGTCGTCGTCGACGGCCAGGACGTCGCCGCCGACGTGCACGAGGTGCTCGACCGGATGGCGACCTTCGCCGACCGGGTGCGCAGCGGCGACTGGACCGGGCACACCGGGCAGCGGATCCGCACGGTGGTCAACATCGGCATCGGCGGCAGCGATCTCGGTCCGGCGATGGCCTACCAGGCGCTGCGCGACTTCTCCGATCGCGCGCTCACGTTCCGGTTCGTCTCCAACATCGACCCGACCGACCTGGCCGAGGCCACCGGCGACCTCGACCCCGCGACGACGCTGTTCATCGTCGTGTCCAAGACGTTCACCACCCAGGAGACGCTGACCAACGCCACCCAGGCCCGTCGCTGGCTGGTCGACGGGCTGGGCGGGGACGAGTCGGCGGTGGCCCGGCACTTCGTCGCCGTGTCCACCAACGCGGCGAAGGTGGCCGATTTCGGCATCGACACCGAGAACATGTTCGGGTTCTGGGACTGGGTCGGCGGCCGGTACTCGTTCACCTCGGCCGTGGGGCTCTCGCTGATGGTCGCCATCGGGCCGGCGCACTACCGGGAGATGCTCGACGGCTTCCACACCGTCGACGAGCACTTCCGCACCGCGCCCTACGAGGAGAACCTGCCGGCCCTGCTCGGGCTGATCTCGCTCTGGTACGTCGACTTCTTCGGTGCCCAGACCCAGGCGGTGCTCCCCTACTCCCAGTACCTGGCCCGCTTCCCGGCCTACCTGCAGCAGCTGTGCATGGAGTCCAACGGCAAGTCGGTCACGCTGGACGGATCGCCGGTGGACGTGGCCACGGGCGAGATCGTGTGGGGCGAGCCGGGCACGAACGGCCAGCACGCCTTCTACCAACTGCTGCACCAGGGCACGGTGCTGGTGCCGGCCGACTTCCTCGCCTTCGCCCGCCCCGGCGACCTCTCCGCCGACCGCGACCTCGACGGCATGCACGACCTGTTCCTGGCCAACTTCCTCGCCCAGCCCCGCGCGCTGGCCTTCGGCCGGACCGCCGAGGAGGTCGCCGCGGACGGGACGGCGGCCGGCGTCGTCCCGCACAAGGTGATGCCGGGCAACCACCCCACGAACGCGATCATCGCGCCGGCGCTCACCCCGCACGTGCTCGGCCAGCTGGTGGCCGCCTACGAGCACCGGGTGTTCACCCAGGGCGTGGTCTGGGGGATCAACTCCTTCGACCAGTGGGGCGTGGAGCTGGGCAAGGTGATGGCCGCCCAGCTGGCGCCGAAGCTGCAGGACGAGCAGGCACCCACGTACGACGCCGACTCCTCCACCAACGCGCTGATCAGGCTGCTCCGCGAGGGCCGCGGCCGGCCGGCCTGACACCGGACGGTTCGGCCGGCCGCGGTCGTCCGGCCACCGTGGATGACGGCGCGCCAGCCGGCGCCGGCCCGCGGCCGGCGGCGGGCCACCGCCGGCCGCCGACCCAGCACGCTGCCTCCCACGGAGGTGCCTGCGCGGACCGCGCCCTCCACCGCGGAACGGGGGCCCGACCGTGCAGTGCACCCGATGTGGCCAGTGGCCGGCCGACCAGGACTCGTTCTGCGCCCGGTGCGGCGCGCCGGTCCGACCGTTGCCGGCCGGCCCGCCGGAGTGGCCCCCGCCGCGCCGGGGCGCCGGCTCGCGGACGTGGCTGGTCGCGGGTGCGGCCGCCGTCGTCGTGCTGGCCGGGGCGGCGGGCACCTATCTCGCCATCGACACGGTCGCCTCCCGGTCGTCCACCACCGGGCCGGTCGCGGCGGCCGTCGCCGGCCCCGACGCGGCGCCGCCCGGTACCCCCCGGCCGGGAACCACGCCGCCGGGAACCACGGCCCCGGGAACGACGACCCCGGGAAGCACGGCCGCCACGACCACGGTCCCGGCGAGCACGACCGCCCCGTCGACCCCGTCGACCTCCACCGCCGACCCGACGACGTCGTTCGCCGCGCTCTACGAGCGGAGCAGCGACGGCGTCGTGCGGATCGAGACGGTCAGCTGCGACGGCGACGGGGTCGGCACCGGGTTCCTGCTGTCCCCGACGCTCGTGGCCACCGTGGAGCACGTGGTGTCCGAGGCGGCCGTCATCAGCCTGGCGGTCGGCGAGCAGCGCACCACCGGGGTCGTCATCGGCAGCGACCCGGCCCGCGACCTGGCGCTGGTGCAGACCGAGCGCCCGCTGACCGGCCACCTGTTCACCCTCGCCACGCGGGAGCCCGAGGTGGGCACCCCGGTGGCCGCCATCGGGTTCCCGCTGCGCCAGCCGATCACGATGACCCAGGGCGGGATCAGCGGCCTGGACCGCACCATCTCCGTCGACGGACGGGAGCGGCCGGGGCTGATCCAGACCGACACCCCGGTGAACCCGGGCAACAGCGGTGGGCCGTTGCTCACCGCCTCCGGCGACGTCGTCGGGCTGGTCGACGCGCTGCTCACCGACGCCAACGGGATCGCGTACGCGGTGCCCGCGACCCAGGCCGGCCCGGCGTTCACCGGCTGGCGCACCGCCCCCCGGCCGCAGCCGGCGGCGATCTGCCCCGGCGCGCTGGGCCCCAGCACCGGGAGCGACCCGGAGCTGGACCGCAACCCCGCCCCCGGCCCCCTGGACGCCCTGACCGACTACTTCCTCGGCATCAACACCGGTGACTACGCGACCGCCTACGCGGTGCTGGGCCCGCGGCTGCAGGCGACGCTCAGCCCTGCCGAGTTCGCCGACAGCACCCGCACCTCCTACAACACCGACTTCACCCTGCTCGAGGTGACCGAGCGGGACGACGGTGTCCTCGTCGGCCTCGGCTTCACCAGCCTGCAGGCCCGAGGCATGGGTCCGGACGGCGAGACCTGCACCCGGTGGACCCTGGACTACCTGCTCGTCCGGGACGCCGCCGGCGACTGGCGCATCGAGCGCGCGACCGGGCGGGACGGCGCCGCGAACCGGCCCTGCTGACCGGAGCCGACGCCCGGCGTACCGCCGCGGCTCGTGGCGCCACCGGGCCCCCGGCCGTCCTAGGGTGCTCGGGTGGTCCGGACCCGGAGGAGCTCGGCCGAGCGGCCCGGGTCCGGCGCTGCCCCCGGGGCCGGCGCCCCCGGGCAGCCGTGGCGGCCGCCCCGGCGGCAGTGGCACCCGGCGCAGGCGGTGGTCGCGGCCTACGGCATCGCCATCGCCACCGGCACCCTGCTACTGGCGCTGCCGGTGGCCCGGCGCGGACCGGACGGTGCCGGCCTGGTCACGGCGTTGTTCACCGCCACCACGTCGATCTCGCTGACCGGGCTCACCGTCGTCGACACCGGCACCTACTGGAGCGGCCTCGGGCAGGCCGTGGTCCTGGGCCTGGTCCAGGTGGGCGGCCTGGGCATCATGACGCTCACCTCGGTGCTGGCCCTCCTGCTCGCCCGCCGGCTGGGCGTACGGGCCCGACTGAACGTCGTGGCCGAGGCCCGCAGCATCGGGGTCGGCGACGTCCGGCGGGTACTGCTGGGGGTCACGGCGGTCAGCCTGCTCATCGAGGCCGTGGTCTCCCTGGCGCTCACGCTCCGCTTCGTCGGCGGGTACGACGAGCCGTTCCCCCGGGCGCTGTGGCTGGGCGTCTGGCACGGCGTCGAGGCCTTCAACAACGGCGGCGTGTCGCTCTACCCGGACAGCCTGGTGCGCTTCGCCACCGACCCCTGGGTGCTGCTGCCCATCGACGTGGCGGTCATCCTGGGGGGGATCGGCTTCCCGGTGCTGTTCCAGCTGCGCCGCGACCTGCGGGTGCCCCGGCTGTGGACGATGAACACCCGGCTGGTGCTCGCCGGCACCGCCGGGCTGCTGGCCCTGGGCACGCTGGTGCTCACGGCCCAGGAGTGGCAGAACGAGGACACGCTCGGCCCGCTCGGCATCGGCGGCAAACTGCTGGCCGGGTTCACCACCGCGGTGATGCCCCGCTCCGGCGGGTTCAACGTCGTCGACACCGGGGAGATGCGGCCGGGCAGCTGGCTGGTGACCGACGTGCTGATGTTCATCGGCGCCGGGCCGGCCGGCACCGGTGGCGGCATCAAGGTGACCACGTTCCTGGTGCTCTTCTTCGTCATCTACGCCGAGGCGCGGGGGGAGGCTGCGGTCAACGTGTTCGGCAAGCGGCTGCCCCGCTCGGTGCACCGCCAGGCCACCGCGGTCGCCCTGCTGTCGGTGGCCGGGGTCATCGTGCCGACCCTGGTGCTGCTGCCGCTCACCCGGTTCAGCCTGGACCAGGTGCTGTTCGAGGTGATCTCCGCATTCGCGACCGTCGGGCTGTCGACCGGCATCACCGCCGACCTGCCGACGGCCGGCCAGCTGATCCTGGTGGTGCTGATGTTCATCGGCCGGCTCGGCCCGATCACACTGGCCTCGGCGCTGGCCCTCCGGCAGCGCCGGCAGCTGTACGACCTCCCGAAGGAGCGACCCGTCATTGGCTAGCCTGCTGCGCCCCCGCCGCCCCGACGACCGGTCCACCACCGGCGCCGTCGTCGTCATCGGCCTCGGCCGCTTCGGGTCGGCGCTGGCCCTGGAACTCATGGCCGGCGGCACCGAGGTGCTCGGCATCGACGCCGACCCGGACATCGTGCAGGCGCTCAACGGCCGGCTGAGCCAGGTGGTGCGCACCGACAGCACGAAGGAGGAGGCGCTCCGCCAGCTCGCCGTCGCCGACTTCGAGTACGCCGTCGTGGGCATCGGCACCCACATCGAGTCCAGCATCCTCACCGCGTCGCTGCTGGTCAGCTTCGGGATCAAGCAGGTCTGGGCGAAGGCGCTGAGCGAGGCACACGGCCGGATCCTCACCCAGCTCGGCGTCGCCCACGTCGTCTTCCCCGAGGCGGACATGGGCCGCCGCGTCGCCCACCTCGTACGCGGCGCCGTCCTCGACTACATCCAGTTCGAGGACGACTTCGCGATGGTCAAGACCTGCCCGCCGGCGGAGATGATCGGCAAGCGGCTCGGCGACACCGGCATCCGCAGCAGGCACGACGTCACGGTCGTCGCCGTGCACCGCCGCGGGGAGGGCTTCACGTACGCGACGGCCGACACGGTGGTCCACCCGGAGGACATGATCATCGTGGCCGGCCGGACCCAGGCGGCCGAACGCTTCAGCCACCTCGGCTGAGACCCCCGCCGGGGCTTTCGGTACCGAAAGCCCCGGCCTTTCGGTACCGAAAGCCCGTCAGCGGCGGCGGTCGGGCAGGAAGCGCAGCCGGTCGCGGGTGGCCGCCACCTCGGTGGCGTCGACGTCGGCCAGCACCAGCGTCTCGGTGCCCGAAGCCGTCGCGAGCAGCTCCCCCATCGGACTGACGATCCGGCTGTCGCCGGCGTGCTCGGTGCCGTCGCCCGCCGTCCCGACCCGGTTGCAGCCGACGACGTAGGCCTGGTTCTCGATCGCCCGGGCCTGCAGCAGCGTCTGCCAGTGCAGCCGGCGCGGGCTCGGCCAGTTCGCCGGCACCAGGTAGACGTCGGTGTCCGGGGCGGCGCGCCAGAACACGTCGGCGAAGCGCAGGTCGTAGCAGATGAACGGGGTGACCCGCAGACCGCCCACCTCGACGGTGACGGGCGCCTGCCCGGCGCGGAACCGCTCGTGCTCGCCGGCGTGGGTGAAGGGGTGCAGCTTGCGGTAGCGGTGGATGGTGCCGTCCGGGCCGGCCAGCACGAAGGAGTTGTAGGGCAGCTCGCCGTCGTCGGCCACCTCGGGGCAGGTGCCGCCGACCCAGACGCCGTGCTCGGCGGCCTGCGCGGTGAGGAACCGGGCCGACGGTCCGCCCTCGGGCTCGCCGATGCCCGGCGTCATGGAGAAGCCGGTGGAGAACGTCTCGGTGAGCAGCACCAGCTCCGCACCGGCCCCCACCGCCCGGGCCACCTGCGGGGCGAGCCGGGCGAAGTTCGCGTCGCGGTCCTCCCAGACGATGTCGTGCTGCACCGCGGCGATTCTCATGGGGACATCCTGCCCAGCCGCTCGACCGCCTCGGTGAGCACCTCGTCCCGCTTGCAGAACGCGAAGCGCACCAGGTGCCGGCCCAGGGAGGCGTCGGCCGGGTCGTAGAACACCACCATCGGGACGGCGACCACCCCGGCGCGGGCGGGCAGCGAGCGGCAGAACGCCATCCCGTCGCCGTCGGGCTGCACCGGCCGGACGTCGACCGTGGCGAAGTAGGTCGACTCCGGGCTGACCACCGGCAGACCGGCCGCGGCCAACCCGGCGACCAGCAGGTCCCGGCGCCGCCCGAGGTCGGCCGCCAGGCCGGTGAAGTAGGCGTCCGGCAGGCCGAGGCCGGCGGCGATGGCCGGCTGGAACGGGCCGCCGTTGACGAACGTGAGGAACTGCTTCGCCGTCCGGACGGCGGTCACCAACGGCGCCGGGCCGCAGACCCAGCCGATCTTCCAGCCGGTGGTGGAGAAGGTCTTGCCGCCGCTGCCGACCACCAGCGTGCGCTCGCGCATGCCCGGCAGCGTGGCGATCGAGAGGTGCTCGCTGCCGGCGAAGACCAGGTGCTCGTAGACCTCGTCGGTCAGCACCAGCAGGTCGGCGCCCTGCGCCAGGTCCGCCACCGCGGCGAGCTCCGCGCGGGTGAACACCTTGCCGGTCGGGTTGTGCGGGGTGTTGAGCAGCAGCAGCTTCGCCCGCGGGGTCACCGCGGCCGCCAGTTCGGCGGGGTCGAAGGTCCACCGGCCACCGCCGTCGCCGGCCGGCGGCGGGTACAGCGGCACGGGGCGGAGCACTCCCCCGGCCATGGCGACCGCGGCCGCGTAGCTGTCGTACATCGGCTCGAAGAGGACGACCTCGTCGCCGGGCTCGAGCAGGGCCAGCAGCGCGGCGGTGAGCGCCTCGGTGGCCCCGGCGGTGACCAGCACCTCGTCGGCCGGGTCGTAGCCCAGGCCGCGGAAGCGCTGCACGTGCGCGGCGATCGCCTCCCGCAGCACGGGGTGGCCGGGGCCGGGCGGGTACTGGTCGTACGGGGTGCCGATCGCCGCGCGGGCCACGTCGAGCACCTCGGCCGGTCCGGGGGTGTCGGGGAAGCCCTGGCCGAGGTTGATCGAGCCGGTGGCCACCGCCAGCGCGCTCATCTCGGCGAACACCGTCGTCCCGAAGCCCTGCAGTCGGGCGGAGAGGTGCGGCACCCGGGTCACCGCCCCATCCTGCACCCCGGCGGTCGTCAGTCCGTCGCCGACAGCGCAGCCAGCTCGACGACGGCGGCGATGAGCTGCTCGCCGTCGAGGAGCACTCGGTCGTTGTGCCCCGCGCCCGGCACCTCGACGACCCGGTGCAGCCGGGCGGCGGCACGCGCCACGGCCCGGCTCTGGCCGGGCGGGACGACCGAGTCGTCCGTGCCGTAGACGACCGTCGTCGGCGCCCGGACCCGGGCCACCTGCTCCGCGACGGGGAAGCGGTCGCGCAGCAGGGCGCGCACCGGCAGGAACGGGTAGTGCACGGCGGCGACCGCCGGCAGGTCGACGAACGGTGACCGCAGGACCAGCCCGGCCGGCGGGTGCTCGACCGCCAGCTCGGTGACGACGGCGGCGCCCAGGCTCTCGCCCAGGTAGAGCAGCCGGTCGGGGGGCACGGCGGCGTCCTCGACCAGGAAGGTGCGGGCCGCCCGGATGTCGAGGGCCAGGCCTTCCTCGCTCGGACTGCCGGGGTTGCCGGCGTAGCCGCGGTAGTCGAAGAGCAGCACGCCGAGCCCCGCCTCGTGCAGCGCCTCGGCCAGCGGGGCACGCAGCCCCCGGTGCCCGCCGTTGCCGTTGGCCACCAGGACCGCTGCCGAGCCGGGCTCGGGGGCCGGGAGGTACCAGGCGGCCAGCAGCAGCCCGTCCGCGGTCACCAGCCGGACGTCGTGGGCGCCGGGCAGGACGACGTCGACCGGCTGCTGCGGGCCGTCCTCGGGCAGGAACACCAGCGAGCGCTGGAACGCCCAGAGCAGGCCGGTCAGCACGACAAGCACCGCACCGACCACCGCAGCACCGAGGAGCACCGGTCGGAGCACGCCCCGAGGATGCCGCACCGGCCGGACGCGGCTCGAGGTAACTGGCGGTCGCTAGCGAAAGCCGGCCTCCCTGCGGTTGGGGCGGGCCCGAGGCTGACTCTCTACCGAAAACTCGAGCCGCGGAGACGGATGCGTGAGGAGCGCCAGGGCCTCCGCCCGGAAGTCACCCACCGAGTCGATGCTCTTGCTGATGGCCATCCAGCGCAGATAGGCGATGTCGTCGACCCTTCGCAGGCACTCCATGACCCCCACGGCCAGTTGCGCGGTCAGGACGTCAACGCTGGCCGGCCAATCCCCACAGCGTCCAACTCGCGACGTTGTCGCTCGTGACGCCCGCCTCGGGACGTCCGAGCATGGCCTCGCGGATGCTGTTCCTGAAGCGATCGAAGACGAATCGACGCCGCTCGATGGGCGCCCGCTTGATGACCCGCTCCGGCATGGGCGGTCGACCTGGGGGCCACCACGAATCGCCGGCGACGGGCATGCGGTCCGGCGGGGTCGGGAGCGCCAGGTCGGGATAGTTCTCTGGCCTACCAATCCACCGCAGCACGTCGGCCGCGTTGGCGAAACCCGGACGACCTTTCCGGTCCGACCGTCCCAGAGTGCTCAGTGCATAAAGCACGTGCGGCATCTGCTTGCCGTGATGCCGCAGCCGCTGCTCGATGGCCTGCCGGATGACAGCGTCCGTGATGGCAACCTTGTAACCGGGACGCTCAGCCTGTTCCTCGCGGCTCATCGGAGTAGCGGTGGCACTCAAGTGCATCTCGAGGTCGTACGTCGCTTGGCGGACGACCTCTCGGGCCTCGTCCTCGGTCATCCGCTTGAGTACACCTTGCTGGACGTCCCTGAGCAGGCGCGCTTCGTCGAAGCCGCCGGCAGCCAACCGTCCGTCCCCGGACCGACGGACGAGCACTTTGTCGAGGCTGAGGCCGACGGGCTGCTCCGCCGTGTCGAACCAGTGGGTGCGGTTGTTCTTGCACATCCGCCGGCGGACGACCTGGCGATTGCCGTCGCTCAGGCGCGTTCGACTCACCGTCGTGTCGGCGTCGCAAATCGTGCACCTCATGCCTGAAGCACCGTGGAGATGCGTCGTAGGCGCGAATCGTGTCGCACATGCTCTCCCTAGACGTCAACCTAACGTCATGAGTCGCTACATTTGCGCATTCTCCAGCAAGTCCCGCTACATGCACCGGCAGAGGGGTTCCGTCACGGCGAAACGGCGCCACAGTGAGGGGGCAATCGAGAACTCCCCACCCCTCGCCGAAGGAGATCCTCATGCGCACCACCTCGTCTGGCAAGGTCGTCCTCAACTGGCGCCGTCGGTTCATGTGCGGCCTCGCCGTACCCATGACGTTCCTGGGGGTGGCGGTGGCTGCGAGCCCGGCCAATGCCATGGCTTACACCAAGAACGTGTATGCCCCGAGCAACGTGAGCGGGTCCGCGGAGGGCTGGGCGGACATCTCGCAGGACTGTTCCGGGACCCTCGGCTGCTACAGCTACGGGAAGATCGAGCGCTGGGGCTGGTTCGGCAACTCCTGGATCGGCGGCGGATGGCTGACCGGATCGGGTTGGCACAAGATCGTTGCTGACCTGCCCGAGGGTTGCGGGTACTACCGGACCACGGTGGACTCCTACAACTACGCATCGGGTCCGATCGAGGGCCAGATCAATCTCGGGCCGATCGGCGGCGGCGCCGGTGGCCAGACCATCTACAACAACAAGCTCCCCTGGAGCTCCGGCTGGTCGTACCTCTGCTCCTGATCCCGCAGAGCAACAGGAACGGCGCCTTCCGCAGGGGAGGCGCCGTTCCTGTTGCGCGGCGACCGTGCCGCACCCGTACCGCTGGGTGTCGGCACCTCCGCCGGCGACGGCCGCCCCATGGAGACTGGTGGGATGGAGCGCCCCCGTGAGTACGAGCCGAGCACGGTGGGGTGGGTTCGCGACGAGGTCGAGCACATCGAGCGCACCGGGACCGCCTGGGGCAACCGCCCGGTGGTGCTGCTGACCACGGTGGGCGCCCGCACCGGGCAGCTGCGCAAGACCCCGCTCATGCGGGTCACCCACCGGGGCGTCTACGCGGTGGTCGCCTCGGCGGCCGGCGCCGAGCGGCATCCCGCCTGGTACGCCAACGTGCGGGCCCATCCCGAGGTGGGGCTCCGGGACGGCGAGCTGGACCTCTCCCTGGTTGCCCGCGAGGTGACCGGCGCCGAGCGGTCGCGGTGGTGGTCGATGGCCTGCACCGTGTTCCCGTCCTACGTCGAGTACCAGCGCCGGACGCGCCGCCGGATCCCGGTGCTGCTGCTCGAGCCCGGCGCGCCCGCGGAGGACTGAGCCGAGAGCGGTTCCGCGGAACCGCCGCCCTCCCGGACCCGTGCATCTTCGGGTTGAAGCACGCCCCGACGGACGCCGCGCGGTTCCGCGGAACCGCCGCCCCGCCCGGCAGGGCAAGACCCGGGGGCTCAGCGAGACTGCCGGGGTGCATGCCGAGGTAATCCTGCTGTTCGTGCTGGCCGGCGTGGCGGTGCTCATCGCCGTCCGGTGGATCGCCGGGCGCACCGGGCTGCCGGCCGCCGCGCTGCTGACCCTGATCGGCATCGCCTACGCCCTGGCACCGGGCCCCAACGTCACGCTCGACCCCGACGTCGTGCTCACCCTCCTCCTGCCGCCACTGCTGTACAGCGCGGCGCTGGACGCCTCCCTGTCGGCGATCCGCCGGAACATCCGCACCGTGATCAGCCTCTCGGTGCTGCTCGTGCTGGCCACCGCACTGCTCGTCGGCGTCGGCTTCCAGCTCCTGGTGCCGGGCGCGACGCTGGCCGCCGGGATCGCCCTGGGCGCCGCGGTCGCGCCCCCGGACCCGGTCGCCGCGCTGGCGGTCGGCCGCAAGGTGGGGCTCCCGCCCCGGCTGATCACCCTGATCCGGGGCGAGGGGCTGCTCAACGACGCCACCGCACTGACCATCCTCACCGTCGCGGTCGCCGCCGCCCAGGGCGACGGCTACTCCACGCCCGGCGCCGTGGCGCAGTTCCTCTTCGCCGCCGTCGGTGGGGTGGGCGCCGGTCTGGTGGTGGCCTACGGCGTCCGCCCGCTGCGCCGGCTGCGGAGCGACCCGCTGTCGTCCAATGCCGTCTCGCTGGCCACCCCCTTCGGTGCCTACCTGCTCGCCGAGTCGGTGCACGTCTCCGGGGTGCTCGCCGTGGTCGTCGCGGGGCTCGTGATCGGGCACAACAACCCGAGCTGGGCCTCGGGCGCCAGCCGGCTGCAGACCGACGCGGTGTGGCGGCTGGTCGACTTCCTGCTCGAGGGCTTCGTCTTCCTGCTGATCGGCCAGCAACTGCCCGAGGTGATCCGCGGGCTGGGCCGGTACGAGACCTCCACCGTCGTGACCGCGGCGGCGATCACCCTGGGCAGCGTCCTGCTGCTGCGGCCGCTGTGGCTGCTGCTCACCGAGGCGCTGCCCGGCTCGCTGCACATGCGGCTGGGCGGACAGGAGCTCGACGAGGCCGAACCCCGCAGCTCACCGGCCGGCCACCGGCTCAACGGCCGCGAGGTCGTCGTCCTCAGCTGGGCCGGCACCCGCGGCGTCATCACCCTGGCGGCCATCTTCACCCTGCCGCTGGTGACCGACCTCGGGGAGCCGTTCCCCGACCGCGACCTGCTGCTGTTCTGCGCCTTCCTGGTCGTGCTGGTCACCCTGGTGGGTCAGGGCCTCACGTTCGCCCCGCTCGTGCGCACGCTGGGGCTGCGGGCCGACGAGGCCGACCAGGCCAAGCTGCGGAACCAGGCTCGGGTCGCCTCCGCCGAGGCGGGGATGGCCCGGCTCGACCAGCTCGAGGCCGACGAGCACGACGACGTCGACGAGCAGGCGATCACCACCCTCCGCGCCCAGCTGAGCAGCCGGCTGGACCGCTACCGGCACCGCCTCGACGTGCTGCAGACCGCCGAGGGTGGCGACATCCCGATGTCCCCGCAGTACGAGGCCGCGCTCCGGCTGCGCCGGGCGGTCCTCGCCTCGCAGCGGCAGGAGCTGCTGCACTGGCGCGACATCGGCCGGCTCCCCGACGAGAGCCTGCGGATCCTCGAGCGGGAGCTCGACCACGAGGAGGGGCTGCTCCCCACGCGCGGCCGCCGCTGACCACCCGGGACGTCGCACCGGACGGCGCGCGACAGGCCGTGTCCGGCGGCCGGTGCCGCGCCGTCGGAGGTGCGCCGTACCGTTCTGCCCATGAGTCGCACGCACCCTGAACTTCGCACCCCACCGGCACTGGCCGACGGCGGGCTGCGCGTGATCGCCCTGGGTGGCCTGGGCGAGATCGGCCGCAACATGACGGTCTTCGAGATCGCCGGCAAGCTCCTGATCGTCGACTGCGGCGTGCTGTTCCCCGAGGAGCACCAGCCCGGGATCGACGTGATCCTCCCCGACTTCACCTCGATCCGGGACAGGATGGACGACGTCGTCGCGGTCGTGCTCACCCACGGCCACGAGGACCACATCGGCGGGGTGCCCTACCTGCTGCGCGAGCGCCGCGACATCCCGCTGGTGGGCTCGAAGCTGACCCTGGCGTTCATCGACGCCAAGCTCAAGGAGCACCGGATCAAGCCGGTCACCGTCGAGGTGTCCGAGGGTGACCTGGTCGAGTTCGGGCCGTTCGACCTCGAGTTCCTGGCGGTCAACCACTCCATCCCGGACGCGCTGGCCGTCGCCATCCGCACCGCGGCCGGCATGGTGCTGCACACCGGTGACTTCAAGATGGACCAGTTCCCCCTCGACCGCCGGATCACCGACCTCCGCGGCTTCGCCCGGCTCGGCGAGGAGGGCGTCGACCTGTTCCTCACCGACTCCACCAACGCCGAGGTCCCCGGGTTCACCACCTCGGAGGGCGAGCTCACCCCGGCCATCGAGAAGGTGTTCCGCACCGCGCCCAAGCGGGTGATCGTCTCCAGCTTCGCCAGCCACGTGCACCGCATCCAGCAGGTGCTCGACGCCGCCCACGCGCACGGCCGCAAGGTCGCCTTCGTCGGCCGGTCCATGGTGCGCAACATGGGCATCGCCCGCGACCTCGGCTACCTCAACGTGCCCAAGGGGCTGGTGGTCGACCTGAAGGTCCTGGAGAAGCTGCCGCCGAACAAGATCGCCGTGGTCTGCACGGGTTCCCAGGGCGAGCCGATGGCCGCCCTGTCCCGGATGGCCAACCGCGACCACGTCATCCGGATCGAGGAGGGCGACACGGTGCTCATGGCCAGCTCGCTCATCCCGGGCAACGAGAATGCGATCTACCGGATCATCAACGAGCTGACCCGGTGGGGCGCGAACGTGGTGCACAAGGGCAACGCCAAGGTGCACGTGTCCGGGCACGCCAGCGCCGGCGAGCTCGTGTACTGCTACAACCTCGTCCAGCCGCGCAACGTCATGCCGGTGCACGGCGAGTGGCGGCACCTGAAGGCCAACGGCGAGCTGGCCATCCGCACCGGCGTCGACCCGGGCCGGGTGGTGCTGGCCGAGGACGGCATGGTCGTCGACCTGGTCGGCGGCCGGGCGTCGATCACCGGCAAGGTCCCCGCCGGCAACGTCTACGTCGACGGCGAGACCGTCGGTGGCGCGACCGAGGCCAGCCTCAAGGACAGGCGCAACCTGGCCGAGGAGGGCGTGATCACCGTCGTGGCGATCGTGGACATGGAGACCGGCCGGCTCGCCGAGACCCCCGACTTCCTCGCCCGCGGCTTCGTCCACGACGAGGGCACCTTCACGGCCGTCGTCCCGCTGATCGAGAAGGCGCTGGCGAAGGCCGCCGAGGAGGGCGTCGGCGGGGCCATCCAGCTGGAGCAGCTGATCTCCCGGGCCGTGCAGAACTGGGCGCACCGCACCTACCGGCGCAGCCCGATGATCATCCCGGTGGTCATCGACGCGTAAGGACCGGAAGGCGTCCGGGACGCATCCCGGAGCCCTCCGGGTCAAGGTGCGGTCACGAATGTGCCATTCAGTGGACGGGGAGCGGACCCGCGCGTCGCGGCCGTGCCACGGTGTGCCAGCGGCTGCATCGGAGCAGCCGGACCGTCGAGGAGACCCCATGTCCCTGCGCACCCGGCGGAGGGCGGCCGTCGCGGCCGTCGCCGCACTCCCCCTGCTGACCCTGGGCTGCGGCTCGGACGCCGAGCCCGAGGCCTCCGGCGGAGGCGGTGATGGTGCGCAGGAGGTGGCGACCGTGACGCTGGGCCTCATCCCGATCATCGATGTCGCCCCGATCCACCTCGGCATGGAGCAGGGGTTCTTCGCCGACCAGGGCATCGAGCTCGAGCTCTCCGCGGGGCAGGGGGGCGCCGCGATCGTGCCCGGGATCGTGAGCGGCAGTCTCGACGTGGGGTTCACCAACAACCTCTCGCTGGTGATCGCCTCGGCCGCCGGCCTGCCCCTGCAGGTGGTGGCCAGCGGCGTCGACAGCGCCGGCGACCCGGAGACCGACCAGTTCACGATCGTCACCGCCGACGACTCGATCACCCGCCCGGCCGACCTGTCGGGCAAGACGGTGGCGGTGAACACCGTCAACGCCATCGGCGACACCGTGGTCAAGGCCTCGGTGGAGGCCGACGGCGGTGACCCCGACTCGATCAACTTCGTCGAGCTGGCCTTCCCCACCATGCCCGCCGCGGTCACCGCGGGGGACGTCGACGCGGCGTGGCTGGTCGAGCCGTTCGTGACCATCGGTGAATCGCAGGGCATCCGGGTCCTCACCACACCGCTCAACGACTTCACCGACATCGAGGTGGAGGTCTCCACCTACGTCACCAGCCAGCAGTTCGCCACGGAGAACCCCGAGGTGCTCGACCGCTTCCGCACGGCGCTGGAGGAGTCGCTGGAGTACGCCCAGCAGAACCCGGAGGCCGTCCGGGCGATCCTGCCGACCTACCTCGACATGCCGCCGGAGCTCGCCGCGCAGGTGCGGTTGCCGGTGTGGAACACCGACGTCAGCGAGGAGACCCTGGAACTGTTCACCGAGCTCGGCCAGAAGTACGGCGTGCTCACCGGCGAGCCCGACCTGGACGCCCTGCTGGCCGGGGTCGAGTAAGGACCCCCACTGCCCCCACCACTCGCAAGCTCGCGAGTGGGCCGGGGGCAGCGGGGTCCTTCCTCAGGCCGGGACCAGCCGGACCGGCACGCTCGCCCAGCCCTTGAGGGTGTTGTTCAGCTTCGGCACCGGATCGCCGGCGGGCTCGATCGCCCGGGCCCGCTGGGCCAGGGCGGTGAGCACCAGCTCGGTCTCCAGCCGGGCCACCGGTTGCCCGACGCACTGGTGCACGCCCATCCCGAAGGCCACGTGCCCGGCGGCGCGCCGGCCGATGTCGAGCACGTCGGCGTCCTCGCCCCACTGCCGCGGGTCACGGTTCGCCGAGCCGAGGAACAGCAGCACCTTGGTGTCCCGGGGGATGGTCGTGCCGGCCACCTCGACATCGCGGGTGGTGGTGCGGAAGAAGGTCTGCACCGGCGACTCCCAGCGCAGCGCCTCGTCGAAGGCGAACTTGGCCCGCGCCGGCTGCCCGTGCAGCTGCGCCCACTGCCCGGGGTGGCGGGACAGCGCGTAGACGGTGTTGGCGATGCCGTAGACGGTGGTGTCCACCCCGGCGGTGAGCAGCGAGCGCACCAGCATCGGGGCCTGCTCGTGGGTGATCTCACCGCGGTCGGCGGCGGCCCAGATCTGCTCGCCGAACCCGCCGGGGGCGAGGTTCTCCCGCTGGCACTGCTCCATCACCCAGGCCTGCACCGGCGCGGCGGTGGCCAGCGCCTTGCGGCGCAGCTCGTTGTCGGGGCCGAAGGCGTTGAAGGCCAGACCGCCGTAGGGCAGCAGGTTCTCTCGGCCGGCCTCGGGCAGGCCGACCGCGTCGGGGAACACCTGCAGCGGATAGACCTCGGCCAGGTCGGTCACCGCATCGACGGTGCCCTGGGCGACCAGCCGGTCGGCGATCTCGTTCGCCGGTGCGGCGAACCGCTCCCGCAGCGCGCGCATGCTGCGCGGGGAAATGACCCCGTTCATCGCCGTCCGGACCACGGTGTGGTCGGGTGGGTCGGCCTCCAGCAGCAGGCTCGGTGGCCGCCACGGCTCCTCCTTGGCGAAGTCGCTGATCCCCGCGCCGCGACTGGACACGAAGGTCTCCCAGTCGGTCAGCGCGGCCGTCACGTCCGCGAACCGGCCCAGGGCATAGATGCCGTGGCGGGGCAGGAAGACCACCGGGCCGGCGTCGCGCAGGCGGCGGTGGAAGTCGTAGGGATCGGTCAGCACCTCGGTGCCGAACGGGTCGTCGTCCAGGCTCGGGACGTCGGCGGTGCTCGGGCTCTCGACGGTCATGGTCTCCTCCGGGATCGGATCGGGGGCGGGGCGGCGGGCTCAGCCGCCGGTGATCGTGCTGACGTCGAACTCCTCGTCGATGAGCTCGTACTCCAGCATCAGATCGGCGATGTCCTGCAGCCGCTGGGTGTCCAGCTCCGCCGACCACGTGGGCATCGCCACCTGCTCGACGACCTCGGCGGGGACCTGGGTGTAGGTGGGCACCAGCTCGACCAGCCGCGCCCGGTCGTCCTGGAGCTCCGTCATCGAGGCGTCCAGCGCACGCTGGAAGGCCTCGACGGCCTCGGGGTTCTCCTGCACGAACTGCTCGGTGGTGATCCAGCCGGCCACCGGCATGCCCTCGGTGGGCCCGGCGAACATCGGCAGCACGATGCGGTTGCCGCCGGCCAGCGCGCTGGCCTGGAACGGCTCCACCTGCCAGATGGCGTCCACGTCACCGCGCTCCAGGGCGGCCTGCATGTCGGGGTAGGGCAGCTCGACGTAGGTGACCGAGGACGGGTCCACCCCCGCCTCCTCGAGCAGGGTGTTGATCGCGACGGTGCCGATGTTGAGCAGGTTGTTGACCGCGATGCGGCGGCCGGCCAGGTCCGCGGGGCCCTGGAGCGGCGAGTTCCCCGCGACGAGCAGGGAGTGGTCGTCCCCGCCGACGTCGTTGCCGGCCACGAGCCGCAGCGGCAGGCCCTGCTGGGCGGCGAGGAAGGCCGAGGTGTAGTTGCCGTAGGCGATGTCGAACTCGCCGGCGACCAGGGCCGGGATGGCCTGGGCGCCGCCTGCGGTGGGCGTGAGCTCGACCTCGAGCCCCTCGTCGGCGAACAGGCCGTGCTCGGCGGCGTTGACCGCGCTGGCGGTGTGCACCAGCGGGAAGTAGCCGACGCTCATGCTCGTCGTCGCGTCGTCCCCGTCCCCGCTCGCACCCGCACCGTCGTCCGACGACCCGCCACAGGCCGTGAGGGTCAGCCCGAGGGCCAGCACCGCCGCGAGGGCCAGCGGCCGGCCCGTCCGGCCGGGACGGATGGTCAGGAAGTGCTGCATGGGGGTCCTCTCCAGTGCAGGTCGCCGTCGACCTGCCGCGCCTGCTCGTGCGGCGTCGTCGCGCCGCATCGACCCCGTGACCGGGGCCTCAGCAGGATCCGGTGACCCGCGACACCCTTTCCAGTGCCCATCCCGTTGAATGGGAAGCCGGATCGGACGGCGACACGGAGGGCGGCATGGCCAACTCACCGACCGGCGACTCGGTGCTGGCCCGGATCGTCCGGGTGCTGGACTCCTTCGAGGACGGCGCTCCGCTCACCGCCTCCCAGGTGGCCCGCCGCGCCGACCTGCCGGTGGCCACGGCGCACCGGCTGGCCGTCGCGCTCGTCTCGCACGGCCTGCTGGAGCGCGCACCGGACGGCCGGCTGCGGGTCGGCGTGCGGCTGTGGGAGCTGGCCGCGCGGGCACCGCGGGCGCTGGGCCTGCGCGAGGCGGCCATGCCGTTCATGGAGGACGTGCACGCCGCCACCCGGCAGCACGTGCAGCTGTCGGTGCTCGAGGGCGACGACGTGCTGTTCATCGAGCGGCTCTCGGCGCGGAACGCGGTGATCAACCTGGTGACCGTCGGCGGGCGGATCCCGGCCCACGCGTCGTCCTCCGGTCTGGTCATGCTGGCGTTCGCACCACCCGGGCGGCAGGAGGAGGTGCTGGCCCGGCCGATGCGGCCCTACACCGCCGCCACGATCATCGACCCGAACCGGCTGCGCCGGGAACTGGCCGAGGTGCGCCGGGTGGGGTACGCGGTCACCGGCGGCCACGTGCACCGGGACGCCACCGGCATCGCCGTTCCGGTGCACGGGTCCGGGAACGCCGTGGTCGCCGCCCTGGCCGTCGTCGTGCCCAGCGCGGACGCCCAGCCCCGCCAGCACGTGTCGGCGCTGCTGGCCGCGGCCCGCGGCATCTCGCGCACGCTGGGCGCCGCGCTCCCCACGCCGAGCGCCGAGCGGCTCTCCTCGCCGCACGCCCCGGCCCCGGGCTGACGCGGCAGCCCGCACCCCCGGAGCGGAGGCGCGGGCTGCCCGGACCCGGCTCAGCCCCGTCGGGCCACCCGGGTCAGCGGCCCAGGACGCTGCTCAGCGCGGCGCGCAGCCACTCGGCAGCCTGCCCGGGCGAGGACGGCGAGGAGAGGTGCCGGGCGGCGACGTAGAGGTCGGGGCGCACCAGGAGCAGTCCGCCGTCCTCGATCTCGCGCAGTTCGGCCCAGGTGCCGTACGGGTCCTCGAACTCCTCGCCCGGGCCGATCGACACCGGGGTGAGGCCCAGCCCGAACTCCTCCCCCAGCGCCCGGCCGGCCTCCAGCCAGGGCGCGCCGCCGATGCCGGTGACCAGGGCGAAGCGGCCCTGGCCGACCAGGTCCAGCGTCGACACCCGACGGCCGGCACGGGTCACCCAGGTGTGCGGGATCTTGGCGCCGGGCCAGGTGGTGGGCTGGGCGTAGAGCACCGGGTCACGCCGGTACTCCGGCATCGGCGTGCCGTCGGGCACGACCGCCGAGGAGGCGTAGCGCTGGTTGTGCTCGATGCCGTGCGCGTCGAACTCGTGCGCCTTGTACGCGATGGCCTCACGCAACCCGGCGCGGACCTTCTCCCCCTGCGGCCCGGGCGCCTTGCGCAGCGCGAGCGCCTCCTCGAGCTTGGCCACGTCGGTGGTGTCGGAGAGGTCCAGGGCCTGCAGGATCCGGCCGGTGTCGGCGATGCTCTGGTTCGCCCGCTCCACGATCTGCCGGGCGATGGGGGCCCGCTCGGCGTCGTAGCTCTCCAGCAACGACGGCCCGGCGGTCCCGGCGATGACGTGGGAGAGCTTCCAGGCCAGGTTGTAGGCGTCCTGGATGGAGGTGTTCGAGCCCAGCCCGTTCGTCGGCGGGTGCCGGTGCACGGCGTCACCGGCGCAGAAGACGCGGCCGCGGGCGATCGTGGTGGCGAAGTGGTGGTTCACCGTCCACGGCGACGCGGACTTCACCCGCATCTCGAAGTCGTCGGTGCCCACGAGCGCCACCGCCAGCTCACGGACGACCTCGTCGGTGAAGGTGGGCGGCCCGGCCGCCACCTCGTAGCCCCACATGAGCATCCACTCGTTCCAGGGCTTGATCATGCGCAGCACGCCCAGGCCGACGCCCTCCTTCTCGGCGCCCGGCTGGAGCATCCAGTAGAGGACCGACGGGCGGTGCGCGACCAGGTGGGAGAGGTCGGCCTCGAAGACAATGCTCATCGCGCCGGCGACCGCGCCCGGCCCCTCGAAGGGCAGGTCGAGGTCGGCGGCGACCTTGCTGCGCGCGCCGTCCGCGCCGACCAGGTACTTCGAGCGGATCGTGTACTCACGGCCGGTCAGCCGGTCGCGGACCGTGGTGGTCACCCCCTCGTCGTCCTGGACGTGGGAGAGGTACTCGGTGTCGAACCGGAGCCGGGCCCCGCGCTCCTGGGCCGCTTTGATCAGCACCGGCTCGGTGATGGTCTGCGGCGCGTCGAGCATCGTGCAGGGGCTCTGCAGCTCGTAGTCGGCGTGCCGGACCGTGTCGGTGCCCCAGGACGGGATCCGGCCCAGTTCCTCGCCGGCCAGGCTGGTGCAGAACGTGGTGTTGCCCATGAGTTCCCACGGCGTGCCGAGGGCCAGGAGGGTGTCCTCGATGCCCATGTCGCGCATCGTCTCCATGGTGCGCTGGTTGGTGATGTGCGCGCGGGGGGTGTCGGAGAGCCGGCTGTACTTGGTCACCAGCAGCGTCGACGTGCCGTAGGTGGCGAGGAACAACGCCGCGGATGCCCCCGCCGGGCCCGAGCCCACGACCAGGACGTCGACCTCGATGGTCGGCTGCGCGTCGGCGGTGGTGCTCGTGGCGGGAACGCTCATGAGGGTCCTCTTCCGTCTGCAGGCCAGCGGCGGACAACCGTCCGCGCTGTGGTCGTGCCGATTACAGGCACCGTCCCACCAGTGTGTCAAGACTCACCCCGGCTGGTGGATGCCCGTTGCCCGGCGGGTGCCCACCGCCACCTCGACGACCGCGCCCGCCTGGCACAGCCGCGCCTCGGCCAGCGCAGGTGTCGAGCAGTGTGGCGGCCGTAGATCCGCCGGGCACGCACCGGTTCCTCCTGAGGACGGCGGTCGGGCCGGGCAGCTGCCCGGCCGCCCGGACCGTGTCCCACGCCGGGTCAGCGTCGCAGCGGCGCCCGCAGCCGATCCCGGCGTCTCCAGGCGACGACGCCGGCCGCGGCCAGCAGCCCGAGGGTCATCGCCGGGCCCACCCCGAGGACGACGACGTTGGTGACGGTCGCCCCGGCCATGAGCGCAGTCAGCCCGACCGCCGCCGGGGCGGCCAGCCGAGGAACCAGCAGCCCGGCGGCCCCGGCCACCTCCAGCGCCCCGACCACGTACCGCAGCGGCTGCCCGGCCCCGATGTCGGCGAACAACTGCACCATCTCGGGGCTGCCGCCGAGCTTGGTCAGCCCGGCTCCGGCGAACACCGCGGCCAGCGCGGCCTGCAGCACCCACAGCGCGGCGGCGCCGGCCCGGCGGCGGGCCGCCGGGCGGACGGCACCGGATGCGACGGCGTCCACGGCGCTCAGCCGGCCAGCAGGGCGTCGAGCCGCTCGTACCCCTCGCGGACGCCGACCTCCATGCCGCTGGCCACGAACGCGTCGCGCGCCTCGAAGGAGTCGACCAGCGATGTCGAGGTGAGCCGGGTCCGGCCGCCGCCGAGGTCGGTGAACACCAGCCGCTCCAGGGCCACGCCATCCGGCATCCCCTCGAAGGTGAAGGTCTGGACGATCAGCTCGGCCGGGCGCACCTCGTGGAAGCAGCCGCGGAAGCCGTACTCCTCGCCGCCCTGGCTGTGCACGTAGCGGTAGGAGCCGCCGGTGCGGCAGTCGTAGTGGTCGATCCGCATCTCGAGATCGCGCGGGCCGAGCCAGCGGGCGACCAGCTCCGGATCGGTGTGCGCGCGGAAGACCTTCGCGGGTGGCGCGTCGAACTCCCGGGTGATCCGGACGAGCGGAACGTCGGGGTCGGCGACGATCTCGGTCCGGTGGGTGCCGGCGGTGGTCATGTCGGTGCTCCTCCTTCGTGCGGCGGTGGGGCGGGGTGCACGTCGTCCGGCATCGACCGGAGGACGTCGTCGAGCCGGCGGTAGCGCTCCTCGGCCTCGCGGCGGTAGCGCTCGAGCCACTTCGTCATGAGGTCGAACACCTCGGCCTCCAGGTGCACCGGGCGACGCTGCGCGTCGCGGGTGCGACTGACCAGCCCGGCGTCCTCGAGCACCTTGAGGTGCTTGGACACCGCCTGCAGCGTCACCTGGTAGGGCCCGGCGAGCTCGTTGACGGTGGCGTCCCCGGCGGCGAGCCGGGCCACCATGTCGCGCCGGGTGGGATCGGCCAGCGCGGCGAACACCCGGGACAGTCGGTCGGCCATCACGTCTCCTCAACCGATCGGTTGAGTACAGCGTGCGCCGGGCCGTCGACATTGTCAACCGCCTGGTTGACCACGGGGGGCCGCCTCCTCCTCCCGGGGCCGCGCCCGGCATGCTGCAGGCTCCGCGCACGGCCGTCCCGACCATCGGGCGGCACCGCGCGCGGGCTTCCCTGGGCCGGCACCGAGGCCGGTCCAGTGCTGAACGGAGTGCTGCGTGCGGATCGGCGTGCCCCGCGAGTCGCGCCCCGGTGAGACCCGGGTCGCCACCACCCCGACCACCGTTCCGCACCTGCGGGCGCTCGGCCACGAGATCGTCGTCGCCGCCGGCGCGGGACGGGCCAGCAGCTTCCCCGATGCGGCCTACGCCGCGGCCGGCGCGGAGGTCGGCGACGACGACGCGGCGTGGCGGTGCGACGTGGTCCTGCGGGTCAATGCCCCGGCGGACGGCGAGATCGACCGGCTCCGGGACGACGCCGTGCTGGTCAGCCTGCTCGCGCCGGCGCTGAACCCCGACCTGCTCGACGCCCTGGCCCGGCGGGGAGTCACCGCGCTGGCGATGGATGCCGTGCCGCGGATCTCCCGGGCACAGTCGCTGGACGTGCTGAGCTCGATGGCCAACATCGCCGGCTACCGCGCGGTGATCGAGGCGGCGCACGCCTTCGGCCGGTTCTTCACCGGGCAGGTGACCGCGGCGGGCAAGGTGCCCCCCGCCAAGGTGCTGGTCGTCGGCGCGGGAGTGGCCGGGCTGGCCGCGATCGGGGCGGCCAGCAGCCTGGGCGCGATCGTGCGGGCCACCGACGTCCGGCCGGAGGTCGCCGAACAGATCCGCTCGCTGGGCGGGGAGTACGTGGCCGTCGCGCCGGCCGAGCAGACCGTCAGCGCCGACGGCTACGCCCGGGAGACCTCCGCCGACTACGACCGCCGGGCCGCCGAGGTCTACGCCGAGCAGGCCCGCGACGTCGACATCATCATCACCACCGCGCTGATCCCCGGCCGCCCCGCGCCGCGGCTGATCACCGCGGAGATGGTGGCCGGCATGCGGCCGGGCAGCGTTCTCGTCGACATGGCCGCCGCGATGGGCGGCAACGTGGCCGGCACCGTCGCCGACGAGGTGGTGGTCACCGGCAACGGCGTGTCGATCATCGGCTACACCGACCTGCCCGGCCGGCTGCCGGCGCAGGCCTCCCAGCTCTACGCCACCAACCTGGTCAACCTGCTGAAGCTCCTGACACCGGGCAAGGACGGCCGGCTCGTGCTCGACCAGGACGACGTGGTGCAGCGCGCGATGACCGTGGTGCACCGCGGCGAGATGACCTGGCCACCTCCGCCCGTACCGGTGTCGGCCACGCCACCGGCATCCTCACCGGCCGCGTCGGTCACGCCCGCGGCTCCGAAGGCGGCGCCGTCGCCGGCCCGCCGGGCCGCCCTGGCCGGGGTGGGGGCAGTGCTGCTGTTCGTGCTCACCGCGCTGTCCCCGGCGGACCTGCGCGGGCATCTCACGGTCTTCTCACTCGCGATCGTGATCGGCTTCTACGTCATCGGGCACGTCCATCACGCCCTGCACACCCCGCTGATGTCGGTCACCAACGCGATCTCCGGGATCATCGTGGTCGGCGCGCTCCTGCAGGTCGGGCACGGTGACGCCGTCGTCACCACGCTCGCCACCGTCGCGGTGCTGGTGGCCAGCATCAACGTGTTCGGCGGGTTCGCCGTGACCCGCCGCATGCTCGGCATGTTCACGAGGGGCTGAACCGGTGTCTGTCGAGTCCGCCGTCCAGGCGGCGTACGTCGTCGCGGCGCTGCTGTTCATCCTCAGCCTGGCCGGGCTGTCCCGGCACGAGTCGGCCCGGGCCGGCAACGCCTTCGGCATGGCCGGCATGGCGGTGGCGCTGGCCGCGACCGTCACGCTGGCCGCGCGCAGCAGCAGCGGCACCGGGCTGGCCCTGCTGGCCGGCGCCATGGGCGTCGGCGCCGCGATCGGGCTGTGGCGGGCCCGCCTGGTCCAGATGACCGGCATGCCCGAGCTCATCGCGATCCTGCACAGCTTCGTCGGCCTGGCCGCCGTGCTCGTCGGCTGGAACGGCTACCTGTCGGTCGAGGCCCGCCCGGGCGAGCAGACCGAGGTGGCCCCCGGACTGCTGGGCATCCACTCCGCCGAGGTCGTGATCGGCGTCTTCATCGGCGCGGTGACGTTCACCGGCTCGATCGTCGCCTTCCTCAAGTTGTCGGCCCGCATCCGGTCCAACCCCCTGGTGCTTCCCGGCCGGAACCTGCTCAACCTCGGCGCACTGGCGGCGTTCGCCGTCCTGACCGTGCTCTTCGTCCTCGAGCCGGGCCTGGGCCTGCTCGCCGCCGTCACGGTGCTCGCCCTGGCCCTGGGCTGGCACCTGGTCGCCTCGATCGGCGGCGGCGACATGCCCGTGGTCGTGTCGATGCTCAACAGCTACTCCGGCTGGGCGGCCGCGGCCTCGGGCTTCCTACTCGGCAACGACCTGCTCATCGTCACCGGCGCGCTGGTCGGGTCGTCCGGTGCCTACCTGTCCTACGTGATGTGCCGGGCGATGAACCGGTCGTTCCTGTCGGTCATCGCCGGCGGCTTCGGCAACGAGGGCAGCGCCGCCGGTGACGTCGACCACGGCGAGCACCGCGAGATCAGCGCCGCGGACACCGCGCAGCTGCTCAAGGAGGCCACCTCGGTGGTCATCACCCCCGGATACGGCATGGCGGTCGCGCAGGCGCAGTACCCGGTCGCCGAACTGACCCGCCGGCTGCGCGAGCTGGGCGTGCCGGTGCGGTTCGGCATCCACCCGGTCGCCGGCCGGCTGCCCGGGCACATGAACGTGCTGCTGGCCGAGGCGAAGGTGCCCTACGACGTCGTCCTGGAGATGGACGAGATCAACGACGACTTCCCCGACACCTCCGTCGTCCTGGTCATCGGCGCCAACGACACCGTCAACCCCGCCGCCCTCGACGACCCGGGCAGCCCGATCGCCGGCATGCCGGTACTGCACGTCTGGGAGGCCGAGGACGTCGTGGTGTTCAAGCGGTCGATGAACACCGGCTACGCCGGTGTGCAGAACCCGCTGTTCTTCCGGTCCAACAGCGCCATGCTGTTCGGCGACGCCAAGGAACGCGTGGAGGACATCCTGCGCGCGCTGTGACCTTCCGGGCGGTCACGGCCCTGCCCCACCTCCGGCCCCGGACGGCGACCGACCCGGTGCGAGCATGCGCAGCGCGACCGCCGCCGGGACCAGGGCCACCGCGGCGACCAGCACGAGGCCGAGCTCGTCGGTACCGGGAAGCGCTCCTCCGGCCAGCGGTGCCACGAGGCCCGCACACCCCCAGGCGGTGAACACCCGGCCGTAGGCCCGGGGAAAGGCACCGGCCCCGACCCGGTCGGCGGTGACCGCCGGCACCAGCGCGGACACCGCCCCGTAGGCCAGGCCCGTGCCGGTGAACGACCCGAGGACCACCTCCGGGGCCGTCGGGCTCCCGAGACCGGCCACCGAGACCGCGGCGACCCCCAGCGCCGTCGCCAGGGCGGGTACCCGGCCGACCCGGTCGGACCACCAGCCGGCGGCCAGCCGCCCGGCCAGGTTCCCGGCGGCCAGCAGCGAGACGGCCACCCCGGCCGCGCCCGCGGTCAGCCCGCGGCCGGTGGCGACGGGGGCGGCCATGGCGAACAGCAGCAGTCCGGGTGCGGATCCGCCGGCGAAGAGCACCCAGAGCAGGACGACGGTGCGCCGCGGCGGCGGCCCGGCCGCCGGCCGGCCGCGCTGCGCCGTCCGGTCCGGTGGAGCGAGCAGCGCCGCCGCGGCCAGCAGCCCACCGACCACCACCGACAGCACGGCCAGGCAGGTCCGCCAGCCGGCCGCGGCGAGCGCAGCGGGCGCCAGCACTCCCAGCAGCACCGGCCCGGCGGCGTAGGCGGCGACGACGAGGCCGGTCGCCGTTCCCCGGCGGGGGGCGGGCGACCGGGCGGCGAGCCCGACCGCGACGCCGTAGCCGACCCCGCTCGCGGCACCGAACAGCAGCGCGATACCGGCCCACAGCGCCAGCGGGTGGTGTCCCGTCGCCGCCACGCCGAGGCCGGCGGCGGCCGCGCCGGCCGCACCGCCGAGCAGCCGGCGGGGCCCCACCGTGCGCAGGGCACGGCCGGTCGTCAGCAGCGCCACGGTGAACACGGCGATCGCGGCCGCGAAGACGGCGGCACCGGCGGAGCCCGGTGCGCCCACGTCCGCGGTCGCCTGCTCGGCCACCAGGCTCCAGCCGAACAGCGTCCCGGCCGCCAGGTTCGCCACCACTCCGCACGCGACGGGCCGCTCCAGCTGAACCCTCCCCGGGTGGGCAGCGGTGGACGCCGTTCACCGTCCCGGCCCGGACGGCGAACCGTCAAGCGGCTCCCGACCGACCCGGCGGCGCCGCATTACGGCCGATATCGGGTCGATCCAGCCGACATGCCGGGTGGCTCCCACCCGGTCGGTGACGGCGCGCCGATGGTCCTGCGGAGAACGCCCGCTGGTCCGGCGCCGAGGACCTGCCGCGGCTTGACCGCCGACTCGGGCCAGGGCCAGGGTCGGCTGATCCAGGAGGGTCGAAAGCCCCTCCGCCGGTGCATCCGGAGGTGCGACATGGCCGTCTACCAGTACCGCTGCCCCGACCACGGTCCGACCGAGACCCGCTGCGCGATGGGCAGTGCGCCGGCGACGGTTCGCTGCCCCGCCTGCGGAGCGGACGCCGCCCGCGTGTTCACCGCCCCCCGGCTCTCGTTCGGGTCGCCGGTGCGCCGGGCCCTTCTCGACCGCACCGAGCAGAGCCGCGACGAACCCGCGGTGGTGTCCGGGCCGCCGGCCCGGCACCCGTCGGCTGCGGCGCTCCCGCGCAACCCCGCCCTGGCGCGCCTGCCGCGCCCCTGACCGACGTGCACGGCCGTTCACGGGGACCAACCCAGCTCCATCGGTGATCGAGGAGATGAACCCAGATGGGCAATGTCGGGCTTCTGTACGTGGGAGCGGTGCTGGCGATCAACGGGCTGATGCTGCTGGGGCTGGTGGAGGCCCGGGCAGCGGCCCCGATGAACATCTTCGTGGGTGCGCTCCAGGTGATCACACCCACGTACCTCATCTTCACCTCCGGCGGTGACCCCGATGTCATCCTCTCGGCCGGCGGTCTCTACCTGTTCGGCTTCACCTACCTGTACGTCGCGTTCAACCTGCTCGCCAACCTGGACGGCACCGGAGTCGGCTGGTTCTCCGCGTTCGTGGCCTGCTGCGCGCTGGTCTACGCCGGGCTGAACTTCGGCCGGTTCGACGACCCGGCATTCGGCGTCATCTGGCTCTACTGGGCAGTGCTGTGGGCGCTGTTCTTCGTCGTCCTCGGCCTCAAGCAGGAGCAGTACACCCGGTTCACCGGTGCGTTCTGCCTGCTCTGTGGCGTGGTCACCGGCGCGATCCCGGCGTTCCTGCTGCTCACCGGCGTCTGGGTGGACTACACGACCACGTGGGCCATCGCGCTGGCCGTCCTGGGCGTCATCGCGCTGGCGGTTCTCTACCCCCGCTTCCGCGGGCACCCGGAGCCCGGGGTGCCGCCGGCGGCGCCCGTTCCGGCCGGCGCCCCTGAAGCACCGCGCGCCCGTGGCACGGAGGTGCGGCCGGACCGGCCTGGTGACGTGCGCACCGACCCCCCTCCGCAGCGCCCGAACGCCGACGCGGGGAGGTGACCGCAGCCCGTCACACCGGAGCCCGTCGACCGGCCTCGTGATCCCGTCCATCCCCGAACGGAGACCCCGCCATGCCCGACCTCGTCTTCCCCCTCGACTCCAGCAAGAAGTTCACCGATCAGCAGCACCTGGGCCACAACCGCTGGCACCCCGACATCCCCGCCCAGGTGACCGTCCGTCCCGGCGACAGCTTCCGGGTGGATTGCCGCGAGTGGTTCGACGGGGCCATCCACAACGACGACTCGGCCGACGACATCCGGGACGCACCGCTGTCGACGGTCCACGTGCTCAGCGGCCCCTTCGCGGTGGAGGGCGCCGAGCCCGGCGACCTGCTGATCGTCGACATCCTGGACGTGGGACCGATTCCGCAGGAGGACGCCGGCCCGCTGGCCGGACAGGGGTGGGGGTACACGGGCATCTTCGCCAAGCAGAACGGCGGGGGGTTCCTCACCGACCAGTTCCCGGACGCCTACAAGGTGATCTGGGACTTCTCCGGGCAGACCGCGACGTCCCGGCACGTCCCCGGCGTCTCCTTCACCGGGATCGTGCACCCCGGCCTGATGGGCACCGCGCCCTCGGCGGACCTGCTGGCCCGCTGGAACCGGCGGGAGGGCGCCCTCATCGCCACCGACCCCGACCGGGTGCCACCGCTGGCCCTGCCGCCCCTCCCCCAGGACGCCATCCTCGGCGGGCTGGAGGGTGCGGAGTTCGACCGGGTCGCCGGCGAGGCCGCCCGCACCGCTCCGCCCCGGGAGAACGGCGGCAACCAGGACATCAAGAACCTGACCAAGGGCAGCCGGATCTTCTACCCGGTGTTCGTGCCGAGCGCGAAGCTCTCGGTGGGCGACCTGCACTTCTCCCAGGGCGACGGCGAGATCACCTTCTGCGGCGCCATCGAGATGGGTGGCTTCATCGACCTGCACGTCGACCTGATCAAGGGCGGCATGGAGACCTACGGGGTCAGCGAGAACGCCATCTTCATGCCGGGCAACGTCGACCCACGGTACGAGAAGTGGCTGGCCTTCTCCGGAACGTCGGTGACCCTGGACGACGAGCAGCGCTACCTGGACTCCCACCTGTCCTACCAGCGCGCCTGCCTGCACGCGATCGACTACCTGACGAAGTTCGGCTACTCCCCGGAGCAGGCGTACATGATCCTCGGCGCCGCACCGATCGAGGGCCGGCTGTCCGGGGTGGTCGACATCCCCAACTCCTGCTCCACCGTCTACCTCCCGACCGGGATCTTCGACTTCGACGTCGCGCCGTCGGCGTCCGGGCCGGCCCGGATCGATCCCGGCATGGGCGTTCCCCGGTCGAGCTTCTGAGCATGCCCGTCCGTCCACCCCCACCCGCACAGACCTGAGGAGTTCCCGTGCCCGAAGTGATCTTCGAGATCAACCGCGACCTGAGCGTGTCGATGCGCGACCAGGCGGTGCCCGGCCACAACCGCTGGCACCCCGACATCCCCCCGGCCAACACCGTGGCCCCCGGCGGGACCTACCGGATCGAGTGCAAGGACTGGACCGACGATCAGGTCCGCAACACCGACGACGCCGATGACATCCGCGACATGAACATCGACCCGTGCCACATGCTCAGTGGGCCGATCGCCATCGAGGGCGCCGAACCCGGTGACCTGCTGGTCGTCGACATCGTCGACATCGGCCCCTTCCAGGAGCAGGAGTGGGGCTACACGGGCATCTTCGCCAAGGAGAACGGCGGCGGGTTCCTCACCGACTACTCCCCCCAGGCGTCCAAGGCGATCTGGGACCTCGACGGGATCTGGACCAGCAGCCGGCACGTCCCCGGGGTCCGGTTCATCGGCAACTCCCACCCGGGCCTCTTCGGCTGCGCGCCCTCGCCCGACCTGCTGGCGGAGTGGAACCGGCGGGAGCAGGCGCTGATCGACCAGAACCCCGACCGGGTCACCGGCGACATCCCCGCGCACGAGGGGGACGTCCCCGGCACGCCGCAGGTCCCCGCGCTCGCCCTGCCGCCGTTGTCCAAGGACGCCCTGCTCGGGACGTTGAGCGGCGCGGACCTGGAGCGGGCGGCCGCCGAGGCCTGCCGCACCATCCCGCCGCGGGAGCACGGTGGCAACGTCGACATCAAGGACCTCGGCGTGGGCAGCCGGGTCTACATGCCGGTGTACGTGCCCGGGGCGAAGTTCTCCATCGGTGACCTGCACTTCGCTCAGGGCGACGGCGAGATCACCTTCTGCGGCGCGATCGAGATGCCCGGGTTCATCGACCTGCACTTCGATCTGATCAAGGGCGGGATGGACCGGTACAAGCAGTCGATGCCGTTCTTCAAGCCCGGCCGGGTCGGGCCGAACTACTCGGAGTTCATCACCTTCGAGGGCATCAGCGTCGAGGACGGCCGGAACTACTACATGAACGCCACCGTCGCCTACCGCCAGGCCTGCCTCAACGCCATCAACTTCCTGATGCCGGCGATGGACTGGACCTTCGAGCAGGCCTACCTGTTCCTGGGAGCGGCACCCATCGACGGCCGGATCGGCGGCGTGGTCGACATCCCGAACAGCGCGGTGTCGATCAGCATCCCGTTGTCGATCTTCGACCGGAACATCCTGCCCGGCGCCGGAGGAGGCCGGGACCTGACGGCCGACTGACCCACCGATCCACCGACCCGTGGTCCGGGGCGGGCGTGCCCCGCCCCGGACCACGTTCCTCCCGACGTCCCGAGAGAAGGCACCGCATGCCGCTGTACGAGTTCTCCTGCCCCCGGTGCGGCCCCTTCGACCTGCACCGCGACATGCGCGAGGCCGCATCGACGGCGGCGTGCCCGGCCTGCGACGGAGCGGCGCAGCGCCGCTACCGGGTGGGAGTGGGCTCCGTCGCCACCGGGGTGCTGCGCGACGCCGGGCGGGCCGACCGCGCGCGGGTGGACCGCGCGCGCAGCGGTGAGCCGGTGGTCACCGGCCCGCCCGCAGGGCGGCGGCTGCCCGGTCGCGGCGCCCACCGGCACTGACCGAACAGCGGGGCCACCCGGCCCCGGCTACGGTCCACAGCACCAGTACCCGCACCGGACGGAGGGCCATGCCGCTCGTCTCCCGCCTCTCGACCACCCCGGTCAAGGGCACCGCCCTGCACCATCCGCAGACCGTGACGGTCACCGACAACGGAGTGCTGGAGAACCGGCGCTTCCACCTCGTGGACGCCCAGCGGCGGCTCTTCAACGGCAAGCAGCACGGCCCGCTCGTGCGCCTCACCGCGGAGTTCGACCCCGCCGCTGCGCACCTGACCCTGCGGTTCCCCGACCGTCCGCCCGTCGAGGGCCGGGCCGCCGACCTCGGCGAGGCGGTGTGCACGAACTTCTACGGCCGTGACGTCGACGGGCACCTCGTGTCGGGGCCCTGGTCGGCGGCGCTGTCGGACTTCGTCGGTGAGGAGGTGCACCTGGTCGCGGCCGACCGCCCCGGCGACGCGGTCGACGTGCACCCGGTCACGCTGATCTCCTCGGCGACCATCGAGCACCTGCGCAGCGTCACCCCCGACGGCGAGCGCCTGGACCACCGCCGGTTCCGGATGCTGGTCGAGGTGGATGGCTGCGACGTGCACGAGGAGGACACCTGGGCCGGCCGGCGCCTGCGGATCGGCGGCGCGACCGTGCAGGTGGTCGGCCCGGTGCCGCGCTGCGTGGTCACGAACGAGAGCCCCGAGAGCGGGGCGGTCGACTTCAACACACTGAAGGCGATCGTGCGGTACCGCGGCGAGCTCGCCACCGACCTCAGCACCCCGGTCGCCCACCTCCCCGACAACGGCGCGGTCATCCTCGGCATGTACGCCACCGTGGAGCAGCCGGGCGAGGTCGCCCTCGGCGATTCCGTCGAACTGCTCGACGAGACCGCCGTCCAGCCTGCCTGACCAGTCCCCGAGCCACAGGAGCACGCATGCCCCGGCCCACCGACCACGAGCTCTTCGCCCTGGGGGACGTCGTCCTCCAGGGCGGCGCGACCCTGCGCGGCGCGCAGCTGGCCTACAAGACGTACGGCACGCTGAACGCCGACCGGTCCAACGTGATCGTGCACCCCACCTGGTACAGCGCCTGGCACGACGCCAACGACTGGACGGTCGGCGCCGGCAAGGCGCTGGACCCGGAGAAGTACTTCATCGTCGTCCCGAACCAGCTGAACAACGGCCTGTCGACGTCGCCGAGCAACACCCCGCCGCCCTACGACGGGCCGAACTTCCCGCACGTGACCTTCTACGACCAGGTCGAGGTGCAGCACCGGCTGCTCACGGAGAAGTGGGGCATCGAGTCCCTGGAGCTGGTGCTCGGGTCGTCGATGGGCGCGGGGCAGACCTACCAGTGGGCGGTCAGCCACCCCGAGATGGTCAAGCGGGCGGCACCGATCGTCGGCTCGTCGGTCACCAGCGAGCACAACCAGGTGTTCCTGAAGAGCCTGCGCGCGGCGCTGACGGCCGACCCGGTGTTCGACGGCGGGCGCTACTCCCCCGGTGCGCTGCCCACCGTCGGGCTGCGCGCGTTCGCCCGGATCTACGCCGGCTGGGGCCTGTCCCAGGCCTTCTACTGGGAGCGCGAGTACCGGAAGCTCGGCTTCTCCTCGCTCGAGGACTTCCTCGTCGGGTTCTGGGAGGGGTATTGGCTCGACGAGCGCGACCCCAACGACCTGCTGGGCATGCTCTGGACCTGGGAGCACGGCGACGTCGGGCAGACCCCCGGGTTCGACGGCGACACCGAGGCCGCGCTCCGCTCCATCCGCTGCCCGCTGCTGGCCATGCCGGCGCGGACCGACCTGTACTTCCCGCCGGAGGACGAGGAGTGGGCGTCGCAGTTCATCCCGGACGGCGAGGTGCGGGTCATCCCCACCATCTACGGGCACTTCGGCGGCCTGGGCCTGAACCCCGCCGACAACGAGTTCATCGACGGGGCTTTGCAGGAGCTGCTGGCCCGCCCGGTCTGACCGGCCGGCTCCGTCCCGCCGGTGACCCGACCGCGGTCGGGTCACCGGCGGGACGTCCTCAGCAGGTCACTGCGGCTCGACGTGATCGGCCTGCAGGCCGCGCTCCCCCGGGCTGGCGTCGTAGGAGACCCGCTGGCCCTCCTCCAGGCTGCGGTAACCGCCGGAGGCGATCGCGGAGAAGTGCACGAACACGTCCTGCCCACCGTCGTCGGGCTCGATGAAGCCGAAGCCCTTCTCGGCGTTGAACCACTTCACCGTGCCCTGCGAGCCGCCGCCGGGGGACGACCCGCCGCCGGCCGACGGGCCCCGGTCGCGTCCGCTCCCGCGGACGTCGTCGCGGCCCCGGTCGTCCCGGCGGTACCCGTCCCGGTCGCGGTCGTCCCGGCGGTACTCGTCGCGCTGGTACTCGTCCCGGGAGCCGCCACCGCCACCGATCGGCACCACGTTGTCGGCCTGCAGGCCCCGGTCACCGGGGCGGGACTCGAACTCCACCCGCTGCCCCTCCTCCAGGCTGCGGTAGCCACCGGAGGCGATCGCGGAGAAGTGCACGAACACGTCCTGCCCACCGTCGTCGGGCTCGATGAATCCGAAGCCCTTGTCGGCGTTGAACCACTTCACCGTGCCCTGCTGGCCACCACCGGAGGAGGGCCCACGGCCCTGGTCGCGCCCGCCGCCGCGGGATTCGTCGCGCCATGCGTCCCGGCCGCCGCGGTCGTCCCGGCCCCGCCCCCGGTCGTCCCGCCCCCGGTCGTCCCGTCCCCGCTCGTCGCGTGCCGGGGCCCGGCCGCCCCCACCGCCCAGGGACACCACGGAGTCGGCCTGCAGCCCGCGCTGGCCGGGGCTGGCCTCGTACTCCACCCGCTGGCCCTCGTCCAGGCTGCGGTACCCACCGGAGTCGGCGATCGCGGAGAAGTGGACGAAGACGTCCTCGCCCCCGTCGTCGGGTCCGATGAACCCGAAGCCCTTGTCGGCGTTGAACCACTTCACCGTGCCCTGCGGCATGTTGCTTCTCCTGCACTGATCGATGTCGACGGCCGTTCCCGGCGCTCCCGGGCTCACACCCGGTACCAAGCCTCGCATCATCCTGCCGTCTGCCGGCGGGCGCCTGCACCCACCGGCCCGATCCGGCGTCCTACGGAACGAGCAGCAGCTTGCCGGTCGTGCGGCGCGCCTCGAGGTCCTGGTGCGCCGAACGGGCCTCGGCCAGCGGGTACCGCGCCCCGATCCGGACGTCGAGGCGGCCGGTGGCGATCAGGTCCAGCACCTCCCGCGCCCGGGTCTGCAGGAGCGGGGCGGAGCGGGCGTAGGTCTTCAGGGTGGGCCGCTGGACGTACAGCGACCCACGGGCGGCGAGCAGCGAGACGTCGACCGGTTCCGGCGGGCCGCTGGCCGCGCCGAAGACGATCATGCTGCCGCATGGCCGCAGCGCGGTCAGCCCCTCGAGGAACGTCGTCCGGCCGACGCCGTCGTAGACCGCGGCGACGCCCTCGCCGCCGGTGATCTCCCGGGCCCGCTCGGCGAACGACTCGTACCCGATCACCTCCTCCGCACCGGCCCCGCGCGCCAGTTCCGCCTTCTCGGGGGTGGACGTGGTCGCGATGACCCGGCCGCCCCGGGCGACCACGATCTGCGTGAGCAGCAGGCCGACGCCGCCGGCCCCGGCGTGGACGAGCACCCAGTCGCCGGGCTCCACCGGGTACGAGTCCGACGCCAGGTAGTGCGCGGTGAGCCCCTGCAGCAGGGCCGCGGCCGCGACGTCCAGGTCGATGCCGTCGGGTACCGGGACGAGCAGCTCCTCGGGGGCGGACAGCCGCTCGGCGTAGCTGCCGGGGACGTTCATCCAGGCGACCCGCTGCCCGGTTCCGGCGATCGTGCCGGCACCCTCGGCGCCCGGCACGGCCGGCGGGGTGGAGCCGTAGCCACGCCCCTCCCGCTCGTAGACGTCCATGTAGTTCACCCCGGCGGCCGCGACCTCGACGACCACCCGGCCCGCTCCGGGCTGCGGATCGGGCGCCTCGGTGTACTCGAGGACCTCGGGACCACCGTTGGACTGGAAGACGACTGCGCGCATGTCCGGTGAGTGCCGTCGGGAGCGGCCGGTCAAACCCCGCCGGCGGGCTCAGGTCGCTGTCGCGGACGGTGGTGCGCTGCCGCCCTCGGGTGCCTCCGGGGTCATCAGCCGGGCGATCTCGGCCTGGTCGGCGGCCGACGGCAGCCCCCAGCCGGATTCGTAGCCGTACACCTCGTGCAGCGGCGTGGCCGCCGTCCGGCCGTCCAGCACCTCCACGGCGCCGCTGGCGATCAGGCCGGGGTGCTCGACACCGCAGGCCTCGGCGACCTTGACGAGGTCGCGGCGCAGGGTCTTGACGTAGTTGGCCGCCCGGACGGACTTGAGCGCCGGGTCCAGGCCGCGGGTGAGCCAGGCGTTCTGGGTGGCGACGCCGGTGGGGCAGGTGTCGGTGTGGCACTTCTGCGCCTGGATGCAGCCGATGGCCAGCATGGCCTCCCGGGCCACGTTCACCATGTCGCAGCCCAGCGCGAACGCGACGACGGCGTTGTCGGGCAGCCCGAGCTTCCCGGCGCCGATGAAGGTGACCTGCTCGTGCAGGCCGCGGCGGGCGAAGGTGGAGTAGACCCGGGCGAAGCCGAGCTGGAAGGGCAGCGACACCGAGTCGGTGAAGATCATCGGTGCGGCACCGGTGCCGCCCTCGCCACCGTCCACCGTCACGAAGTCGACGCCGCGGCCGGTGGTGTCCATCAGCGCGGTGAGCTCGTCCCAGAACCCGAGGTCACCGACCGCGGACTTGATGCCGACCGGCAGGCCGGTCTCGGCGGCGAGCAGCTCGACCCAGTCGAGCAGGCTGTCGGGATCGGAGAACTCGGCGTGCCGGGACGGGCTGATGCAGTCGCGGCCCTCGGGCACCCCCCGGGTGGCGGCGATCTCGGCGGAGACCTTGGCGCCGGGGAGCACGCCGCCCAGGCCGGGCTTGGCGCCCTGGCTGAGCTTGATCTCCAGCGCCCGGACCGGCGCGCCGGCGACCAGGTCCTTCAACCGGGCGAGGTCGAAGCGGCCGTGCTCGTCGCGGCAGCCGAAGTAGGCGGTGCCGATCTGGAAGACCAGCTCCCCGCCGTGCCGGTGGTGCACCGACAGGCCGCCCTCGCCGGTGTTGTGCAGGCACCCGGCCAGCGCCGCCCCCCGGTTGAGCGCCTCCACGGCGGCCCCGGACAGCGACCCGTAGCTCATCGCCGAGATGTTGACGACCGACGGCGGCCGGAACGCCAGCCGCCGACCACGGGCGCCGCCGAGGACCTTGGCGCCGGGCAGTTCGACGTCGTGGCCGGTCTGGACCGCGGTGGCCGGGACGGCCCGGCCGAACGTGGCGTGCTTGATCACCGGGTAGCCGGCGGTGTACTCGAGATCGTTGTCGGTGCCGAAGCCGAAGTAGTTGTTCTCCTTCTTGGCCGAGGCGTAGACCCAGCGGCGCTGGTCGCGGGTGAACGGGCGTTCCTCGTTGTTGCCGGCCACCAGGTACTGCCGCAGCTCCGGCCCGATCGACTCGATGAGATACCGGGCGTGCCCGAGAACGGGAAAGTTGCGCAGCAGGGCGTGGTCGCGCTGCACCAGGTCGCGGGTGGCGAGGGCACCCAGCGCGGCGAGGGCGGCGGCCACGCCGGTCGGGACGGCACGCTTCATGTCGCCACCTTCCCCGCCACCGGAGCCGGGTGCCAGGTGGAGCGGCCGGCCTCAGCCGCCGGCCGCCCGGACCGCGTCCAGGAGCGTGCCCCGGGCGGAAGCCAGCGACGGCCCGTACCAGGTCAGCTCCCGGCCGGGCACCAGCGCGACCGGCAGGCCGCCGAACGCCTCGGGGCCGTCGTCGGCGGTGAACCGGTAGGGCTCGTCGGGCAGCAGCACGAGCTCGGGACCGGCGGCGCGCACGGCGTCCAGCTCCAGCCGCGGGTACCGCTCGGCGTGCCCGGCGAACACGTTGTCCAGCCCGAGCCGGGCGAGCAGGTCGCCGGTGAAGGTGCGCGCGCCGACCACCATCCACGGGTCGCGCCAGACCGGGACCGCGACGCGCAGCCGCGGGCCGGCCGGCGGCTCCGCCCAGCCGGCCGCGGCGGCCGCGAGCCAGGCCGGCTCCCCGACACCGAGGACGTCGGCGAACAGCCGGCGCAGCGACGCGAGCGCCTGGTCCAGCGACTCCACGACGGTCACCCACACCGGAATGCCGGCCGCGCGCAGCCGCTCGACGTCCAGCCGGCGGTTCTCCTCCTGGTTGGCCACCACGAGGTCGGGCCGGCGCGCGGCGATCGCGGCCCGGTCGGGGTTCTTCGTCCCGCGCACCCGCGTCACGGCCAACCCGGCCGGATGGCTGCACCAGTCGGTGGCGCCGACCAGCCGCTCGGGCACCGTGACGGCCAGCGCCTCGGTCAGCGAGGGCACCAGCGACACCACCCGCCGCGGTGGCCGGGGCAGCGCGACCGCCGTCCCCAGATCATCCCGCAGGGGGCCGAAGTCGCGACTTTGGCCCCTCATGCGAAGTCGCCGGCCGCCCGGCGCAGGTCGCGCAGGATGGCGACCAGTTCCGCCGCCCGTCCGCCGCCCAGGTCCGGGGAGCTGAACACCTCGCGGTTGAGCCGGCCGGTGGCCTCCGCGGCGACCGCGCGCCCGGCGTCGGTGATCTCGACCAGCACCGCCCGCCCGTCGTCGGGGTGCGGACAACGGACCACCAGTCCGGCGGCCTCCAGCCGGCCGGCGGCGTTGGTGACGCTCGCCGGGTGCACCTGCAGGCGCGCGCCGGCCTTCGCCATCGGCAGGGACCCGCGGCGGGTGAACGACAGCAGCACCAGCAGCTCGTAGCGGGCGAAGCTGAGCTGCAGCGGCCGCAGCACGTCGTCCACCCGCGCCTGCACGATCGCCTGGGCCCGCATCAGCGACGTCACGGTCGCCATGCCGTCGGCGGCGTCGGCCCAGCCGTGCTCCCGCCACTGCCGGGTCGCCTCGGCGACCGGGTCGAACGCCAGCAGAGGTGAGGTGCTGGAACGGCCACCCTGCAGTCGAAGGACCCCGCCCTCCTCACCGCTCGCAGGCTCGCGGCGAGCCTCTGGCCGGGGCCGAGGACCGGAGTGGTCCTTCATCACACGCTCCGCCGGTACTGCCCGCCGACCTCGAAGAACGCCTCGGTGATCTGCCCCAGCGAGCAGTACCGGACGGCGTCCATCAGGGCGTCGAACACGTTCCCGCCGGATGTCGCGGCCTCCTGCAGCCGGGCCAGGGCCCCGGGCGCATCGGCGGCGTGCCGGGCCTGGAAGTCGGCCAGCCGGGCCAGCTGCGACTCCTTCTCCGCCGCCGTGGCCCGGGCGAGCTCGACCGGCGCGGGCGGCTGCTCGTCGCGGTGCGGGTCGAGGAAGGTGTTCACCCCGACGATGGGCAGGCTGCCGTCGTGCTTGCGGTGCTCGTAGCGCATCGACTCGTCCTGGATCCGGCCGCGCTGGTAGCCGGTCTCCATCGCGCCGAGCACTCCCCCGCGCTCGGCGATCCGGTCGAACTCGGCCAGCACCGCCTCCTCGACCAGGTCGGTGAGCTCCTCGACCACGGCCGAGCCCTGCAGCGGGTTCTCGTTGCCGGCCAGCCCCCATTCCCGGTCGATGATCACCTGGATGGCCAGCGCCCGGCGCACGGACTGCTCGCTGGGCGTGGTCACCGCCTCGTCGTAGGCGTTGGTGTGCAGGCTGCTGGCGTTGTCGTACACCGCGCACAGCGCCTGCAGGGTGGTGCGGATGTCGTTGAAGTCCATTTCCTGCGCGTGCAGCGACCGGCCCGAGGTCTGCACGTGGTACTTCAGCTGCTGCGACCGGGTGTTCGCGCCGTAGCGGTCGCGCAGCGCGATCGCCCAGATCCGCCGGGCCACCCGGCCGATCACCGTGTACTCGGCGTCCATCCCGTTGGAGAAGAAGAACGACAGGTTGGGCGCGAAGTCGTCGACGTGCATGCCGCGGGCCAGGTACGCCTCGACGTAGGTCAGGCCGTTGGCGAGGGTGAAGGCGAGCTGGCTGATCGGGTTCGCCCCGGCCTCGGCGATGTGGTATCCGGAGATCGAGACCGAGTAGAAGTTCCGCACCCGGTGGTCGATGAACCACTGCTGCACGTCGGCCATGCACCGCAGCGAGAACTCGGTGCTGAAGATGCAGGTGTTCTGGCCCTGGTCCTCCTTGAGGATGTCGGCCTGCACGGTGCCGCGGACGCCGGCCAGCACCCGGTCGCGGACCTCGCCGGCCTCGGCCGCGTCCGGCTCGCGTTCCTGCTCGGCCCGGAAGGCGTCCAGCCCCTGGTCGATCGCGGTGTTCAGGAACATCGCCAACACCGTGGGGGCGGGCCCGTTGATCGTCATCGACACCGAGGTGGTGGGCGCGCACAGGTCGAACCCGCGGTAGAGCTCGGCCATGTCGTCCAGCGTGGCGATGGAGACCCCGGAGGTGCCGACCTTGCCGTACACGTCCGGGCGGCGGTCGGGGTCGCGGCCGTAGAGGGTCACCGAGTCGAACGCCGTCGACAGCCGGGTGGCCTCGTTGCCCGCGGCCAGCACCCGGAACCGCCGGTTGGTGCGGAACGCGTCGCCCTCACCGGCGAACATCCGGGCCGGTGGCTCGCCGGCCCGCTTGAACGGGAAGACCCCGGCGGTGAACGGGAACTCCCCGGGCAGGTTCTCCGAGCGGAGGAAGCGCACCAGCTCGCCGGCGTCGGCGGTCCGGGGCAGCGCCACCCGCGGCACCCGGGTGCCCGAGAGAGTCGTGCGGGCCAGCGGTGTGCGGATCTCCCGGCCCCGCACGGTGTAGACCAGCTCGTCCCCGGAGTACCGCGCCACCCGGTCCGGCCAGTCGGCCAGCGCGGTCCGGACGTCCGGCGACACCTCGTCCTCGACCTCGTCGAGCAGCGCCCGCACCCGCCCGGCCGCCGGGTCGCCGTCCAGCAGGCCGGCGACGGTCTGCAGGTGCTGGCGCCGGCGCGCCAGCTCGGCCTGGGCGGCGGTCTGCCGGTGGTGGTCGCGCACGGCCTCGGCCACCTCGGCCAGCGACCGGGACCGGGACGGCGGGACGACGCTGGTCAGCCCGGTCGAGATCCGGACGTCGACCGGCGGCAGCGCCCCGCCGACGGCGGGCAGCCCCCGCTCGGCCAGCCGGTCGCGCAGGTGCTGGTACAGGGCGGTGACGCCGTCGTCGTCGAACCGGGCGGCGCTGGTGCCGAAGACCGGCATCTCCTCCCAGGGCGTGCCGAACGCCTCCCGGTTGCGCACCAGCTGGCGGGCGACGTCCCGGCGGGCGTCCTCGGCTCCCTGCCGCTCGTACTTGTTGACCGCCACGGCATCGGCGAAGTCGAGCATGTCGATCTTCTCCAGCTGCGAGGCCGCGCCGAACTCCGGCGTCATGACGTACAGCGAGACGTCGCTGAACGGAATGATCGCGGCGTCGCCCTGCCCGATGCCCGGGGTCTCCACGACGATCAGGTCGAACCCGGCGGCCTGCACCGCGGCCAGCACGTCGCCGAGGTGCTCGGGCAGCTGGGCGCCGGCCGAGCGGGTGGCCAGCGAGCGGAAGAAGGTGCGGTCGCCGTCGCCGCCGTCGAGCGCGTTCATCCGGATGCGGTCACCGAGCAGCGCCCCGCCACCCCGACGCCGGGTCGGGTCGACGGCCAGGACGGCGATCCGCAGCCGGTCGGCGCCGTCGCGCCGGAACCGGCGGAGCAGCTCGTCGGTGAGCGAGGACTTCCCCGACCCGCCGGTGCCGGTGATGCCCAGCACCGGAACGGCACGGCGGCCGGCGGCGGCCCGCAGCTGCGCGGCCAGCTCGGGCGAGCGCCCGCTCTCCAGCACCGTGACCGCCCGGGCCAGCGCCGCCGGATCGCCCGCGGTGAGCGCATCGACGTCCGGCGGCCGCGCGGCGAGGTCGACGTCGCAGCAGCGGACCAGCTCGTTGATCATCCCCGGCAGGCCGAGCCGCTGGCCGTCCTCGGGGGCGAAGATGCGCACGCCGCGGTCGCGGAGGACGGCGATCTCGGCCGGCACGATGACCCCGCCGCCGCCGCCGAAGACCTGCACGTGCCCGGCACCGCACGCGGCCAGCCGCTCGACCAGGTAGCTGAAGTACTCGACGTGCCCGCCCTGGTAGGAGGAGACGGCGACGCCCTGGACGTCCTCCTCCACCGCGGCCCGCACCACCGCGTCCACGCCCCGGTCGTGGCCCAGGTGGACCACCTCGGCCCCCTGCGACTGCAGCAGCCGGCGCATCACGTTGATCGCGGCATCGTGCCCGTCGAAGAGGCTCGCGGCGGTCACGAAGCGCACCGGGTGGGTGGGCACGTGCAGGTCCGGGGCGGTCGCCATGCGTCTCCTCGCGCGGGGCCCCGGAACGGCCCGGCACCGGCCGGCACCGTCGTCCGCGGCTGGTCCGGACTCTACGGCCGATATGCTTGGACGTCCACGTATCCGGCCACCCCCGCGGGCGCGTCCACCGGCGAGCGGAATGCCGGCCGGAGGCGTGGAACGTGAGACGCTCGTGCGCGACGGACGACGGCAGCACGAGGGGACGCAAACGATGGCAGGGCGCGGTACCGGACCCGACTTCGTCGAGGCCCTGGCACGCGGCCTGGACGTGCTCGCGTGCTTCAACCCGGACCGGCGGACCATGTCGCTGACCGAGGTGGCCTCGGCCGCCTCGCTGGCGCGCCCGACGGCCCGGCGGCTGCTGCTCACCCTCGAGGAGCTCGGTTTCGTGACCAGCACCGGCGGCGTCTTCCAGCTCACGCCCAAGGTGCTGTCGCTGGGCATGGCCTACGTCGGGGCGCTCAGCCTCTGGGACATCGCCCGCCCGCACCTGGAGGAGCTGGTCGGCCGGACCGGGGAGTCCTCCTCGATGGCCCAGCTGGACGGGGCGGACATCGTCTACGTCGCCCGGGTCGCGGTGCCCAAGCTGATCGCCCTGCGGGTCGACATCGGCACCCGGTTCCCGGCGGTGCAGACCTCGCAGGGCAAGGTGCTGCTCGCCGGCCTGACCACCGAGCAGCTCGACGCGACGCTGGCCGAGCCCAGCCGGTCGGGGCTGCCGCCCAACGTCTCCCGCACCGCCGAGGAACTGCGCGCGGAGCTCAGCGAGGTGCGCGCCCGGGGCTGGGCCCTGGCCGACGAGGAGCTGGCACCCGGGGTGCGCTCGGTCGCCGTTCCGGTGCGCGACAGCGCCGGCGCGGTCCGGGCAGCCATGAACGTCACCGTCCATGCCGCGGAGACCTCCACCGACCGGCTGGTCCACGAGCACCTACCGCTGCTGCTCCGCACCGCCGGCGACGTCAGCACGGAATGGGCGCTGTGGCAGAGCCGGCCGCACGTCGAGCTCCGCCGTCCCGAGGCCGGCCCGGCCAGCGCCTGAGCAGCCTGCGGCGACGGGTCAGAGACCGTCGAGCGCGGCGTGGGTCCCGAAGAGCCGGCCGTGATAGGTCAGCGGCTGGCCGTGCACGGTGTCGGCGGCCACGACGGTGCCCAGCGCGACCACGTGATCGCCCCCCTCGACGAGCTGGGCGACCTCGCAGGCCAGCCAACCGGGCGCGCCGGGCAGCCGCGGCAGGTCGGAGTCGACCTCCCAGCGCACGCCGTTGAACTTGCCCGTCCCGCCCTTGCGGGCGAAGGCCAGCGCCAGCTCCGACTGGTCGGCTCCCAGCACGTTGACCCCGAAGCGGTGCGTGTCCCGGACCAGGGCGAGCAGGTCCGAGCCGCGGTCGAGGGAGACCAGCACCATCGGCGGTTCCATCGACAGCGAGGCGAACGCGCTCACCGTGGTCCCGTGCGGCAGCCCGTCACCCATGGCGGTCACCACCGACACCGGCGTGGCCACGCCGGCCATCACCTCGCGGAAACGCGTCTGCAGGTCCGGCCGTTCATCGGCGGGAGAGGTCATCGGGTCGTCCTCCATGGTTCTCGTGGGTGGGTCAGCCGAAGGGGCGGACCGGGTCGCGGCCGTCCCAGCCGACCGACGCCAGCCAGTATCGGGTGAACATGTCGTCCATCCCGGCGGTGCCCTCGATCAGCTCCACGAAGCCGGGCAGGGCAGGTCCGCCGTCGAGGTAGACGACCGTTCCGCCGGTGGGCACGCCCGCCCGGAAGGCCACCGTGGCACCGGCCGCCTCGCGGGCGGCGACGTCCGCGGCCAGGTCGTCGGTGGCCAGGCCGACGTGGTGGAAGCCCCACCCGCGCTGCTGCACGGTCTCCCGGTAGACCGACGGGGCGTCGTCCAACGGCTGGATCAGCTCGATCTGCATGTGCCCGGCGAACGCCATCGCGATCGCCACGTCGGCCCGGCTGGGCTCGCCGCGGTACACCGCGTCGACGCCGGTGAAGTGCTCCAGCAGGAACCACGGCCCCACGCCGAGGTCGGCCACCCAGGCGGCGATGGCCGCGCGCACGTCGGGCACCACGTAGGCCGTCTGGACGATCCCGCCGCGGGGCTGCCCGAAGCCGAACTCGGCCACGGTCAGGTCCGCCGCAGGTACCGGGACAGCGTCACCGCGGCGACCAGCGCGCCGCCGTAGAAGAGCTGCTGGGCGTAGTCCTGCGCCCCCAGCAGCTGCAGTCCGGCCACACCGGTGGCCAGGAAGAGCACGGCCACCCCGGTGCCCAGCGCGTTGAACCGGCCGGGCTGGATCGAGGTCGCGCCCAGGAAGATCGCCGCGTAGGCGGGCAGCAGGAAGGCGCCCACCGAGGAGGGGCCGGCCGATCCGGTGGTGCCCACGTAGAGGATGCCCCCCAGGGCGGCGATCACGCCGGCCAGCACGAACGCGCCCCACCGGATCCGGTCGGACTTGATCCCGCTCAGCGCCGCGACGTCGCGGGACTGCCCGACGAACAGCGCCCGCACACCCAGCGGGGTGTAGGTGGACACGTACCAGATGAGCAGCATCACGAGCAGGCAGTAGTAGAACTGGATCGGGATACCGGCGATCACCCGCACGTACGTCCACTCCGAGAGCGTGCCGGACACCCCCACGATGGTGGTCGAGTTGGCGATCCAGAAGATCAGCCCGCCGAAGAACGTGCCGGTGCCCAGCGTCATGATGAACGGCTCGGTCCTGAAGCGGACGACGAACAGCGCGTTCGCCGCCCCGCAGAGCGCGCCGGCGCCGATGGCCAGGAGGCAGGCCAGCCCGATCGGCACGCCCTGCTGCACGTTCAGCACCGCGACGAGGATGGCCGAGAGCCCGCCGATGCTGCCCAGCGACAGGTCGATGTCGCCGACCATCGAGGGCAGCAGGGCCGCCAGGGCGAGCATGAACAGGATCGACTGCGAGCCCAGGATGTTCGAGATGTTCCCCATGGAGAGGAACCGGTCGGGGTTCAGCGCGGCGAAGACGGCGAACAGCACCACCCAGGCCAGCGGCAGTGCCGCCTTCTCCGCCCAGCTGCCCCGGGTCTTCGTGGTCGGCGGCGTGCCGCTCTCGCCAGGGGCGCCCTCGGCCCCGCGTCGCTCCGCGACGTCCGTCGTGCTCATGATGTGGCCGCTCCCGCTGTCGTGATGGTGGATTCCCCGGTCGCCCGGGCGGCGCCGTAGACGGCCGTGGTGATGGCCTCGGGGGTGATGTCGCTGCCCTCGACGGTGGAGACGGCGGTGCCGCCGCTGACGACGACCACCCGGTCGCTGACGGTGGCCAGCTCGTCGAAGTCGCTGGAGACCCACAGCACCGACATCCCGGTCTCGGTGGCGCGTCTGATGACCCGGTAGATCTCGGCCCGGGCCGCCACGTCGACGCCCTGCGTGGGCTCGTGCAGCAACAGCACCTTCGGGGAGATCTCCAGCCACTTGGCAAGCACGACCTTCTGGGCGTTGCCGCCGCTGAGCGTGCCCACCGGCACCGACGTGCGGCGCGGCCGCACGTCCAGCGCGTCGGCCCGCTGGTCGGCGGTGGCGCGCATCCGCCGGGTCTGCAGGACACCGCGCCGCCGGAACGTCGCGACGACCAGCAGCATCATGTTCTCGGCCACCGAGACCCCCGGGGCGATCGCGTCGCGCCGTCGGTCGGCGGGGATCAGGGCCAGGCCCGCGTCGACGGCCAGCGCCGGCTGCTGCCGGTCGACCGGCAGGGTGCGGCCGTGCACCGTGATCTCGCCGGCGGTGGCGGACCGGGCACCGAAGAGCAGGTACGGCGCGTCCTCGGCACCGGAGCCGAGCAGGCCGGCCAGCCCGACCACCTCGCCCGGCGCGACGGCGAGGTCCAGGCCGGTGAGCCGTCCACCCACCAGGCCCCGGACGTCGAGGCCGGCACCGGGGGTCCGGTCGAAGGCGCGGTCGGTCGGCGCGCCCCCGCCGTGGCCGAAGGCGGTCTTCGTCGCGGCGCCCGCACCGACGATCAGTTCGACGATCTCGTCGTCGGTCACGTCGCTCATCGAGGCGTGCGCCACCACCCGGCCGTCCCGCAGCACGGTGAGCCGGTCGGCGATCTCGCGGACGGCGGGCAGGTCGTGGGAGATGAAGATGACGCTGGACCCACCGGCCACCACCGTGCGGATGAGGTCGAAGAGGAAGCTGACCTCCTCCTCGGGCAGGAAGACCGTCGGCTCGTCGAGCACGAGCACCGACGAGGTGGCCCCGGTGCGTTCCCGGTGCTGCTTGAGCTGCTCGGCGGCGCGGGCGATCGCGACCAGCGCCTGGTCGACCGGGGGCAACTGGTTGACCACCGCCATCGGGTCGACGAGGACGCCGTAGGAGCGGAGCATCTCCCGCGCCTTGCGGACCTCCCGGCCCCAGCGGATGTTCCACCGGGAGGCGCCCTCCTGCGCGAAACCGAGGAGGTTCTCCAGCACCGTCAGCGGGCGGGCCAGGCCGAGGTCCTGGTGGACGAAGCAGAGCCCGAGGTCGCTGGAGGTACCCAGCGGCATGGGGAGCGGGACCTCGGTGCCGTCGACGACCAGCCGGCCGCCGGGCTCCGGCTCGTGCACGCCGGCCAGCACCTTGACCAGGGTCGACTTGCCGCAGCCGTTCTCGCCCAGCAGTGCCAGCACCTCGCCGTGCTGGACGGTCATGTCCACGCCGCTGAGTGCGCGCGTGCCACCGAAGACCTTCGAGATGTTGTGGAGTTCCAGTGCCGTGGTCGACATCCGTGCTGCCCATCTGCCGGGTGGACGTGGGACGCGGGCGGACGTGCGCATCCGCCGTCGTCCCACGGGTGTGTCGGTCGAGCGGTCCGGCGGTCCCCGCGTCGCGGGGACCGCCGGAGCCGTGGATCAGGCGGGCGGGGCGTCGAGCCAGAGGTCGCGGTAGCCCTGCACGTAGGAGTCGCCGAAGCCGTAGTCGGGCGGGGTGGCCTCGTCGGCGTTCTCCGGGGTGAACATGCGGTAGGGCGCGAAGGCCTCGGCCGCCGGGATCGCCGGCTCACCGGCCATCACCCGGAAGAGCTGGTCGGCACCGCTGTAGGCCATCCACGGGAAGCTGGGGCCCATGTCGCCGCCCATCGGGTTGGACGGATCGGTCATCATCTCGATGGCCGGCTCGTCCGCGCCGAAGGCGTAGGTCTTGGCGTCGGTGCGGGAGGCCTTGAGCGCCGAGACGACGAAGGGCGTCTGGGCGTCGAAGGCCATGAAGACGGCTTCGATGTCCGGGTTCGCCACCAGCGCGGAGCTCACCGCGCCGGACAGCTTGGTGGCGTACTCGGTGATCGGGATGTTGATCGTCTCGACGCCGCACTCGTCGCCGCAGAGCCGGGCGAACTCGTCCTTGACCGTCTGCTCCATGCCGATGGACGGCGGGTTCTCGTTCGACGTGATCATCAGGGCGTCGATGGGGTTGCCGTTGGCCTCCACCAGCGCCGCGGCCACGCTCACCTCCATGGCGCGGTTGAACTCGCCGTTGGTCTGCGCGGCGATGAGGTCGGAGGCGGGCTCGGAGACGTCGGCGAGGTGCATGTCCACGACCTCGATGCCCGCCGCCTCGGCCGCGGCCATCTGCGGGGCCAGCGACGCCGGGTCGATGCCGCACACCAGGGCCACACCGTCGTAGCCACCGTTGATCGCCTGGTTCATGCCCTGCACCCAGGCCGCCGGGCCGCCGTCGTTCTGGAAGTAGGTGCTGTCGGGCATGCCGATGCTCTTCGCGATGTCGACGACCTGGCGGGCCATGTCGTCACAGCCCTTGAGCTGGCTGCTGACCGGCATCGAGAGGATCTTCTGACCGGCGAGGGGGGCGACCGAGAAGGCCGGCCCCTGCGGCTCGAACTCGGGAACCGCTGCCGCCTCCTCGACAACGGCACGGAGCTCGTCGAGGACGTCGGCGGAGATGACCGTGCCGGCCTCGCCGGAGGAGCCGGAGTCCTCCTCGGAGGAGCTGGGCGCGCAGCCGACGGTCACCAGACCGATGGCCACCGCGGCCGCCGGGAGGGCCAGCCGTCGGGCACGCGGGGTGCGGGTCGCTCGAAGAGCCATGTCGCGTCCTTCTCGTCGTCGGGGAACACAACGAGCGCCTGGGGCCGAGTGCCGGCACCCGCCTGACGCCGTGGTGGTGGCGGAACCCTGACAGCGCGCCGCGAGCGTGTCAACCGTCACACGTACAAGTGTCCGTTTTGCGGTCAGCGCCGCCGGGCGCGCGCACCGACCTACCCCTACGCCGCTCGTGGGACCGGTGCCGGCGACCACCGCGACTCCTACCGGCAGGTCGCGGGACCTTGCGGCAGCATTGACACCGGGTGTGGTGTGCGACACGGTGGGCGTAAAGGCGGACAGCTGTCCGCACCACTTCGAGATCGGAGATCAGCGTGACCGTTCCGGCTGCAGGCCCCACCCCCACCAGGGTCCCGACGGGCTCCGGGGAGATCAACCTGTTCCGCCAGGGGACGGGCCGTCCGGTCGTCGTCCTGCACGCCGCCGGCGGCGCCGGGGCGTGGAACCCCTACCTCGAGCAGCTCTCCCAGCACTTCGACGTGATCGCCCCTGACCACCCCGGCTTCGGGCTGAGCGACGAGCTCCCCGAGGTGGCCACCATGGAGCTGCTCGTCCAGCACTACGTCGCCCTCTTCGACACCCTGGGCCTGGACCGGTTCGACCTGGTCGGCTCGTCCTTCGGCGGCTGGATCGCCGCCGAGATCGCCAGCACGGTCCCGGACCGGATCGACCGGCTGATCCTGATGGCCCCTGCCGGGCTGCACCTGCCCGATGCACCGACCGCCAACATCCTGACCATGACGCCGCCGGAGCTGTTCGGGGCGCTGTTCCACGACCAGGCCCTCACCGAGGCCGTGCTGTCGGTGCCGCCCACCCCCGAGGCCGCCGCCCAGGGCGCCCGCGACATGGCCGCGGTCGAGCGCTTCGCCGCTTCCGGTCCCGTGTTCCTGCACAACCCGGAGCTGCCGGCCCGGCTGAAGGCGATCAGCGCGCCGACCCTGGTGATCACCGCGGAGGAGGACCGCATCATCCCGCGCCCGCACAGCGAGGCGTACGCCGCCGCCATCCCCGGGGCGGAGCTGCACGTGCTGACCGAGATCGGCCACGCGCTGTACCAGGAGAAGCCCGACGTGGTCGCCGACGAGGTGATCGCCTTCCTGTCCCAGCCGGTTCCCGCCGGTCGATGAGGGCAGCGGTCACCCAGGGGCTGGGCTCGGTCCTCCTCGAGGACCGGCCCGGCCCGGGCGGGCCGGTGGCCGGGGAGACCGTGGTGCGGGTCGAGGCCGTCGGCATCTGCGGGTCCGACCTGCACCTGCTGCACGGTGACCTGGGTGCCACCCACGAGGGCCTGCTCCCCCGCGTGCAGGGGCACGAGTTCTCCGCCGTCGTCGCGGCCGCCGACCCTGCCGGGAGCGGGCCACCGGTGGGCACCCGGGTCGCGGTGTGGCCCGTGCTGGCCTGCGGCACCTGCCGGCCGTGCCGCGAGGGTCGGGTGAACGTGTGCCGGCGCCTGGCGCTGATCGGGGTGCACCGGGACGGCGCGTTGCAGGAGCAGCTCACCGTCCCGACGGCAGCGGCCGTCGCCACCCCCACGCTCAGCAGCGTGCAGGCCGCGCTGGTCGAGCCGGTGTCGATCGGCGTGCACGCCGCCGCGCGGGCCCGGGTCTCCCCCGGCGACACCGTCGTGGTCTTCGGCGCCGGGCCGATCGGCGCGGCGTCGGCGCTGGCCGCCCGCGACCGGGGCGGCGACGTCCTCGTCGTCGACCCGGTCGACGCCCGCCGGGACCTGCTGGCCCGGGCCGGCTTCGGGGTCACCTGGGCCGAGGGCGCCGAGCTGGCCGGGCAGGTGCTCGCGCACAGCGGCCCCGACGGTCCGGACGTGGTGCTCGACACCACGGGGCGGGCCGCGCTGCTGCCCACGGTCCTCGACGTCGCCGGGCACGGCGGCCGGGTGGCCGTCGTGGGCCTGACCTCCGCCACGGCACCGACCAGCCCCGGCCCCATCCCGTTCAAGGAGCTCGACGTCCTCGGCGTGAGCTGCTGCACCCGCGACGAGTTCGCGGCCGCCGCCGACCTGGTCGCCCGGCATCCCGCGCTGGCCGACTCGCTGGTCAGCCATGTCTTCCCGCTCGACGAGGTGGCCGGCGCCCTCGCGCTGCTCGACGAGCGCCCCACCGAGGCGGTCAAGGTGTTGGTCGACGTCTCCGGCGACACCCGGCTGCCCACCGGCCCGGGAGCGGGCGACCCGATGACAGGAGCGTTCCGATGACCGGACCTGCCCAGCGTGACCCCCGACCACTGCCCGACCGGCTCTCGATGGTCGACCGGCACGTGCTGGTGACCGGTGCCGCGAGCGGCCTCGGGCTGGCGATGGCCGAGGGGCTGCTCCAGTGCGGCGCCGCGGTGACGATGCTCGACCGGGACGCCGAGGAGCTGGCCGCCAGTGCCGCGGCGCTGGCCGGGGCCGGGGGCACCGTGCAGCAGGTCGTCTGCGACGTGTCCCGGCCCGGTGAGGTCGAGGACGCCGTCGGGGGCGCCGCGGCCGAGAGCGGCCGGCTGGACGCCGTGTTCGCCAACGCCGGCATCGCCGGCGGTCCGGGCATCAGCTCGGCCGAGGGCCGGCTCTACGACCTCGACTGGTCGGCGTTCGACGGCGCGCTGGCGGTGAACCTGGTGGGCACGCTGGCCACCGTCCGGGCGGCGGCCCGGGCCATGCGCCCGGCCGGCCGGGGAAGCATCGTGGTGACCGTCTCCACGGCCGGGCTCCGGGCGGACAACATGGTCGGCTACGGCTACAGCGCCTCCAAGGGCGCACTGGCCAACCTGGTCCGTCAGGCGGCGGTCGACCTGGCGCCCGACGGCATCCGGGTCAACGGCATCGCGCCCGGGCCGTTCTACACCAACATCGGTGGTCGCGGCCCGATCGAGCCGGCGCTGGAGAAGCAGTGGGCCGACACCGTGCTGCTGCGCCGGATGGGCATCCGGCAGGAGATCCAGGGCATCGCCCTGCTGCTCGCCTCCGACGCGTCGTCGTTCATGACCGGCGCCGTCCACCCGGTCGACGGTGGCGCGATGGTCGGGGCCTTCGGCCCCTGAGCCCGCCCTCCGCACGACGAACGGGCCCGCCCGACCGGATCTGGTCGGGCGGGCCCGTTCGTCGTGGCGGGCTACCGGGTCAGGTGGACGGCACCAGGTTCATGTAGACCCACGCGTGGTTCGGCGCCAGGCCGGCCAGCGCACGGCCGGCGCCCTCGATGACCTGCGGGCCGGAGGTGACGTGCTGGGTGCCGGCGTGCATGTCGCGGAAGAACTGCTGCAGCGCACCCGTCCGCAGCGCCGCGGTGCCACCGGACTTGTAGACGGAGTTGGCGATCGCCTCCGCCGTCCAGGTGGCGTTGTACAGCGCCAGCCGGACCATGGTCCGCTGCTCGTGGGTGAGCTTCTCGCCGGCCTCGATGGTCTTCGTGACGTCCGCCCAGGCCTCGTAGACCAGGGCGCGGGCGGCGTGCCACTTGGCCTCGTTCTCGCCGTAGGCCGCCTGGAAGGCGGTGCTGTCGGCCAGCGTGCCGGCGCGGCCGGCCTTGGCGCGCACCTGCTCGGCCAGGTCGTCGAGCATCCGGCGGGACACCCCGAGCGCCCAGGCCGAGTGGCCGATGATCGCGAAGTGCATGATCCCGAGGTTGAACACCGAGCCGCCGCGGACGCCGGTCTCGGTGGTGCCCTCGTGGGTGAAGGCGGCCGGCACGTACACGTCGTCGATCGTGTAGTCGATGCTGCCGGTGGCCTTCAGGCCCAGGACGTCCCAGTTGTCCTGCAGGTTGGCCTGCTCGACGGGCAGCACGAAGATCAGCGGCTGGCCGGTGTCCTCGACGATGCCGAGGGTGTGGATCCACTGGGCGTGCTTGATGCCGGAGGCGAAACCCCACGAGCCGGTCAGCCGGTAGCCGTCGCCGTCGCGCACGGCCTTGCCCGGGCGGGTGCCCTGGCCGGCCACGACGGGGAAGCGGTCGCCGACGAACATCTTGTCGGTCGCCTCGTCGCCGAGGTAGCCACCACCGGTGCCGGTGGCCAGCGCCGCGGCCATGGTCACCCAGGCGGTCGACGGGTCGGCGTAGGCCAGCGCCTGGACGATCTGCAGTGAGGAGATCGGGTCGGCCTCGGCGCCGCCCAGCGGCGCCGGGGTCCACATCCCGAAGAACCCGTGCTCGTGCAGCGCGTCGGCGACGGCGTCGGTGAGCCGGCCGCCGGCCTCGTTGGCCGCGGCGTTCTCGCGGATCAGCGGCTGCAGCGCCGTCGCGCTGGCGACCAGATCAGCTGCCGAGCGGGGGGTGCGGGCCGGGCTCGACGTGGTGTCGGGTGCCGTCGTCGTCATGGTGGCTCCTGTTCTGCGGGAAATGAAAGGCCGGTGCGTGGCGGGCGCGAGCGCCCACCGGAGTGGTCCGGATGGCCGACGGGCGTCGTCCACAGGGCGGGACGGCCCTCCGGCCGGGGACACGGCGTTCGTTGTGCGAACGCGCGTTCGTTTCAGAGTTGTCGCGTCGATCGACCGTGTCAAGAGACACATGTGTCCCGGACGGCGGAGCGCCGCCGGGCACGTCAGCCGACCAGCGAGAGCGCCGCCACCGGGCAGGCGCTGACCCCCCGGTCGGCCGGCCCGGTCAGCTCCCCGGGCAGGTCCGCCTCGAAGAAGGGGCTCTGCACCTCCCCCTCGTCGTCGAGGGTGAAGACCTCCGGCGCCTGGCCCTCGCAGAGCCCGTGACCCTCGCAGCGCCGGCGGTCGACCGCGATCCGCACGTCAGCCCGCGGTGTGCACGGTCACGGGCAGGCTGCCCAGCGCGCGGATGAGGTTGTTCAGCGCACGCTCGGGAGTGCCGAGTTCGAACCGGGTGACCGAGCGGGCCAGCGCGGTCAGGATCGACTCGGTCTCCATCCGGGCCAGCGCCTGGCCCGCGCAGCCGTGCTCGCCGTACCCGAACCCGAGCTGGTGGACGGCGTCCTTACGGGTGACGTCGAAGACCTCCGGGTCGGCCCACTTGCGCTCGTCACGGTTGGCGGAGGCGTAGCTGACCACGACCCGGGAGCCGGCCGCGACGGGCACCCCGTCGATCTCGGTGTCCCGCTCGACCAGCCGGCCGAACGAGCTGATCGGGGACTCGTAGCGGACGACCTCGTTGACGGCGTTCGGGATGAGCTTCGGGTCCTCGCGGATCCTGTCCCACTGGTCGGGGTGCTCGCCGAACAGCCAGATAGCGCTGCCGACCGCACTGATCGTGGTGTCCAGCGACGGCGCGAGGTAGTCGAGCATCAGCATCATCGTCTGCTCGGTGGTGACCTCACCGCGGTCGCGGGCCTCCAGCACGCTGGCGCCCAGGCTGCCGGGCAGCACGTTGCCGGTGCGGACGATCTCGGCACCGAAGGCGGCCATCTCGCCGCACTGCGGCAGGGCCTTCTCCACGCGCTCGTTGACCGGGCCGAAGGAGTCGAAGTTGGCACCGGCCCAGCGGAGCAGGTGCTCGCGGCCCTCCTGCGGCCAGCCGATGAAGTCGGGGACGATCGACAGCGGCAGCGCACGGGCCAGGTCGGCGACCGCGTCGAACGACCCGCGCTGGACCAGCTGGGCGACCAGCGCGTCGGCGGCCTCGGTGACCTGCTCCTTCATCGGACGCAGCGAGCGAGGGGTGAGCCGGTGGGCGACGACCTGGCGCAGGTGCGCGTGCAGCTCGCCGTCGCTGGCGAGCGTGCAGCCGAGGATGGCGGAGTTGGCCGGCTCGTTGAGCGCGATGCCGTTGGCCGACCGGAAGGTGTCGCCGTCGGCGAGGACGGCGCGGACGTCGGCGTAGCGGGTGACCGCGTACGCGCCGTGCTTCTCCAGCCACACCGCCGGGCCGAGGTTCCGGAGGCGGCGGTAGTGCTCGTAGGGCTCGAGCAACGCCTCGTCCGCGTAGATGTCCTCGTCGTAGGTGGGGACCGGGGTCGTCGTCGTCATCTCGGGATGAGTCCTTTCCAGCGCCGCAGACCCTGCGGCGGTGACGTTCGTGGACAACTGTCCGCGCTACGGACATCCGGACCTTGCACGACCCGCGGACGGTGTGTCAAGGACCACGTTCGCGGGTGTCCCGGCATCCCGTCGTGCTGCCCTCCCGGGCAGCACGACACCGGGGACCGGGCCGAGGACGAATCCCGGCCCGGTCCCCGGCACGGCTCGTGCCGACCCAGCCGGCCACCCGACGCCGGCGGTGGCGAGCTCAGCTGGTGGGGCTCAGGTGGTGATGTCGGGGTACGGCATCGTGATGTGCTCCATCGCCTTGCCGTAGGCCTTCTGGTACTCCAGCGGGCCGTGGTCGCGCTCGAACATGGCGATGAACAGGGTGAGGGTGAGGAAGGGGTGGGCGCCCAGCTGGAACAGCCTCACGTGGTCGTGCTGCGCGAGCGCCGTGCGTTCCTCCTCGGCGAACGACAGCCACGTCGTCCTCTCCGCGGGGATGCAGTTGAGGATGGTGTTGGCCATCTCAGCCTCCCACCACGCCACCGTGCCCGCCGGATCCTCGCGGTAGCGCTCGACCAGCTCGGGATCGCGGTCGACGGTGTACAGGAACTTGTCGATCAGGTACTTGCTCATCGCGACTCCTCCGCTGCGCTGGTCACGCCGGGGCCCCGTTCGGGTACCAGGTGAAGTAGGCCTCCATCGTGTGGAACAGATCGAGGGTGTCGACGTGGTCGGCCTTGGCACCCTCGCCGGCGACGCCCATCATCAGCATGAAATCCATGAAGCCGTGGGTGGCGTTGCCCGGGTGGTGCAGGCTGTCCAGGCTCACCTCGGCCAGGCAGCCCTCGATGTCGCCGCTGGCGATCCACTCCACGGCCTTGCGGTCGAACTCCGGGTCGGGGCCGTGCTCACCGAACTGGCGCGGGCCGCCGAGTTCCAGCGACAGGTGCCCGGTGCCGATGATGGCCACCCGCTTGTCGCTGTCCCAGGACTCGACCATCTCCCGCAGCGCCTTGCCCAGCTGCACGAAGCGCTTGGGCTGGGGCATCGGCGGGGCGAAGATGTTGGTGTAGACGGGCACGATCGGCAGGTCGGCCTCGGGCCGCAGCGCGATGATCGGGCAGGTGATGCTGTGGTCGATCCGCAGCTCGTTGCTGAATGCCAGGTCGAAGTCCCGGTCCAGGCCGTCGCGCAGCAGGTGCGCGGCCAGGTCCTCCTCGCCGCGCAGCGTCATCTTCGGCAGGCCGAACTCGCGTTCCTCGTTGTACCAGTTGGCGTCGAAGAACGGCGCCTTCCCGACCAGGAACTGCGGCATGTTGTCCAGCCACAGCTGGTGGAAGTGGTCACTGCCCACCATCACCAGCACGTCGGGCTCGGCCCGGTTCAGCGTCTCGGCGAAGGCCGTCTGCTTGGCGACCCACTCGTCGGCGAACGGCGGCCGGTCGGCACCCGTCGACGTCTTCGCCCGGTAGTAGAAGGGGTGGTGGGTGGACGCGACGACCGCGGCCAGTTCAGCCATGACGACCTCCGTTGGTGTCAGTCTCCGTGGGTGCGCCCGGGAGTGGGTCCGGGACGAAGGGGTCGGGGGCGACGGACCGGTTGTTGAGGTCCACCGACAGGAAGACATCGTTGCCCACCGGGTGCCGCAGCTCCTCGGCCAGCTGCCCGATCAGCCCGGCCGTACGGGCCAGCAGGGCGAAGCCACGCAGCAGTTCCAGCGGCAGCCCGAGGTCGGCCAGCGCCGCCCCGCACACGCCGGCACCGTTGAGCGGCAGCGTCTTGCCGAGCACCTGGGGGTGCACCCGGCCGATCGCGGCGAACAGCGACAGGTGGGGGCCGAACAGGCCCTCCTCGGTGGCGATCTGCAGCAACCGCGGGGTGCGCGGGTCGCCCTGCTTGTGCACGTGGTGGCCCAGGCCGGGCACGAACCGCTTCGCCGCCCGCTGCGCCTGCACCGTCTCCAGCGCGAGGGCGTCCCAGCCGGCGTCGTCGGTGGGCAACGAGCGGGTGGGATCGGCGGCGGAGACGCCGGTCAGCACGTCGTGCAGGAACCGGCCGCTGTCCTCGGTGACACCCAGGAACCGCGACCCGCCGCCGAGCAGCCCGGCGGCCAGCGCGCCCTGCACGGAGTCCGGGGCGGACAGGTAGGTCAACCGGGTGACGATCGCGGTCGGGGTGAACCCGTGGTCGGCCAGCGCGGCGAGCACCGCCTCGAACACCCGGGTCTCACCGGCCGTGGGGCGCCGCTGGGTGGCCAGCCAGAAGGCCAGCTCACCGAAGCCCACCGTGCCCATGACGTCCTCGGCGAGGTCGTGCCCGAGCAGGGTGATCTTCTCCAGGCTGGAGGCGCCCAGCGCCGTCCGGTAGACCGGGGGCTCGGCGCTCATGCCGTGCCCTCGCGGGTCTGCCCGGCACCGGCGACCGGGGCGGCCAGCCAGTCGCGGAGCACCGCACCGTGCTCGTCGAGGCCCGGCGGGGGCAGCCGGTAGTCGGCGGGGGTCTCGGAGAAGCGGATGGGGTTGCGCACCGAGGGCACGGCAGCCCGCCCCTCCCCCACCGTGACCACGGGGTCCAGGCCGACCTCGGTGGCGAAGTCGACCCCCTGGTCGACGGTGTTGATCGGCCCGCACGGCACGCCGGCGCCGATGATGTCGCGGAACCACTGCATCTTGGTGCGGGTGCGCAGCCGGTCGACCAGCAGCGGGCGCAGCTCGTCGCGGTTGGCCGTGCGGTCCTCGTTGCGGGCGAACCGCGGATCGTCGGCGAGCTCGGGGACGCCGAGCACCTCGACGAGCTTGCGGAACTGCCCGTTGTTGCCGGCGGTGATGATCAGGTCGCCGTCGGCGCAGGGCAGCGGCTCGTAGGGGAACAGGCTCGGGTGGCTGTTCCCCATCCGGAACGGGACGACGCCGCCGGCGACGTAGGCGCTGGAGTGGTTGACCAGCCCGGACAGCGCCGAGGACAGCAGGTTCACCTCGATGTGCTGCCCGCGGCCGGTCTCGTGCCGGCGGTTCAGCGCGGAGAGGACGCCGATGGTGGCGTGCAGCCCGGCCATCACGTCGAACACCGAGATGCCCGCCCGGTACGGCTCGCCCTCGGGGTCGCCGGTGAGGCTCATCAGCCCGGAGATGGCCTGGACGATCAGGTCGTACCCGGGCAGCGAAGCCCCCTCCGGGCCGCTACCGAAGCCACTGATGGAGGCGTAGAGGACGCCGGGGTTGCCGGCCGACACCGAGTCGTAGTCCAGGCCGAAGCGGGCCAGCCCGCCGGGCTTGAAGTTCTCCACCACGACGTCGGCCCGCCGGGCCAGCTCGCGGGCTGCCGCGGCGTCGTCGGCGTCCTTGAGGTCCAGGGCGATCGACCGCTTGTTGCGGTTGATGCCCAGGTAGTACGTGGACACCCCGTCCCGGACCGGGGGCTGCCAGCTGCGGGTGTCGTCCCCGGCCGGGCTCTCCACCTTGACCACCTCGGCGCCCAGGTCGGCCAGGAGCATGGTGGCGTAGGGGCCGGCCAGGACGCGGGAGAAGTCGGCCACCAGCAGACCCGCCAGGGGCCCCCGACCAGACGCGGCGCCGGGGACGGGCTGATGTGCGGTCATCGTTTCTTCGTGCGCCTCTCGTCCGGCGACCGACAGACGGACGTATGTCCGTTCGGCCGTCTGAGTCTCGAACTCCGGATGACGGACTGTCAACCCTCCGGTCGGGTCCGCTGCGTCGTGGCGCGGTACGTCTTGACACCGAGGGGTAGCCATCCCAAGGTCTGCAGCATGCTGTGTCGACCACCAGACGGACACCGGTCCGCCCTGGCCGGCCATGACCCGAGGAGATGTTGATGAGCCACCCCGACCAGGTCGCCGGACAGCCCGTGGTGTTCCGCAACGGCACGGTACTGACCATGGACGACGCGCACACCGTGCTGGCCGGCGGTGACGTGCTCGTCGTCGACGACCGGGTCGCGGCCGTCGGCACCGCCCTGGACGTGCCCGAGGGCACCCTGGAGGTGGACGCCACCGGCGGCATCGTTCTGCCCGGGATGATCGACACCCACCGGCACATGTGGCAGACCGCGATGCGCGGGTACGGCGCGGACTGGACGCTGACCCAGTACTTCGTCTGGTACTACCTCGAGCACGGCCGGGCGTTCCGGCCCGAGGACGTCCACGCCGGCAACCTGCTCTCCGCCTGGGATGCCCTGGAGGCCGGCGTCACCACGACCGTCGACTGGTCGCACGGGCTGCAGACCGTCGACCACGCCGAGGCCGCCGTCGACGCGCTGCAGGCCGTGCCGGGCCGCTTCGTGCTCGCCTACGGCAACATCCAGGCCGGTCCGTGGGAGTGGGCGACCGACCCCGCCGTCCAGGCGTTCCTCGAGCGGCGCCGCACCGGTGCCGGCGACCGGCTGGGCTTCCAGCTGGCCTTCGACGTCACCGGCGACCCGGCGTTCCCGGAGAAGGCCGCCTTCGAGGCCGCCCGCGAGCTGGGCCTGCCGGTCACCACGCACGCCGGCGTCTGGGGCGCCACCAACGACGAGGGCATCCGGCTGATGCACGAGCACGGCTTCATGACCCCGGAGACCGTCTACGTGCACGCCGCCACGCTGACCACCGACTCCTACCACCGGATCGCCGCCACCGGCGGGTCGATCTCGGTCTCCACCGAGTCCGAGCAGAGCGCCGGCCAGGGGTACCCGCCCACCTGGCAGGTCCGCCGGCACGGCATCCCGGTTTCGCTGTCGATGGACACCAGCGTGTGGTGGAGCAGCGATCTGTTCTCCGCGATGCGCACGACGCTGGGCGCCGACCGCTCCCGGGAGCACCTCGAGGCGCACGCGAAGGGCGAGACCGTCACCCAGGTGCACCTGCGCGCCGAGCAGGTCGTCGACTGGGCCACCCGCGGTGGCGCCCGGGCACTGGGCCGCGACGACCTCGGCAGTCTGGAACCGGGCAAGAAGGCCGATGTCGTGCTGATCAGGAACGACGACTCCCCGGTGTCGTTCCCGCTGCTCAACCCCTACGGCCACGTGGCGTTCCAGGCCCAGCGCGGTGACGTGCACACGGTCCTGGTCGACGGCCGAATGGTGAAGTCCGGGCACCGGCTGGTCGGCGCCGACCTGCCGGCGGTGCGGGCCACCCTCGACGCCACCGTGGAGCACCTGCGCTCGACGCTGGGCGAGGAGGCCTGGGCAGCCGGCATGAACCCGGCGACGCCGGACGACGAGGTGCTGGACAACCCGTACACCTACACCGAGTACAAGTCCGATTCCACGCACGACGCCCGGGGCACCGTCTTCGGTGAGCCCGGCTCCTCGGCCTGACCGGCCCGACCCATGGCCGGACGCGGAGAGGTCCCGGACTTCGTCGAGGCACTGGCCCGCGGGCTGGACGTGCTGGCCTGCTTCGACCCCGGTCACCGCACGATGACGCTGACCGAGGTGGCCACCGCCGCCGACCTGGCGCGGCCCACCGCCCGGCGGCTGCTGCTCACCCTGGCGGAACTGGGCTTCGTCCGGCCGGTCGGCGGGGCGTTCACGCTGGCCCCGCCGGTGCTCACCCTGGGGATGGCCTACGTGGGCGCGCTGGGGCTGTGGGACGCCGCCCGCCCGCACCTGGAGGCGCTGGTCCGGCAGACCGGTGAGTCGTCGTCGATCTCCCAGCTGGACGGCCCGGACATCGTCTACGTCGCGCGGGTCTCGGTGCCCAAGCTGATCACCGTGCGGGTGGAGGTGGGCACCCGGTTCCCGGCTGTGCGCACCTCACAGGGCAAGGTGCTGCTCGCCGCCCTCACCCCCGCCGAGCTGGCAGCCACCCTCGCACTGCCGAGCCGCGCCGGCCTGCCGGACGCACCCACGCCGACCGCCGCTGACCTCGACGTCGTGCTCACCGAGGTACGGGCCCGGGGCTGGGCGCTGGCCGACGAGGAGCTGGCCCCCGGCGTGCGGTCGGTCGCCGTGCCGGTGCGGGACGGCGCCGGCGCGGTGCGGGCGGCGATGAACGTGACCGTGCACGCCGCCGAGACCTCGCTCGAGCGGCTGCTGGCCGAGCACCTGCCCCGGTTGCAGCGGGCCGCCGGTGAGGTCAGCGCCGACTGGGCGCGCTGGCAGCGCCGCGCCGCCGCCGCGCCCCCGGCAGCGGACACGGCGGCGGGCACGGCGACGGACACGGCGACGGACACGGCGGGGGGCACGGCGGCGGGCACGCTGGAGGGCACGGCGGCCGGCTGACCTCCGGCTCAGGCCGGCCGCGGCACCCGGTTGTCGAACAGCGCCAGCGCGGCGGCGGTGTTCGACGCCGGCACGTGGTAGGTGGAGTGCACCTTGGTGATCTCGGGGTTCATCGCCCCGCGCATGACCAGCCACATGATCAGCTCGATGCCCTCCGAGCCGGCCTGGTCGATGTACTCCTCGCGGGTGAGCGCCGCGAGCTTCTCCGGATCGGCCTGGATCGCCTCGAGGTACATGTGGTCGAACGTCGGGTTGATGTACCCGGCCCGGCTGCCGGCCAGCTGGTGCGACATCCCGCCGGTGCCGAAGACGGCAACCTTCAGGTCGTCGGGGAAGCCCGCGATGGCCCGCCCGATCGCCTGGCCCAACGCGTAGCAGCGCGCCGCGGTGGGCTGCGGGTACTGGATGACGTTGACCAGGACCGGCACGACGGCGCACGGCCAGGCGTCGCCGGGCTCGGGGCAGAAGATCGACAGCGGCACGGTGAGCCCGTGGTCGACGTCCAGTTCCTGGCAGACGGTCAGGTCGAAGCCCTCGTCGACGAGCTGCTCGACCAGGTGCAGCGAGAGCTCCGGGTGCCCGACCACGTCGGGCACCGCACGGCGGCCGAAGCCCTCGTCGGCCACCCGGTAGCTGTCGGCGGTACCGATCGCGAAGGTCGGGACCATCTCCAGGCCGACGGCGTTGGCGTGGTCGTTGTAGACGATCACGGCGACGTCCGGCCGGTGCTCAGCCATCCACTCGCGGGCCGGCCGGTACCCGTCGAACAGCGGCTTCCAGTACGGGTCCTCGGTCTTGCCGCGGTCCATCGCCGCGCCGATCGAGGGGACGTGCGAGGTCGCGAGACCCCAGATGACCTCAGCCACGGATCCGTCCACCCGCCTTCAGCGCCGCCATGAACTCCTCCTCCGTCATCCCGGTGAACACCCCACCGAGGTACTGCATGGACCGCTTGTCCATCATCGCCAGCTTGAACACGTAGAAGATGCTGCCGCCCAGGTCGAGCATCGCCTGCCAGTCGCGGTCCAGCACCGCCTGCTGCTGCTCGGCGGTGAGGCCGAACTCCTGGCAGTACGCCGCCTCGCCGGCGGTGAACCGCTCCCGGTTGGCCGGATCGCCGAGCGAGCCGAACAGCTTGTTCATCCGGTACCCGCGACGGCTCGTCGCGAGGTCGAAGACGTAGTTCTCCTGCGCGCCGGGCCTGCCCTCAGCCGTCATCGATGCGCTCCCGGTCCGGTGGGGTCCGCCGACGTCCCCGCGTGCTCATGATCCTCCAGCCACTCCCACATGTCCCGGGGGTTCGAGCTGGACCAGGTCCGGCCACACCAGCAGCGGCCGGCGAGCTCACCGTCGTGCTGCCGGAAGGAGACCCGCAGCAGCTGGTCGCCCCCGGCGCCGGTCACGTGCGCTCCTGCGGGTGGGTGGCCAGCGCCTCGACGCTGACGTCGAGCCACGGCGACATCGGCAGCGACATCAGCGCGTCGTGCAGCTCGGCGGGGTCGGCGGCCTCGTACAGACCGACCGTGGCGTTGCGGCCGGGCACCCGCCACAGCCGCTTGAGGATGCCGGCCTCCCGCAGCTCCATGGCGCGGGTGCGCTCGCCGGCGCGCAGCTCTGCCCGGCGCTCGGGCGGCGTGTCGGCGGGCAGCCTGTTCTCGGACCGGACGAGGAACTCCACGCTGGTCTCCTGTCTGTGTCGGGGGTCTGTGCCGGTCGACCGGCGGGTCAGCCTGCGGTTCGGCCGGTGAGGGAGAGCAGGACGTCGGCGAGCTCGCGCGGAGCGGTCACCATCGCCTCGTGCCCGGTGTCGAGCTCGTGCACGCCCCAGCCGCGCTCGCGGGCGCGGTCGGCCTGGGCCTGGAAGACCCGCATCCAGGTGACGCACTCGATGAACGACGCCGGCACATCGTCGACCGCGCCGGTGAGGTGCAGCGGGTCGGTGTAGGTCTTCCACGGGTGCGGGGTGAGCTTGGGCGTCAGCCAGTCGACGTCGGCCTGGTCGGTCACGCCGAGCACCGACAGCTTGCGCACCGGCACCAGCCAGCCGAAACCGGCGGTGGCCGCCGACTCCGCCCAGTGGTGCTCGACGGTCCCGGGCAGCAAATCCCGGGCGGCCTCGCCGTCGTCGCCGACGAAGGCGTCCAGGTACACCCGCCGGCCGATCGCGGCCGGCCGCCGGTCGGCCACCGCGGTCACGACCTGCCCGGCGTAGCTGTGGCCGACCAGCACGACGTCGGACAGCCCGAGGGTGTCGACCAGCCGGACGACGTCCTCCACGTGGGCGTCCAGGCCTACCTGCGGGGAAAGCAGGTGGGCCCGCTCCGACAGCCCGGTGAGCGTCGGGGCGTGCACCTCGTGACCGGCTGCCCGCAGCAACGGGGCGACCCGGTCCCAGCACCAGCCGCCGTGCCACGCACCGTGGACCAGGACGTACGTCGTCACGGAGCGGCCACCCCGGCGGGGGCTGCGGCCGCGGCGGGTCGCTGCGGGCGCGCCGGCGCGGCTGCGGCCTCGGCCGCCGCCTCGCGCTTGGCCATCTTGTCCAGCAACCGCCGGCCGCGGACCCCGGCGACGTCGGAGCGGATGCTGGACTCGATCATCCCCGGGTCGGTGGCCACCATCAGCTCCTGGACCTCCAGGGCGTCGATGTCCTCCTTCATGACCGCGAGCTGCTGCTGCAGCTGGAAGGCCGACAGCTCCTCGTCCTCGACCTTGTAGTCCCGCCCCAGGCAGAAGAAATCGTGGGTCGTGGTGTCGGTGGCCGGGGTCATGCCGTAGAGCACCTTCATGTGGAACCCGTCGGGCTCCTCGGTGCCGGTCGGCGCGAGCCGGATGTTGAGGACGAAGACGCCCGGGGCGTAGAAGTCGCCGTCCTGCCACCGGTCGATCGGCGAGGTCAGGCCCATCGACTTCTGGTAGAAGGGCGGGGCCTCGATACCGATCATGTGGCGGGTGAACGACACACTCCGGGTGTCGCTGGTGACGTCGATCGGGGTCGCCGCCACCGCGGCGTTGCCGATGCTGCCGGGGTGCAGGAACGTCTCGTGGGTCAGGTCCAGCAGGTTCTCCACGAGCAGGATCTGCCGGGCCTTGAGGCCGACGCTGCCCTGCACGTGCGTCCAGCCCGGGTCCGACAGCCACCAGGTGTCCGGGATGTCGGCCGGGTCCGCCTTCGCCGGGTCGCCGGGCCAGATCCAGACCAGGCCGTCCCGCTCCACCAGCGGGAACCGCACGGTCGAGGCCTTGGGCTGGTCGGGCTGCTCGGCCACGCCCACGCAGACCCCGTCGTCGGCGATCCGGTAGCCGTGGTAGTTGCACTCGATGACGTCGCCGTCCAGCCGGCCCAGGGACAGCGGGTAGCGGCGGTGCGGGCAGCGGTCCTCGAGGGCGTTCACGCTGCCGTCGGAGAGCCGGTAGAAGACGACCGGGCGGTTGCAGATCCAGCGCTGCAGCAGCGTGCGGCCGACCTCGTCGGAGAACGCGGCCAGGTACCAGCCGTCCAGGACCAGACGCGGGGGCGCGACCATGAGGGGCTCCTCGGGGTGGGTGGGAAGGGGATCGGTCAGCAGAGCGGGGACCCGTCGGCCGGCTGGTCGACGTACGTGACGCCGAGCCGGGCGAGGGTGTCCCGCATGCCGTACACGTCCAGGCCGAGCACCCCGGCCTGGAACTGCTCTCGCTTGCCCTGCGCCGACACCGCACGCGACCACACCGGAAAGCCCAGCGCGGTCAGTTCCGCGACATCGCGCACGCCCGCGTCGATGACCAGCCCGCGGACGCCGCGGGCGATCAGCTGGGTGGCGAAGAGCTCGCCGAACATGCCGTCGGTGGACGGCGAGGTGGTGGTCCCGACCAGCACGTCGCCGGGCCCGCACTGCTCGATGCAGGCGTGGATCATCAGGTTGTCTCCGGGTTGGCTGAGGACCGTGACGGCGCGGCGGTCGCCGGAGTGGGCGCTGATGGTCGGGGCGGACGCGGGCGCGGGTTGCTCGGGCACGGGAGTGGCAACCTCCAGTCGGTTCGGGCTCGGACGGGTGGCTCGGGGCGGCGACGCCGGGCCGGGCGGAACGCGCCCGGCCCGCCGAACCTAGGTCGCCGGCCCGCACCGCGGAACGGCCTCCCGTCGGGGATGGACTACGTCATCCGTCGCGAGCCCGCCGGCCGCTCCTGCGCTCAACTCGGTGGCGGGATCAGCCCCTCGCGGATGGCCAGCAACGCTGCCTGCGTGCGCGAGGCCAGCTGCAGCTTGGCCAGCACGTTGCTCACGTGGGTGCGGGCGGTGCGCTCGCTGATCCTCAGGCGCTCGGCGATGTCCCGGTTGGAGTGCCCCTGGGCGACGAGGGCGAGAACCTCCCGTTCCCGCGCGGTCAGCGCGCCCAGGCCCACCTGCGGTCCGGCCATCCGCCGGGTCAGCTGCCGGGCGACCGCGGCGTCCAGGTGCACCTCGCCGGCGGCGGCGGCCTGCACGGCGGTGACCACCTCGGCCGGTTCGGCGTCCTTGAGCAGGTAGCCGGCCGCGCCCGCGGCCAGCGCCGCGTGCACGCGCTCGACCTCGCCGAAGCTGGTCAGCACCACGACCCGGACGTCCGGGTGGGCCTGCACGATCGCCGCGGTCGCCTCGACGCCGCCCATCCGCGGCATCTGCAGGTCCATCAGCACCACGTCGGGCAACCGGGTGCGCAACGCCGCGCACTGGGCCAGCTGCGCCAGCGCGTCCTGCCCGTCCGTCGCCTCCCCCACCACCTCGACGGTCGGGACGGCGTCGACGTAGGCGAGGATCCCGCGCCGGACGATGGCGTGGTCGTCGACCACCATCAGCCGGATCACCGGGGGCTGCGCGGGTGCGTCGTCGTCGGGCACCGTCGTCATGCTCCTCCTCCGGTTCGCTGCAGTGGGAGCTCGAGCCGCACCGCCCAGCCGCCGTCCGGGCACGGTCCGGCGGTGAGCCGGCCCCCCCACCGCTCGGCACGCTCCCGCATCGACACCAGCCCCAGCGTCCGCCGGGCCCCGACGGCCGGTGGCGCGACCGATCCACTGCCGTCGTCGGACACCTCCACGGCCAACCCGCCCCCCTCGCCCAGCGACGCGAACCGCACTCCCGCGGCAGTGGCCCGGGCGTGTTTGACCACGTTGTGCAGGGCCTCCTGGACGATCCGGTAGAGGTCCTCCTGGACGTCGAGGCCACCCGTCCCGGTCAGATCGTCGGGCGCGACCACGTCGATCAGCAGCCCGCCGCGCGCCTCCAGGCTGGCGGCGTGCGCCCGGACGGCCTCCACCAGTCCGCGCTCGGCCAGCTCCAGCGGCCGCAGTTCGAACACCAGCCCGCGCAGGTCGGCCAGCGCGCTCTGCGACAGGCCGGCCAGCTCGGAGGCGGCGGCGCGCAGCCGGGCCGGGTCGGCGTCCCCGCCATCGAGCAGGGCGCTGAGCGCGGCGGCCTGCAGCCGCATGGAGAACAGCTGCTGGACCACCGAGTCGTGCAGGTCGCGGGCCAGCCGGCGGCGCTCGTCGGACTCCGCCTGGGACCTGGTCTGGGCGAGCAGGGCGGCGGTGTCGATCGCGACCGCCGCGTGGTCGGCCATCGCCTCCAGGAACACCAGCGAGCTGGGGCCGGGGTCCTCACCGGGCAGGTAGTAGGCGTTGATGACCCCGACCGCCCGGCCGCGGACGACCAGGGGCATGGCCACGAAACTGTCCCAGTCCGGGCGGCTCATCACCTCGTGCAGCGGCGCCCAGCGGGGGTCGGCCAGGATCGCCGCGCGGCGGTGCACGTCGACGACCGGGTCACCGGCCCCGATGGCGTCGATGAACCGGACGTGCGCGCCCAGCCGGCGGCAGGCGGCGAGCCGCTCGGTGAAGTCCGCTGCGTCGCCGAACCCGGCCATGCCCAGCAGCCGGACCTCGTCCCGCGGATCGTCGAGGGCGAGGATCTGCACCGCGGCGATGTTCGCCGTCATGACCACCTCGCGGGCCACCGCGTCCAGGGTGGCGCGCAGCGACCGCTCGTCGGCCACGCTGGACGCTGCCCGGGCGATCGCGGTCAGCCGCTCCTGCTGTCGCGCGGCGTCGGTGACGTCGCTGAACCAGACGACCGCGCCTCCCTCCGGCAGTGGCTGCAGGCGGTACTCCAGGGTGCGGTGCCGGCCATCGCTGCCGGTCCAGGACGCCCGGGCGCGATCGGCGGGCGTCGGGCCCGGGGCGTGGACGGCGAAGGGCACCGGCCGGCCCACCAGCTCGGCGGCCGGCCGGCCGAGCACGCCGGCGCCCGCGGCGTTCACGGAGACCAGCCGGCCCTGTGCGTCGAGCACGCCCAGGCCGTCCGCGGACACCTCGAGCAGCGCGGCGAGCACCTCGGGCGCGGGGACGGCGACCATCTCGGCTCCTCCCGGGGCTGCAGTACGGAAAGCGTGCACCGGGAGCTTCCCAGGTCCGCCGGCCGCGCACCCGCCATCCCCCGACAGCGCGAGCGAGACATCCACAGGTCCTGTTCCCCACTGGTCGGGGAGCCGCTGAGGGCGTACCGTCGAACGTGTGTTCGACGACGACGCCGCCGCCCTGACCCCGCGGTCCGGCGCGTCGTTCGAGGAGGAGCTGCGCCGGTTGCTGGCCTCGGTGACATCGGTCGTGGTCGGGCGGCCGGCGGTCGAGGTGGAGCTGGCCGAGGGCTTCCCGTGGCACCGCGCAGTTCCCCCGGGCGTTGCTGGTCCCGTCGTCGAGCCAGGCGCTGCCGCCGCAACCGCTGCCGCCGCCGCAACTACTGCCGCCGATCCCGAGGGTGGTTTCCTGCCCGGCGCGCTGTGCTCCTCGGTCTGGTCCACCGACCTGGACCGCGCGGCTGCAGTGGCCGCCCAGCTGCGCACCGGCTACACCTTCATCAACGCCCACGGCGCCGCCCACCTCGACGAGCGGGCACCCTTCGGCGGTTTCAACCAGAGCGGCATGGGCCGGGAGCTGGGCATCGAGGGCATCCGCGAGTTCATGGACACCCACGCCGTCGGCTTCCCCGCCTGACGACCACCCCCGACGAGAGGACAGCGACATGGCAGCGAACCGCGGCATCACCTACCAGGGAGCCGGCCGGGTGGAGGTCACCGACCTCGACTACCCCGAGCTCGTCCTGCGCGACGGCCCGGGCGTCCACCCCGACAACATCGGGCGCCAGGTTCCGCACGGCGCGATCCTGAAGGTGCTCACCACGAACATCTGCGGCAGCGACCAGCACATGGTCCGCGGCCGCACGACGGCACCGCACGGCCTGGTCCTCGGCCACGAGATCCTCGGCGAGGTCGTCGAGACGGGCCCGGGCGTGGAGTTCGTCAAGGTCGGCGACGTCTGCTCCGTGCCGTTCAACATCGCCTGCGGGCGGTGCCGCAACTGCAAGGAGGGCAAGACGGGCATCTGCATGAACGTCAACCCCGACCGCCCCGGCTCCGCCTACGGCTACGTCGACATGGGCGGCTGGCAGGGCGGGCAGACCGAGTACGTGATGGTTCCCTACGCCGACTGGAACCTGCTGGTCTTCCCCGACCGGGACCAGGCGATGGAGAAGATCCTGGACCTGACCATGCTCTCGGACATCTTCCCCACCGGGTACCACGGCGCCTACACCGCAGGCGTCACGACCGGATCCACCGTGTACATCGCCGGCGCCGGCCCGGTCGGTCTGGCCGCGGCCGTCTCCGCCCAGCTGCTCGGCGCCTCGGTGGTGATCGTCGGCGACCTGAACGAGGACCGGCTGGCCCAGGCCCGGTCGTTCGGCTGCGAGACCGTCGACGTCAGCAAGGGCGCCCCCCAGGAACAGATCGAGCAGCTGCTCGGCATCCCCGAGGTCGACGCCGCGGTCGACGCCGTCGGCTTCGAGGCCCGCGGTCACGGGTCCGGGGCGGCCACCGAGGCGCCGGCCACCGTGCTCAACTCGCTGATGGAGATCACCGCCGCCGGTGGCGCGATCGGCATCCCCGGCCTCTACGTCACCGGTGATCCCGGCGGCATCGACGAGGCGGCCAAGGTCGGCGCGCTGTCGCTGAGCCTGGGCACCGGATGGGCCAAGTCGCTGTCGATGGCCACCGGGCAGTGCCCGGTGATGCGCTACAACCTCGGGCTGATGAAGGCGATCCTGCACGAAAAGGTGCAGATCGCGAAGGCCGTCAACGCCGAGGTGATCACCCTGGACGACGCCCCGCGCGGCTACGCCGAGTTCGACTCCGGGGTGGCCAAGAAGTATGTGATCGACCCGCACGGTGTCACCGGCAAGGCCGCCTGACCCACGCGGCACCACCGGACCGGCCGCCGCCCCGATCCCGGGGCGGCGGCCGGCGGCGTTCGGGAACCGTGGTCAGTGCGGCATGGTGATGATCGGCTTGACCACCGCACCGCTGTAGGAGGCCTCCAGCGCATCGCCGATCCGCTCGAGCGGGAAGTACTCCACCAGCCGGTCCATCGGGAACCGCCCACCGGCGTAGAGGTCCATCAGCGCGCCGATCAGCCGCGGGCTGTGCCCGCTGCCACCCAGCGTGCCCACGATCGACTTCCCCCACAGCGTCGTCATGTGGTCGGCGCTGAACTCGGTGCCGGCCGGGGCACCGCCGATCAGGACGGCGGTGCCGCGCATCCCCACCGAGTCGATGGCCTGACGGATCACCCCCGGCGCACCGGTGCACTCGAAGGAGAAGTCGGCCGGGCCGCCGCAGATCTCGGTCACCGCCCGGACCGCGTCCTGCTCCCCGGCGTCGACGGTGTGGGTGGCGCCGAGCTCGCTCGCCAACTGTAGCCGGGAGGCGTGCCTGTCGACGGCGATGATGGTGGTGGCCGCCGAGTTGCGGGCGGCCATGATCGCGGCCAGCCCGACGGTGCCGGCGCCGTAGATGACCAGCGAGGCACCGGGCAGCGGCCGCGCCGTGTGGAAGACCGCGCCGGCGCCGGTGGCCAGCCCGCACGCCAAGGGGCCCATCAGCTCCACGGGCATGCCCTCGGGTACCGGGACCAGCGCCGAGGCCGGCGTGATCGAGTGGGTGGCGAACGACGACTGGCCGAAGAAGTGACCGGCGAGCGGGTCGCCCGACGTCGTCCGCAGGGCCGATCCGCCGCCCAGCCGGGCACCGCTGAAGCACAGCTCACCCAGTCGCAGGCAGTAGCGGGGTTCACCGTCCAGGCAGTTGCGGCACTCGCCGCACCACGGCCAGCCCATCACGACGGCCTGGCCCTCCCGCACGCTGGTCACACCGTCGCCGACGGCGAGGACCGTGCCGGCGCCCTCGTGCCCGAGCACCCCCGGCAGCGGGAAGGGCATCTCGCCGTCACGGGCGATGCCGTCGGTGTGGCAGAACCCCGTGGCGGTGACCTGCACCAGCACCTCGCCGGGGCCGGGGTCGTCCAGCTCGAGGTCCCGGACGGCGAACGGCCCGTGCGCCTCGTCGACGACCGCTGCGGTGATCTGCACGTGGTGGCTCCTTCTACCTCGATCGGCGGACCCGGGCGGCCCTCCGGCGGAGCATGCCACTGCCCGGCCGGACCGGCGGAAGGAGCCGGCCGCCCCCGGTCAGCCGTCGGCGGGCAGCACGACGCGGGCGACGGCGACCGCCTCGGGTGGTGGTCCCGGGGCGGCCGCGGCCGCGCGCAACCAGGCGGCCAGCGGCCCGGCCAGCGCCGGGGACGCGGTCACGATCCACGCCGCGCTGCGCGCCCGCGCCTCGGCGACGTGCTCGGTGCTGCCGTCGGGGAGGTGGGCGACGACCTCCGGGCGGGAGGCCAGCAGACCCGCCGACCGCCACGCCCCGGGGGTGGACCGGGCGGCCAGGTCCTCCAGCCGGTCGGCGGCGGTGCGCAGCAGCTCACGGGCATCGGCGTCCATGCCCGCGAGTCTGCCGCCGGGCGCAACGCGGCGGGTCAGCCCGTCGTCGGGTGGGTCGGCCGGGGCCTTCGCGCACCCGCCGCCCCGGGCCGACCCCGGAGTAGCGTGCGGAGGACGGTCCCCTCGTTCCCCGTACCGGCGACCAGCCGGCCGGGAGACCCCCAACACCGCCGCTGCGCCGGCGGAGTCAGGCCGGTGCCGCCATGACCGCTCCCGCCACCACCGCCCACCCCGTCCCGGCCCCCGAGGCGCGCGACGAGATCGCCGACGTGACCCCGGACGAGGGCCGCTGCGGTTCCTGCCCGCATCCGCTGGCCGCCCACGACCCGATCGGGCTGCGGTTCTGCCGGGCCACCCGGGCCGGTGGCATCAGCCGCGGCTGCGTCTGCCGGACCGCCTGACGCCACCGCCACCGAACCTGCCCGGCACCGACGGGCCCGGTGAGCCGCTCAGTCGCCGGTCGCCGATGCCCGGTCGGCGCGGCGCTGCTCGACGACGGCCCGGGTCGCGCGCTGCCGTCGAGCAGCCGCCACCGCGGTCGTGCGCGCGGGGCGCCGCCGGGCCGGCTCCTCCGAGAGCTGCTGAGCAGCCAGCAGGGTGGCCGACGGGCGGACGGTCGCCGCGACCGGGGTGACCACGACCAACCGGTCACCACCGCCGTCGGTGATCGGCTCCGGCACGACCGGGAGCGGAGGTCCGACGGCGTCCGGCTCGACGACGTCGGGAGCCCCGGTCGGCAGGACCAGCGGCGCGATCAGCATCGCGCGTACCCGCGGACGTCCATGTCGAGCGATCCTGACTGTCGAGCGGCGATGTGACCCAGGACGCCGGCGGGGCCCGATCCGGCGATCGGGGCGTCCTGACGGTACGCGCGTGGCGACGGCTCCCGCGCCCCTCTCCCGCCCGGCGGTGACCGCTCGCGGCGTCCCCGTGACCCGGCGCTCGCACCCCCTGCGACAGCGGTGTGCCACCGTTCCCGGCATGGTGAACGTCCTCTCCATCCAGTCCCACGTGGCCTACGGGCATGCGGGCAACGACTCGGCGGTGTTCCCGCTGCAGCGCCTCGGCATCGAGGTGTGGCCCGTGCACACCGTGCAGTTCTCCAACCACACCGGCTACGGCGCCTGGACCGGCCGGGTCTTCGACGGCCAGGCCGTCGAGGAGGTCGTCGGCGGGATCGCCGACCGCGGCGTGCTGGGCACCTGCGATGCGGTGCTGTCGGGCTACCTCGGCTCGGCCGACATCGGGCACGCCGTGGTGCAGAGCGTCGGACGGGTCCGCGCGGCCAACCCGGACGCCGTCTACTGCTGCGACCCGGTGATCGGCGACGTCGGCCGGGGCGTCTTCGTCCGGCCGGGCATCCCCGAGTTCATGCGGGAGGTCGCCGTCCCGGTCGCCGACGTCGTCACGCCCAACCACTACGAGCTCGACGCGCTCGCCGGCGTTCCCACGGGCTCGCTCACCTCCGTCCGGGACGCCGTCGCCGCGGTGCAGGCGCTCGGCCCGCGGGTCGTGCTCACCACCTCGCTGGTCACCGAGGACACCCCGGCCGACGCCGTGGACCTGCTGGCGTCGGAGGGCGGCCGGCACTTCCGGGTGCGCACGCCGCGGCTGGACCTGTCGGTGAACGGCGCCGGGGACGCCATCGCCGCGCTGTTCCTCGCCCACTGGCTGGCCACCCGCGACGCCGGCACCGCCCTCGGCCGGGCCACCGCGTCGGTGTTCGGCCTGCTCAGGGCGACCGCGGACGCCGGCTCCCGGGAGATCCTGCTGATCGCCGCCCAGGACGAGTGCGTCTCGCCCACGCGGACCTTTGACGTCGAGGAGATCTGAGATGGTTCCCGGGTTCCCGTCGCTGGCCCAGCTGGCCGCCGAGGAGGACGAACTGCAGTTCACCGGCTTCACCAACGAGGACGCCTGGGAGCTGGGCTCGGCGCTGGTCGCCGCCGCCCGGGCCCAGCGGGCGCCGGTGGCGATCGACATCCGGCGCAACGGCCACCAGCTGTTCAAGGCCGCCCTACCCGGCGCCACCCCGGACAACGACACCTGGATCGAGCGCAAGGCCCGGGTGGTGCAGCGGTTCGCCCACAGCAGCCTCTACGTCGGCCAGCGCAGCCGGGAGGCCGGCCAGACCTTCGAGGCGGAGTTCGGCCTGGACCCGCAGCAGTACGCCGCGCACGGCGGCGCCGTGCCGGTCACGGTGCGATCGGTCGGCCAGGTCGGCGTAGTCGTGGTCTCCGGGTTGCCGCAGGTGGCCGACCACCTGATGGTCGTCGCCGCGATGCGGGCGCACCTGGGCCGCTGACGGGCTGGGCCGGTGGCCGGCCTCCTGCGCCGGTCGGGATCCCTCCCCCGGCTCACTCGGCTGCCGCGCCGGCGGGGTTGCCCTCGGCCTGCTCGCTGCTCGGCGCCCCCACCCACACGGTCTTGGCGTTCTGGAACTCCCGCATGCCCAGCTCGGTGAGCTCCCGGCCGTAGCCGCTCTGCTTCACCCCGCCGAAGGGCAGCTCCGGGTAGCTGGTGGTCATCCCGTTGATGAACGCCATGCCGGCGGCGATGTCCCGGACGAACTGCGCCCGCTCGCCCTCGTCCTCGCTCCACAGGTTGGAACCGAGGCCGTAGGGGTGGCTGTTGGCGATCTCGATGGCCTCGTCGAGGCTGCCGACGGTGTACAGCGCGGCGACCGGGCCGAACACCTCCTCGGCGTGCATCGCCATCTCCGGGGTGACGCCGGTGAGCAGGGTCGGCTGGTAGAACCAGCCCGGCCGGTCGGGGCGCGTTCCGCCGACGACGACGGTGGCGCCCCTGGACCGGGCGTCCTCCACGTACTGCTCGACGTCGTCCCGGCCGGACTCGGTGGCCAGCGGCCCGACCTGGGTGTCGGGGTCCATCGGATCGCCGACGGTCAGCGCGCCGATCCTGTTCGCGAAGATGCGGGTGAACTCCTCGGCCACGTCGGCGTGCACGAAGAACCGCTTGGCCGAGATGCAGCTCTGCCCGTTGTTCTGGTTGCGGGAGGTGACCGCGACCCCGGCCGCCGCATCGAGGTCGGCCGAGGGCATCACGATGAACGGGTCGCTGCCGCCGAGCTCGAGCACGGTGGGCTTCAGCGCGTCGCCGGCGATGGCGGCCACCGACTGGCCGGCCGGCGCGCTGCCGGTGAGCGTCGCCGCTACGACGCGGTCGTCGCGGAGCACCCGCTCGATGGTCGACGAGCCGATGAGCAGAGTCTGGAAGACACCGGCCGGGAAGCCGGCCCTGCCGAACAGCTCCTCCAGGTAGAGCGCGGTCTGCGGCACGTTGCTGGCGTGCTTGAGCAGGCCGACGTTGCCGGCCATCAGCGCCGGGGCGGCGAAGCGCATCGCCTGCCACAGCGGGAAGTTCCACGGCATGACGGCCAGGACGACGCCCAACGGCTGGTAGGTGACGTAGGCGTCCTGCGCCCCGACCGCCTCGGCGTCGCACGGCGTGGGTTCGAGGAACGCCGGGCCGCGCTCGGCGTAGTAGCGCAGCGCCTTCGCGCACTTGCCGACCTCCGCCTGGGCCGAGGCGAAGGTCTTGCCCATCTCGGTGGTCATCAGCTCGGCGACGGAGTCGGTGTCGGCGTCCAGCACGTCGGCCGCGGCCCGCAGCCAGCCGACCCGCTGCTCGACCGTCGTCAGCCGGTAGGAGGCGAAGGCCGTCGCGGCGCCGGCGATCTTCTCCTCCAGCGCCTCGTCGGACAACGGATCGAAGGTCGTCAGCGTCTCGCCGGTGGTGGGGTTGATCGTCGCGATCGCCATACCGCTCCCCTGCCCGGCGGCCCGCGGACGGAAACCGCGCTCAGATCCGGTAGGCGCGCAGCTTGGCGTAGAGGGTGGGCCGCGACAGCCCGAGCTTCCTGGCCGCGGCGCTCTTGTTGCCGGCGCAGGCGGTGAGCACCTCGGCGATGACGGCGGCCTCGGCCCGCTCCAGCAGGGTGCGCCGCCGGGTACCGGGCGCCGTCCGCACCGGGGCGGGCAGGTGGTCGACGGTGACCAGGCGGCCGGCTGCAGCCGCCACCGCGCGCCGCACCACCAGCCCGAGCTCGGCGACGTTCCCCGGCCACGGGTTCCCGGCCAGCACCGCCAGCGCCGCCGCGCTCCAGCGCGTGCCGGGCGGGCTCAGCTCCTGGACCAGCGGGGTGATCTCCTCCGGCCGCGCCCGCAGCGGCGGCAGCTCGACGAGGGTGGCCACCAGGCCGTCGAGCAGTTCGGTGATCTCGACGGTGACGGTCGCGCCGACGGAGGCAGCCACCAGCGTCCCGGCCGATGCCGCGGCCGCCAGGCCGGCCACCAGCTCCGCCGATCCGGCACCGGTCAGCGGCAGCCGCTCCAGGTTGCGCAGCACCACGGCGGAACCGTCGTCGGCCCAGTCCGGCCTGGCGGCGCCGTCGACGACGCGCACGGCCGGCGCTCGCTCGCCGCAGACCTCGCGCAGCAGCGTGGCCCGGCCGGTGCCGGGCTCGCCCTGCACCACCGGGAACCCGCCGGTGTCCAGCACCCGGCGCACGGTGTCCGCAGCCCGGCGCGCCGGCGTCCGCGCGAACGACGGCGCCGGGGGGCCACCCGGCGTGCCGGGCGTGCGCGGCCCGACCGTGACCACCACTCCTTCGTTCCGGCCCCCTTCGGCCACTCGGCGGAGGGTCGCCGTCCGGGCGTCGAGCTCGGGCAGCTGCACCGGGCCGCCGTCCTCGACGGCGGCGAGCACGCCGGACCACCACCGGTGGTGGTCGATGCCCAGCTCGGCGGCCGCCTGGTTGGCGATCAGCACGTCGGGCCCCAGGACCAGGACCGGCGCCACCGTGCCCGCCCGCTCGGCGAGGAAGGCGTCGAACAAGCGGCGCTCCCGGTCGCCGGCGGCCTGCAGCAGCGCCTCCTGGACCTCCCGGACCAGGAGCGTCACCGTGGGTGCCAGCAGTGGGGTGGTGTGCTCGGCCCGGCAGGTGACGTTCACCGCCCCCACGGCGCGCCGGGTGAGCGGGTGGTGGACCGGCCCCGCGGCGCACGTGAACCGGTGGAAGGGCTCCTTGAAGTGCTCGTCCCCCCGGATGGTGACCACCCGGCCGTTCTCCAGCGAGGTGCCCAGCCCGTTGGTACCGGCGTGCTCCTCGTCGAAGTAGAAGCCCTCGACGATGTCCATCGCGTCCAGCGACCGGTTCAGCGCCGCATCCGACACCCACCGCCACACGACCTGACCGGACCGGTTGGTGAGCGCGAGGGCGGTGTCGGTGCCCACCAGCAGCTCCGCCATCCGCGCGAGCACCGGCACGGCCACCCCCGCGAACCGGCTGTCGGTGTCCGGCTCGTCGTGCGGCAGGGCGATCCGCTGCGGGTCGACGCCGGAGAGCCGGGACCGCCGCCAGGACTGCAGGACCTCCTCCCGGACCCCGGACAGCTCCTGCCCCAGCTGGAACCGCTCCCAGGCCCGCCGGACCGCCGTCTCCACGCGCTCTCCTCACGATCCCCGGCCCGGCCGACCGTTCCGATCCTTTACACCGGGGCGGGTGTGACGCAGCTTACGTTCGGCGTCCACCGGACGAATTCGAGGAGGACCCATGGACAGGCTGCGGTTCGGCATCTTCCTGGCCCCGTTCCACCCGGCCGGGGAGAACCCCACCCTGGCCCTGCAACGCGACCTGGAACTGGTCGAGCACCTCGACCGCCTCGACTACGACGAGGCCTGGATCGGCGAGCACCACTCGGCGGGCAGCGAGATCATCGCCTCCCCGGAGATCTTCATCGCCGCGGCCGCGGAGCGCACGAAGCGGATCAAGCTCGGCACCGGCGTCACGTCGATCACCTACCACAACCCGCTCTGGGTGGCCGAGCGGATGGTCATGCTCGACCACCTGACCCGCGGCCGCGCCATGCTCGGCTGCGGCCCGGGGTCACTGCCCACCGACTCGATGATGCTGGGCATGAACCCGACCGACACCCGGGAGCTGCTGCCGGTCGACCTGGACATCATCATGCGGCTGCTGCACGGGGAGACCGTCACCGCGCAGACCAGGACGCACACCCTGATCGACGCCCGGCTGCACCTGCGCCCGTACACCCAGCCGCACTTCGAGGTGGCGGTCGCCGCCGTCGCCTCGCCGACCGGCCCCCGGATGGCCGGCACCCACGGCGTGGGTCTGCTGTCCATCGGCGCGACGCTGACCCAGGACGGGTTCGACGCGCTGGCCCACCACTGGAACGTCGTCCAGGAGCAGGCCGAGGCGCACGGGAAGACCGTCGACCGGTCCGCCTGGCGGCTGGTGGGCCTGATGCACATCGCCGAGACCCGCGAGCAGGCCTACCGGGAGGTCGAGCACGGCATCGAGGCGTGGTTCCGGTACTTTCAGAAGACGGCGGCGTTCCCGCAGATGGCGGTCGAGGGCGGCGACGTCAAGGAGATGATCGACTTCATCAACGAGGCCGGCATCGGCGCGATCGGCACGGTCGAGGACGCCCGGGCCCAGGTGCAGCGGCTGTGGGACCAGTCCAACGGCGGCTTCGGCGCGATGCTGCTGCTGGCCCACGAGTGGGCGGACCCGCAGGCGACCAAGCGCTCCTACGAGCTCATCGCCCAGCACGTGATGCCGCACTTCCAGGGCGGCCAGGTCAGCCACGCGCAGGCGACGCTGGGCGCCAAGGAGCGGGCCATGGGCAAGCGCGAGGACTACGCCGCCCAGCAGCTGCAGGCGGTCGCCACGATGACCGAGCGCTACGAGCAGGAGCGGGCCGCGACGAAGTGAGCCCAGGGGGCGGTGGCCGGCCGGCCACCGCCCCCTGCGCCACCAACCCCTGAGCCGTCGTGCCCGTGCTCCTCGATCCCGGCCCTGGCGACGGGCCCGCCCCTCCCGGGGGAGCCCGGTGCGGCTGGGCCCTCCGCACCGTCGGCGGAGTGGTTGAGTGGGCGACGTCCGATCGGGACGCCGTTCGTCCAGCGAGGAGCGACATGACCCTGGCGCCGTTGCCGCTGCACCGGTTCCCGCTGTGCCGCTCCAGCGACGTGCACGAGTTCGCCGCCCGGCTCAACAGCGTCTACTACCCGGCCACGGTGGTGCCCGGCGCGAGCCGGCGCTTCCCGGGCACCTCGGTGCTGCACGCGGTGCACACCCCGGACTTCACCCTCGGCTACATCCGGCCGGGTGGGGACGTCGAGGTCACCCCGGTCGAGGACACCACCACCTACCACGTCAACCTGGCGCTGTCCGGGTCGCTGACGGCGGTCAGCGGCAGCGACGAGGTGACGGTGCGGCCCGGGCACGCCTCGGTGCACAGCCCGCGCCGGACGCACGTGCTGCGGGCCCGGGCCGGCAGCGAGCTGATCGGCCTGAAGCTGAGCCGGGAGCTGGTGGAGGGCGAGCTGGGCGCGCTGCTCGGCCGGCCGGTGACCGGCCCGGTACGGCTGGCCCCCAGCTTCGACCTGCGGAACGGCGCCGGCCGCTCGTGGCTGGCGCTGGCGCAGCTGATCATGACCGAGGTCGACCGGCCGGGGCTGCTGGACGGCGCGCTCGTGCGGAAGCAGTACATGCGCACCCTGGTCGCCGGGCTGCTCACCGCGCAGCGGCACGAGCTGACCGACGCGCTGCGCGGGGCCGAGACGCCGCTGCGGCCGCGCACCCTGCGCCGGGCGCTGGACCACCTGCACGCGCACTTCGACGAGCCGCTCACCGTTCCCGACCTGGCGGTGGCGGCCGGCTGCAGCGTGCGGCGGCTGCAGGAGAGCTTCGCCGAGCACCTGGGCATCGCGCCGATGACCCACCTGCGCACCGTGCGGCTGGACGCCGCCCGGCGGCAGCTCGCCGAGGGCAGCGGCACCGTCACCGAGGTCGCCCAGCGGTGCGGGTTCACCCACCTGGGCCGGTTCTCCGCCGCCTACCGGGAGCGGTTCGGCGAGCTGCCGTCGCGGACGCTGGGCGGCGCGGCGGAGTGACCCCGGGTCCTCAGCCCGGCAGGTTCCCGCCGATCAGCACGAACGCCAGCAGGCACGACTCGTCGGACCTGTTGGCCCAGGCATGCCGGGTGCCGCGCTGCACGAGCACGTCGCCGGCGGTCATCCTGACCTCCATGGTGTCCATCACCGCGTAGATCTCGCCCTTGAGCACGATGGCGTAGTCGATCGACTTCGTGGTGTGGAACGCCAGCGGCCGGATCTCGTTGCCCTCGGCGTCGAACCGCCAGTCGCGGTCCGGCGGGAGCTCCAGGGTGCGGAAGATCGTGCCGACCTCCGAGGGGCCCACACTGAGCTGGGCGTCGGTGTCGTAGGGGTCGACGACCGGGCCGGTGTTGTCCGCCGGTGCGGTCTCGGTGCGCCACAGCTGGGTGGCCACGTAGGTCGGGGTGTCGTGGCCGACGGTCGCGTGCTTCGCGACATCCTCCATCACGATCGTCGACCGGCCCTGCTCGTCGACGCCGGTGACCAGGCGCCGCACCCTCGCGGTCGTCGGCGCCGGCTCCACGCCACTGGAGAACGGGTTGTAGTCGGCCACGGGAGCTCCTCTGGGGGACGGACGCAGATCGGCCGAACCCTAGACACTCCCCCGCCCGCGCCGCCCGGCCCCGGCGGATCGGCCGCGCATCCCGGCCACCGGTCGCGCGCAGTGGACAGGAGGACCCGGAGCGCGGGGTTAGCGTGACCGTGCCCACACCCCCGCGCCCGGTGACCCGCACCCGGCCGACCCAGCAGGAAGGCCCCGGCTGCCCATGTCGACGCCGTCGTCGCCCGAGCACGTCCCCTCGAACTACGACCGCGCTCCGCAGTACGACGGGATGGTCGTCGAGCGCGATGTCTACGTGCCGATGCGTGACGGCGTCCGGCTGTGCGTCGACATCTACCGGCCCGACACCTCCGACGTGCTGCCCGCGCTGCTGGCCTTCGCGATCTACAACAAGGACATCCAGGGCCCGGACATGTCCGCCGCGATCCCGCCGCAGCCGGCCTGGTCGCCGCTGTGGAGCGGGCCGATGGAGGCCGGCGACACCCGGTTCCTCACCTCCCGCGGCTACATCCACGTCGTGGGCATGCCCCGCGGCGTCGGCAAGTCCGAGAGCGGCGGCTCACGCCAGTACGACTCCTACGACCTGATCGAGTGGATCGCGCAGCAGGCCTGGTGCGACGGCTCGGTGGGCATGGTGGGCATCTCCGGTTTCGGCGCCGAGCAGATGCACGTCGCCCGGCAGAAGCCACCGCACCTCAAGGCGATCTTCCCGTTCGACCCGCGCGGTGCCTACGGCGAGCTGGGCGGGTTCCGGGAGGAGTACCCGGGCGGCGTCGTCCACCTGTTCCGCTACCTGGTCGGCCACTTCGGCACCTTCCACCAGGACCGCGGCGCCCCCGGCGAGCTGCCACCCGAGCGCGAGGCGCTCTGGCGAGAGGCGATGGACAACCCGGACTACAAGATTCACCCGCACCTCTACAACGTGGTGTCGATGAAGGGCCAGCACATGCCGGCCTACTTCAACGTGCTCATCGACCCGTTCGAGGCCGCGGGCGTGCTCGAGCGCAGCGAGGCCTCCTTCGCCGACATCGACATCCCCGTCTACACCGGCTCGGGCTGGTACGCCTACACCTACAAGACGCACCTGCAGGGCGCGCAGACCTACTGGCGACACCTGGCCGGCTCGGCCAAGAAGCTGCTGTTCACCGGCCCGGCGCACCTCGAGCGGCCCTTCCACGGGCTGCACTCGGAAATCCTGCGCTGGTACGACCACTGGCTGAAGGGCCTGGACACCGGCGTCCTCGACGAGCCGCCGGTGCGCTACTGGGTCACCGGCACCAACGAGTGGCGCACCGGCAGCGACTGGCCGCTGCCCGAGACGCGGTGGACGCCGTTCTACCTCAACAGCTGGGAGCGGCTCAAGCCCGAGCCGTGGGTGCCCGGTTCGGTGGACGACGTCGTCCCGCCGGACTCCTTCGTGCAGATGCCGCTGACCCACACCCGGAAGGTGTCGACCCTCCGCTTCATCAGCGAGCCGCTCAGCGAGCCGATGCTGATCGCCGGCCCGGCCAAGGTGACGCTGTTCGCCGCGATCGACCAGCCCGACACCAACTGGATCGTCTCGCTCAAGGACATCGGCCCCGACCCGCACGTGATGACCGTCCGCGAGGGCGAGCGCGAGCTCGATCCCACGCTGCCCGAGCGCGAGCTCACCCGCGGCTGGCTCAAGGCCTCCAACCGGGCGCTGGACCCCGAGCGCAGCACCGAGTGGAAGCCGTTCCACAAGCTCACCCGCGCCGCCGCCGAGCCGGTGACGCCCGGGGAGGTGGTGGAGTACCAGATCGAGGTGCTCGCGACGGCGAACACCTTCGAGAAGGGCCACCGGATCTGCGTGGAGATCAGCGCCATGGACGTGCCGACCGGCGTGGCCGGCGCGACCAACGCCGAGTACGTGCCCTACCACGTCACCAGCTCGCGGACGACGCTGCACACCGTCTACCACGACACCGCGCGGCCCTCGTCGATCCTGCTGCCCGTCATCCCGCTCACGAACGGAGACCCCTCATGACCGTCCCCCGCGCCGAGGACACCCCGGCTCCGGCCGTTCCCAAGGAGCTCGCCGAGGACATCACCGAGGACACCGTCACCGACGCCGTCGTCGAGAGCTTCGCCGGCGCCCCGGACGCCCGGCTGCAGGAGCTGCTCGGCGCGTTCGTCCGGCACCTGCACGCCGCCGTCCGCGAGGTCGAGCCGACCATGGACGAGTGGGAGACGGCGATCGGCTTCCTGACCCGCACCGGGCAGAAGTGCGATGACGTCCGGCAGGAGTTCGTGCTGCTCTCCGACGTGCTCGGCATCTCCGCCCTGGTCGAGAACATCAACCACCGCAAGGTCGCCGGCGCCACCGAGGCCACCGTGCTCGGCCCCTTCCACATGACCGAGTCGCCGGTTCGGGACAACGGGGACTGCATCGACCTGGTCGGCGGCCGGACCCCGTGCGTCGTCACCGGCCGGGTACTCACCACCGACGGGACGCCCATCCCCGGCGCGCAGGTCGACGTGTGGCAGGCCGACGAGAACGGCTTCTACGACGTCCAGGTGCCCGACGTGCAGCCGGCCGGCAACGGCCGGGGCCTGTTCACCACCGACGACGAGGGCCGGTTCTGGTTCACCACCGTCGTGCCCAGCTACTACCCGATCCCGACCGACGGCCCGGTCGGCCAGCTGCTCGAGGCGACGAAGCGGCACCCGAACCGGCCGGCGCACATCCACTTCATCGCCGACGCCCCCGGGTACACCCAGGTCACCACGCACATCTTCGTGTCCGGCAGCCCGTACCTGGACTCCGACGCCGTCTTCGCGGTCAAGCGCAGCCTGGTGCGCGATTTCGAGCCGGCCGACGACCCGGCCGGTGCCGAGCGGTACGGGGTGAGCAACCCCTACCGGCACGCCCAGATCGACCTCGTGGTCCAGGAGGCCGCCGGGTGACCTCGACGCTCCCCCGGCGCTCGGTCGGGCAGCGCGTCAAGCGGCACGACGGCGACGCGCACCTGACCGGCCAGGCGGTATACACCGGCGACGTCACCGTCCCCGGCACGACGCACGCGGCGCTCGTCCGCTCACCGCACGCCCACGCCACCATCGAGTCGATCGACACCACGGCGGCGCTGGCGCACCCCGGCGTGCTGGCCGTGGTCACCGGAGCGGAGATCGCTGCGGTCACCGACGAGATCCCGCACGGCCTGGACGCCGGGCACCTGGGCGGGCACCACGCCGTCGTCCGGCCGCTGGCGGTGGGCAAGGTGGTGCACGTCGGTGAGCCGGTCGCCGCCGTCGTCGCACTCACCCCGGCCGACGCGGCCGCGGCCGCGCTGCTGGTCGAGGTCGGCTACGACCTGCTGCCGGTGGTGCTCGACCCGGACGCCGCGCTCGCCGAGGACGCGCCGCTGCTCTACCCCGAGTGGGGCGACAACGTGATCATCGCCCGGGAGGTCGGCCCGGACGACTTCGACGAGGTCGCGACGTCGGCCGCGCACGTGCTGGACGGCGAGCTGCGCGGCCACCGCGGCAACGCGGCCCCGATGGAGACCCGCACCTATCTGGCCGACTGGGACTCCCGGCGCCGGCACCTCACCGTCTGGGCCACCACCCAGAACCCGCACGTGATGCGCACGGTGCTGGCCTCGACGCTGCGGCTGCCCGAGGGCTCGATCCGGGTCATCGCGCTCAAGATCGGGGGCTCGTTCGGGCTGAAGATGTACGGCAACCGGGAGGACTTCATCGCCCCGGTGCTCAGCCGGCTGGTCGGCCGCCCGGTGAAGTGGGTCGAGGAGCGGTCGGCGGCCCTGCTGCCCGCCGCCCGTGACCAGCGGCTGGCCTACCGGGTCGCCTTCGACGACGACGGCCGGCTGCGCGCGCTGGACGTGCACGCCGTCTCCGACCACGGCGCGGGGGCGGCGACGCACGGTTGGGGCATGGCGCACGTCGGCGCGCTCGCCACCGGGCTGGGCTACGCGCTGGACCACTGCCACGTCCGGTACACCGTCGTTGCCACCAACAAGGCGCCGTGGGTGGGCACCAAGCCGTTCGGCAAGGAGAGCGCCACCCTGCTGCTCGAGCGGATCATGGACCGGATCGCGGTCACCACCGGCCTGGACCCGGCCGAGGTCCGCCGGCGCAACTTCCTCGCCCCCGACGCCTTTCCGCACACGCACACCTCCGGCCTGGAGCTCGACAGCGGCGACTACGCCGCCGCCCTCGACCTGACCCTGGAGCTGCTGGACCACCCGGCGGCCCGGGCCATGCAGTCCGCCGCGCGGGCGGAGGGCCGCTGCGTCGGCATCGGGCTGGGGTTCGAGCTGATGCCGGAGAGCGCGGACATCCCCGGCGCCCTGGTCGCCGCCTTCGACACCTCGACGGTGCGGATGAGCCCCTCGGGGCAGGTCACCGTGCTCACCGGGGTCACCTCACCGGGCACCGGCAACGACACCGCCATCGCCCAGCTGGTCGCCGACGAGCTCGGCGTCGCGATGTCGGAGATCACCGTCGTCCAGGGCGACACCGACCTGTGCCCCTACGGCTTCGGCAACATCTCCAGCCGGTCGATCATCACCGGCGGCAACGCGGCGGTGCTCGCCGCCCGCGATCTGGTCGCCACCCTGCACACCACCGCCCGGGCGATGCTGTCCGCCGGACCGGAGGAGGCGATCGTGCTCGGCGACGGGATGGCGCAGGTGGCCGGCGATCCCGAGCGGGCGCTACCGGTCCCGGCGGTGGCCGGCGCCGTCCACACCCTCAGCTACCTGCTGGGGCTGGACATCGAGCCGAGGCTGGAGTCGACGCGCACCTACCGTCCGGCCAACGTGCGGCAGGTGCCCGACGAGCTCGGCCGGATGAACACCTACACGACCTACCCCTATGCGGTGCACGCGTCCCTGCTGGAGGTCGACCCGGAGACCGGGTCGGTCACCCTGCTGCGGCACGTCGTGACGCACGACTGCGGAACGGTGGTCAACCCGATGTTCGTCGACGGCCAGGTGACCGGCGGTGTCGCCATGGGCATCGGCGCGGCGCTGGGCGAGGAGCTCGTCTTCGACGCCGACGGCGTTCCCGCGAGCACCGGCTTCAAGACCTACCTGCTGCCCCGGGCGATCGACCTGCCCCGGGTGGAGCTCGGCCACCTGTGCACGCCGGCCCCCGGCACGCCGCTGGGCGCCAAGGGCGTCGGCGAGGCCGGTTTCTCCGGCGCGCTCGCCGCGGTGGTGAACGCGGTCAACGACGCGATCGCCCCGCTGGGCGCCGCGCTCGAGGCCACCCCGGTCAGCCCGCCGCGGGTGCTGGCCGCGCTGCTCGAGGCGGGCCAGTGATCCCGCACCGGTTCGACTACGTGGCCCCCGACAGCCTGGCCGGCTGCATCGAGGCACTGAACACCGCGGCCCCGGCCGGCGGGGACGGCGAGGACGCGCGGGTGCTGGCCGGCGGCACCTGGGTGCTGCCGGAGATGAGCCGCGCGGAGTCCCGCCCGGCCCGGCTGGTCGACCTCCGCCGCGCCGGGCTGGGCGGGGTCACCGGCACCGGCTCCGGGCTCTCGGTGGGCGCGATGTGCACCTACGCCGAGCTGCTGGCCAGCCCGGACGTCCTCCGGCACGCCCCGCTGCTGCACACCATGGCCGAGGGCATCACCGGCGGCTGGGCGCTGCGCAGCCAGGCGACGGTGGGCGGGTCGGCGGTCTCCGCCCGGCCGCAATCCGACGTTCCCGGTGCGCTGGTGGCCTGCGGCGCCGTCGCCCGGGCCGTCGGGCCGGAGGGCGAGCGACGCTTTCCGGTGGCCGAGCTGTTCGCGGCCGCCATGCACTCCTCGCTCCTGCCGGGCGAGGTGCTCACCGGCTTCGACGTGCCGTCCACCGCCGGCGCCGGGTCCGGCTACGTGAAGCTCAAGCGGGGTGGCAGCTCCTGGCCGATCGCGACCGCCGCGGCCCTGGTCCGGCTGGGCGACGAGGGCGTCTGCCGGCAGGTGTCGCTGGTGCTGGGCGCGGTCACCGCGACCCCGCTACGGGTCGACGTCGACGCCGCCCTGGTCGGCACCACCCCCGGTGACGACGGCGTCCGGGAGGCCGCCCACCTGGCCGGCGCCGCCGTCGACGAGCCCTGGGACGACCTGCTCGCTCCCGGCAGCTACCGGGCGGCGGTCGCCGCCCCCATCGCCCGCCGCGCGCTGACCATGGCGTTGGTGGCGGCCCGCACGACGATCCAGGAGACGCGCGCGTGAGCGACCCCACCACCACCAGCACGGTCGACCTGACCCTCACGGTCAACGGCGAACGGCGCACCGCCGCGGTCGACGGCCGGGCGCTGCTGCTCGACGCGTTGCGCGACGGGTTCGGCGTCACCGGGCCGAAGAGCGGCTGCCGCACCGGCGACTGCGGCGCCTGCACCGTGCGGGTCGAGGGCCTCATCGCCAAGTCGTGCCTGCGGCTGGCGGTGGCCGAGCAGGGCGCGCAGGTGCAGACCCTGGAGGGCCTGGCCACCGACGGTGCGCTGACCCCGCTGCAGTCGGCGTTCTGGGAGAACAACGCCTTCCAGTGCGGCTACTGCCTGTCCGGGATGCTGTTCGCCGCCGAGGACCTGCTCGAGCGCGTCCCCTCCCCCACCGAGGGCCAGATCCGGGAGGCGATCAGCGGCAACCTGTGCCGGTGCACCGGCTACGACGCGATCGTCGACGCCATCGCGTCCTGCGCCGGAGGAGAACGCCCGAACGACCGACCCGGAGGAGCCCCCGCATGACCCGATTCGTCCTCGTCCACGGCGCGTTCGCCGGTGGCTGGTGCTGGGAACCCCTCGCCGCCGAACTCCGACGCCGCGGTCACACCGTCTCGGCCCCGGACCTGCCCGGGTCGGGTGCGGACACCACACCGCTACCGGACGTCACCCTCGACGCGTACGCCGAGCGGGTCTGCTCGGTGCTGGCCGAGTCGCCGGACGAGGCGGTCCTGGTGGGTCACAGCATGGGCGGCGTCGTCATCACCCAGACCGCCGCCCGGTGCCCCGAGCGGATCGCCCGCCTGGTGTACGTGGCCGCCTTCCTGCCCCGCGACGAGCAGAGCCTGGTGGGGCTGACCGATCTGCCGGAGGGCGCCGGGGACGGCGTCCAGGCCAACATCACGGTCAGCGGCGAGCCGCCGGTCGCCGACATGTCCGCCGAGGCCTGCCGGGGGGTCTTCTACGGGACCACCTCCGCGGAGCGGACGGAGTGGGCGCTGGAGCGTCAGGGCCGACAGCCCGTTCTCCCGTTCGTCACCCCGGTGTCGCTGGGCGGCGGGGTGGACGACATCCCCCGCAGCTACGTGGTCTGCACCGAAGACCGGGCGATCCCGCCGGCGCTGCAGCGGCGGATGATCGCCGACAACCCGTGCACCGACGTCCTCGAGCTGCCCGCGGACCACTCCCCGTACCTGTCGGCGACGACCGAGCTGGCCGACTTCCTGGAGCACTGAAGAAGGACCCCGCTGCCCCCCGCCCTTCGCGAGCTCAGGGCAAGACCCTGCAGCAGGGCCGAGCGGGGCCCCTTCTTCAGGCGGCGTCGGCCGGCGCGATGCCGGTGTTCATCACCTCGAGCAGCGTGTGCGCATCGAGGTGCCGCCCGCTGAGCCGGGCGCAGACCTTGCCGTCGTAGAAGACGATCACCTCGTCGCAGACACTGGCGAGCTCCCGCGGGTCCGACGACGCCACCAACTGCACCGCCCCGTTGTCGGCCTGCTCACGGAAGAGGCCGTAGATCTCGGCCTTGGCGCCGACGTCGATGCCACGGGTCGGGTCGTCGAGCAGCAGCACCGTCGGGCGGGCCTCCAGCCACTTGGCGAAGACCACCTTCTGCTGGTTGCCGCCCGACAGCATGCCGACCTCCAGGTCGACCGACGGGGTCTTGATGCCCAGCCGGCGCACGTGCTCGGCAGCACGCTCCCGCACCTTGCCGGCCCGGATGACCATGCCGTCGCGGCGCAGCGCCACCGAGCTCACCTGGCCGATGTTGTCCCAGATGGGCTTGTCGAGCATGACGCCGAAGCGCTTCCGGTCACCGGACACGATGGCGACGCCCTGGCTGATGGCGCCGCGCAGCCCGGCCTTGAGCGGGCTGCCGTCGGGCAGCACGACCCGGCCGCGGCTGGGCCGGGCCACCCCGGAGGCCACGTCGAGCACGGCGCGGTGCCCGGCGCCGGCGATGCCGGCGAGGCCGACCACCCGGCCGCAGGGGACGACGAGGTCGACGTCCTGCAACTGCCCGGGGACGGTGACGTTCTCCAGCCGCAACGCCGGCTGGCCCGGCTCGACGGCCAGCGCCCCCGAGTGCGCGCGTTCCTCCACGACCGCGGCGACCTTGTCGCCCAGCATGTGCTGGACGATCCGGTCCACGGTCAGCGTGCTGGCCGGCACGGACGGGACGGCCACCCGCCCGTCCCGCATGATCGTCACCTCGTCGCAGACGGCGAGGACGTCCTCCAGGTGGTGCGAGACGTACACGACCGCCACGTCCCGGGTGCGCAGCCGGCGGAGCACGTCGTGCAGCCGCTCGGACTCCCGGGAGTGCAGCGCCGACGTCGGCTCGTCGAGGATCAGCACCGCCGGGTCGGTGACCAGTGCCCGGGCGATCTCGAGCAGCTGGCGCTGGTCCAGCGGCAGGTGTTCCACCGGCGCGTCGAGCGCCAGGTCGAGACCCAGCTCGTCGAGCACCGGCCGGGCCTTGGCCGCCATTCCCCGCCGGTCGACCAGCGGACCGCGCTTGTACTCCCGCATCGGGAAGAGGTTGGACAGCACGTCCAGGTCGGGGAACAGGCTGAGTTCCTGGGAGACCACGGCGATGCCCTTGTCCACCGCGTCCGCGGTGTTGGCGACCGTCAGGTCCTTGCCGCCCAGGCGCAGGACACCCGCGTCCGGGGTCACGGCGCCGACGAGCACCTTGACCAGCGTCGACTTGCCCGCACCGTTCTCACCGAGCAGCGCGTGCACGCTGCCGGCCCGAACGGTCAGATCGACCCCGGCCAGGGCGACGACGCCGCCGTAGGCCTTGCGGATGCCCTGCGCCTCGAGCACTGGTCTCAGCCCTCCAGCGGCTGGATCGGCGGGTTGGCGAACTGCTCCTCGGCGAGCGGCTTGTAGTACTCCAGCTTCGCCTCGCGCGATTCCTGGCGGGCCTGGATCTCGGCCACGTTCTCCTGGGTGACCAGCTCGGCCGTGCTCACCCACCAACCCTCGGGGATCTCGTTCTCACCGAGGGCGTTCTCGATCAGCATCCGGGTGGCCAGGTAGCCCTTGAGGAAGTGCTGCGGGTCGGCCGTGGCGAAGTTCGTGCCGTCGGCGACGGCCTCCAGCCCGGCCTTGTTCAGGTCGAACGCGCCGGTGAGCAGGTTGCCGCCTTTCTCCCGGTTGATCCGGGCGAGCGAGGCGAGCGCGGCGTCCCCGGAGTCCATGAACACCGTGGCGTCGGCGTTGGCCGAGACGAGGTTGTTCCAGGCGGCGTAGTTGCCGGTCGGGTCCGGGGCGCTGGCCACCGGGCCGACGACCTCGAAGCCGGGCAGCTGCTCCTGGAACGCCTTGGCCATGCCCTCGGCGCGCAGGTCGAGGGTCGGCACACCCGGGATCGGGCTGGCGACGACGGCCTTGCCCTCGGTGGTGCCCTGCTCCCCGAGGATGCGGATCGCCTCGTCGGCCAGCATCTCGCCGGCCGCGATGTTGTCGTTGCCGATGTAGGTGGTGATGCCGGAGCCCGGGAGCGGGGGCGTGTCCACGGCGATGACCGGGATGCCCGCGTCCACGGCGCGCGCCTCGGCACGCGTCAGCAGGTCGGGGGTCAGGGTCTCGATGGCGATGCCGTCGGGGGCGGTCCGGATCGCGTCCTCGAACATCTTCACCTGCGCCGGGCCGTCGAGCTTGGTCGGGGCGATGACCTGGACGTCGACGCCGAACTCCTCACCGGCCGCTTCCGCACCCTCCATCATCTCGATGGCGAAGTTCTGGCTGCCGTCGGCGCCGATGAAGGCGATCTGGAGGTCTTCCGCGGCCGCAGCGGCGTCACCGCCGCCCTCGCTGTCCTCGGTGTCGCCGCCGCTGCTGCCGCAGGCAGCCATGAGCACGACCATGGCGCCGGCCACCAGCACGCGAGATCCGCGGGCCACGGGGCCGGTACGCACGGTCGACGCTGATCGTGTACGCACGATGTTCCTCCTGAGATGGACGTGAGTCGGGGTGGTACGGGGTGACGCCCCCGCGGACCGGAACGGCTCCGCGGGGAGGAAGGGAGAGAGGTGCCCGGGCCGACCGGACGTCTCAGAGGTGGGTACCGCTGCCGGCGCGCGCCCGGCGGCGGCGGCGGACGGCGCTGTCCAGGGACACCGCCCCGAGGATCACCGCGCCGGTGGCGAACTGGTTCCAGTTGATCGGGACGCTGAAGTAGGCCAGCCCGCTGGCCACGACACCGAGCAGGACAGCGCCGAGAGCGGCGCCGACGATGGTGGCCTTGCCGCCGGCCAGCGACGTGCCACCGATCACGGCCGCGGCGATGGCGAGCAGCTCGTAGCCGCTGCCGGTGTTGGGATCCGCAGCGCCGAGGTAACCGATGGTGAGCACGCCGGCCAGGCCGCCGAGGGCGCCGCTGAGCACGAAGGCCTGCATCCGCACCCGGTTGACCGGGATGCCGCTGAACAGCGCGGCGTCGGGGTTGGAGCCGATGGACCTGACCCGGTATCCGAACGGCGTCGCCCGCAGCACCACGGTCAGCACGATGACGACCACCACCAGCACGATGCCGGTCACCGGCACGCCGAGGACGTCGCCGCTGATCACCTGGGAGAACGGGTCGTCCACCGGGGGGCCGAGGACCTGCGTCCCGTCGCTGAGCGCGAGCGTGAGACCTCGGAACATCGCCAGCGTGGCCAGCGTGGCCACGATCGACGGCAGGCCGAAGTACTGGATGAGCAGGGCGTTGAACAGGCCGAGGAGACCGCCGGCGACGATCGCCAGCACGGCGGCCAGCCACGGGTTCATCCCCGCGGTCGTGAGCATGGCGCAGGCCAGCGCGGTGAGCGCGTAGACCGAGCCGACGGACAGGTCCAGCTCGCGCATCGCCAGCAGGAACGCCATCCCGCAGGCCAGGATCCCGATGTAGGTGGCCTGGTTCAGGATCGCCATGAGCTGGTCGAACTGCAGGAAGCGCGGGTGGAACGCGCCGATCAGCAGGACCAGCGCCAGCGTGGCGATGAGCACGCCGAGGTACTCCTGGGCCAGCAGCGTCCGGCCGAACCCGTTCCGCGGCTGGCGCGGCGCCGGTGGCTGCTCGGTCGGCGTGGGCGTCGAGACGGTCGTCTCGCTCATGCCCGGACGCCCCGACGCGCGGCCTGGCGGCCGGCGCTCGTGGCGGGCGGGACGTCGTCGCTGACGGTCACGTGGTGCCTCTTCCCCGTTCTGCGCGGCCAGGGCCGCCGCTGACGTGTGTGCTCCGGCAGGTAGTACGTCCGGACCGGTCACCCGCGAGGGACGCGGACCCACGGCCACGGTGTCCCCGGCCGGGTTTTCGTTGTGCGAACGGCCGTTCGTTATCGCGGTGACAGTGCTGGGCCGTTCCCGTGTTGTCAAGGTCACTAGGGGTCCAGGGGTGAGGCCGTGACCGTTTCGTGGCCGAAGGCGCCCCGAGGCCCCCCGGCCCCGCGGCCCCGGTCCGGCCGGGCTAGGACTCCGCGTCCACCGGCAACGCGCGCCAGCGCCAGGTGCAGCGCAGCCGCAGGCGTCCGCCGGCCGGCACCTCGGTCGCCCGGCCGAGGGACGGCGCGTCCGGTGGCCCGGTCTGCGGCTCCAGGCAGAGCTCGCCGGGGCGCTCGTCGAAGAGCACCCAGTGATCGGCGCTGGACTCGACGTGCAGCTCCAGCGCCCCCGGCCAGCGCAGCCCGGGCGGTGCGGTGAACCCGCGGAAGCAGTCGTCCCACGGCCCCGGCCGGAGCGGGACCAGCTCGCCGGTGGGCAGACCGGCCGGCCCCCGCACGTACTGCTCCCCGCCGCTGAGCAACCACCGGGCGTCCGCACCGCGGGCCAGCCGGCGGGCGAACCACGGGTGCCAGCCCATGGTCACCGGCATGGCCTCCTCGGCGTGCAGGACGAGCTCGCTGACCAGCGAGTCGGCGCCCAGCTCCAGGCGCTGCTCGAGCCGTCCGCGGGCCGGCCAGCCGTCGCCGAGGTCAGTGGCGCACCTCAGGGTGGTGTCGTCGGCGTCGACCACCGCCCACGCCCGCTCGGCCACGGTGCCGTGGATGGCGTGCGGCGGCGCGAGCCGCGGCAGCTGGTGATCGACCCCGGCCAGGGTCACCCGCCCCTGTCCCAGCCGGCCGGCGTAGGGGGCCATCACGAAGGTGCCCGACCGCATGCCCGGCGGTAGCGGCACGTCGGCGCTGGTCAGCAGCTCCAGGCCGGCCACCCGCCAGGAGCTCCAGCGGGCTCCGGTCGAGGGGTCGACGGCGAGCTCGGCATCGCCACAGCGCAGGCGCACGGTCACCGGGTCAGTATCCGGCGGCCGCGGGGCGCGGCCGGTCAGAGACCCGGCTCGGCGGCCGCGACGATCGCCCGGACCTCCGCCGCGGTCTCCGGCTGCACCGGCAGGTGCGGCAGCACCGCCGGCACCTCCTCCAGCAGCAGACCCTCGGCCAGCAGAGCGCGCACCAGCGCCTCGGCCTCCGCCCGCGGCACCGGCACGGTCAGACCGGCCGCGTCGAGCGCGGCCCGGGCGAGGAAGAGGGTTCCGGCCAGGTCGTCGCCGGCCGGCTCGGTGACCGGGGCGGGGGCCGGGGCGGCCGCGGTGCGGGTGATCCCCTCGGCCGCGCGGACCAGCGAGAGCGGCAGCCCCTCGGCCTCCACCTCGACCAGCGGCACCGTGCCCAGCGCGGCGAGCACCAGGTGCTCGGCGTCGATCCGCAGCGGCGCCTCCCACTCCCCCACCCGGACGACCTCGACCAGGTCGCGGCCGTCCTCCCCCAGCTCGTCCAGCAGCTCCTGCCACGCGGCGCGGCGGGTCGCGCGGGCCCGCTCGGCGGCCTGCACGCAGGTGGCCAGCACGAAGGGCTCCAGCACCTGGGCGTCGAAGCGCTCGGCGTGGACGGCGCCGTCGGGGTCGAGGGCGTTGAGCGCGTCCTGGAAGCTGCCCGGCCGGGCGTCGCCGAGCTCCAGCCGGCCGTCCTCCTCCCCGCTGAGCGGCTGCCCGCTGGCCGCCCGCACGCCGATGGTCACGCCGGTGGCCACCAGCCGGCCGCCACGCCGCAGGTGGTGCGGCTGGTCGGAGAGCCCGACGCTCCAGGCGCAGGCCTCCGCGATCAGCGCCGGTGCACGCTCGCGCAGCACCTCGCGGGTCAGCAGGGCCATGAAGTCGACGTCGAACACGCCTCCACAGTGCCCGCGCTGCCCGGCTGGTGCACCCTCCCCCACGGACCGGCCCCGTGCCACGCTGACCGGGTGGCTGTCGAACGCACGGTGCGGCTGCGGTTCGGGCACGACGCCCGGGCGGCGGGCACGCACACCAACCTGTCCGCCGTCCGCAGCGACGGCCCGGTGCTGTGGGTGGCCGGCGACGAGACCGCGACGGTGGAACGGCTGGTCGCCGACGATCCCGACGACCCGGCCGAGTTCGGTGACCAGACCACCTACCGGCTCGCCGACCTGGTCCAGCTGCCCGGGGAGGACGCCGCGGAGGAGCCGGACATCGAGGGGCTGGCCCGGGACGGCCACTTCCTGTGGGCGGTCGGGTCGCACAGCCTGCGCCGGCGGCAGATCAAGGCCAAGCACTCCGGCGACAAGGCGCTGCGCCGGCTGGCCAAGGTCACCGGCCAGGCCAACCGGCAGGTGCTGGTGCGCATCCCGGTAGCCGACGTCGACGGCCTGCCCACCCTGGTGCCCGAGCTGGCGGTGGCCGGCAGCCGGCACCGGGCGGCCGTGTTCGGCGCCCACGGCACCGACCTGCGCGATCTGCTGGCCGACGACGAGCACCTGGGCCCGTTCCTCCCGATCCCGGGCAAGGACAACGGGCTGGACGTCGAGGGCATCGCGGTGGCCGGCCCCCGGGTGTACCTGGGCCTGCGCGGACCGGTGCTGCGCGGCTGGGCGGTGGTGCTGGAGCTCCGCCCCGAGGTGCACCCCGACGACCCGGGGCGGCTGGAGCTGCTCCCGGTCGACGACGGGCGCCGGTACCGCACCCACGTACTGCGGCTGGACGGCCTGGGGGTGCGCGACCTGTGCCCGCACGGCGAGGACCTGCTGGTGCTGGCCGGCCCGACGATGGACCTGGACGGGCCGGTGCACGTGTTCCGCTGGCACGGCGCCCTGACCACCGAGGCGCCCCAGGTGGTGCGGGGCGAGCTGCTCACCCGGGAGCTGACGCTTCCCTTCGGCGTCGGTGACGACCACGCCGAGGGGCTCGGGTTGCTCGGTCCGGCTGCGGACCCGCGGCTGCTGGTGGTCTACGACAGCCCGGCGCCGTCCCGGCTCACCGGTGACGGGTGCGTCACGGCCGACGTCGTCCGGCTGCCGTGAGGCCCCCTTTCGGGGGCCGACCCTGAGCCTGCGAAGGGGATCCTTCTTCAGCCGAGCAGCGCCCGGCGCAGCTCGTCGGCCTGGGCGCGCACCGACTCCAGCACCGTCGTGACGTCGCGCTCGGCCAGCCGGCCGCCGGACAGCACCGGCACCGGCACCTTCTCGTGACCGTCGAGGCAGAGCCGCCCGGCCAGCTCGAAGGCGGTCCGCAGCAGGCCGCCCCCCGGGGAGCCGAGGTCGTCGACCTCCCGCAGCGGCAACACCATGGTGTGCGGGAAGCCCCACTGCTCCAGCGCGACCGAGGTCAGCCGCAGGGCGTGGATGCCGTACCGCTGCACCTCGGCGGCGCGGCGGCCGGCCGCGCCGGGCTGGGCGGCGCTCAGCTCCGCGTAGCCCTCCGGGTCGTTGTGGTGCAGCAGCGCCACACCCAGCTGGGCGAGCAGCCCGATGCACAGCGCGTCCTGCGGGCGCTCCCCGAAGCGCGGGGCCAGCGCGGCGGCGGCCAGCGCCAGGTGGGTGCTGACGTCCCAGAAGTCCTCGGGCAGCTGCGACTCGTCGTCCAGGTCGGTCAGCGCGACGGTGGCCATCGTTCGCACGGTGGTGAAGCCGACGACGGTGACGGCGAACTGCAGCGACGTGACCCGGCCGCGCATGCCGAAGTAGGCGGAGTTCGACAGCTTCAGCACCCGGCCGGCCAAGGTGACGTCGGAGGCGAGCACCGCCGAGAGTTCCTTGGCGCTGGCCCCGTCGGCGTTGGCCACCGAGACGATCTGGGCGGCGACGGGCTTCTGGGCAGCCATCGAGTCGATGCTGGCCAGCACCGCCTCGATGTCGAAGACGGGCGCAGCCGCGAGGGTCGTGGGCATGTCGGCTCTCCGGGCGGTGTGGGGCTGGTCGAGCAGGGGCAGGTCGAACTGGGGCAGGTTGAACTGGGGCAGGGCGGTCATCGCAGCGCGCTCCGCCGGCCGGCGAACCAGGCGGCGAGGACGTCGCCGCCCATCGGCTCCGCGAGGCTGAAGCCCTGCAGGTAGGTGGCGCCGAGTCGGGTGAGCTCGGCGGCCTGCTCGGCGGTCTCGACCCCCTCGGCGACGGTATGCAGGTTCAGGCTCCGCGCCAGGGCGATGACGGCGGTGGTGATCTCCGGGTGGCCGTCGGCCAGCTCGGCGACGAAGGAGCGGTCGACCTTCAGGCTGGTGACCGGCAGGTGCCGCAGGTAGGCCAGCGAGGAGTAGCCGGTCCCGAAGTCGTCGATCGCCAGCTCCACGCCGAGGTCGCGCAGCTGCAGCAGCACCGCCCGGGCCGACGCGGGATCCTTCACCAGCGCCGACTCGGTGATCTCCACCGACAGCCGGCGCGGTGCCAGCCCGTGGCGCTGCAGTGCCGACTCGACGTGCCCGCACAGGTTCCCGTCGAGCTGCAACGCGGAGACGTTGACGTTGGCCCGGGCCGGTGCGTCCTCGCCGAGCACCCGGTCCCACTCGACCAGCTGCCGGCACGTCTCGTCCAGCACGAGCAGGCCGAGTGCCGAGACCAGGCCGTTCTCCTCGGCGAGCGGGACGAACGTCGACGGGCTGATGGCGCCACGCTCGGGGTGCTCCCAGCGGGCGAGCGACTCGACGGCCACGGGCGTGCCGTCCTGGGTGCTGAAGATCGGCTGGTAGAGCAGCGTGATGTCGCGGGCCTCGATCGCGGCACGCAGGTCGGCGACCAGCCGCAGCTTGTCGCGGGCCTGCGCGCGGGCGAGGTGGTCCAGAACGGTGATCCGCCCGCGCCCCCCGGCCTTGGCCTGGTACATCGCGATGTCGCAGTCGCGGATCAACTCCTCGGCCGAGACGTGCTCGCCGGTCTGCACGGTGACCCCGATGCTGGCCTGCGGCCGGTGGTCGACCCCGCGGATGCGCAGCGGCCGGCGCAGGGCCTCCCCGATGCGCTCGGCCAGCGCGACGACGTCGGCCTCGTCGACGTCCTCGCAGACGACGACGAACTCGTCCCCGCCGAAGCGGGCGACCAGGTCGTGGGGGCGAACGGTGGACCGCAGCCGCGTCGCCACCTCCACGAGCAGGTCGTCGCCGGCGGCGTGGCCGAGGGAGTCGTTGACCACCTTGAAGTTGTCCAGGTCCAGGAAGATGCAGGCCAGCCCGGACCCGGCGGGGTCGAAACGCTCGGTGACGTGCTCGGCCAGCAGCGTGCGGTTGGGCAGGCCGGTCAGCGGGTCGTGGTGCGCCTGGTGGGCGAGGCGGGTCTCGAAGGCCAGCCGCTCGGTGATGTCCTCGATGGTGCCGACGAAGCCGGCGCCGACGCCCGGGGTGAACAGGTGCGCGAAGCGGATCACCGTCGTCCGGACGGTCCCGTCGGCCCGGACCAGGCGGGCCTGCACCTCCCCCTCGCCGCCATCGAGCACGGTGGCGGCCTGCTCGAGCACGGCGTCGAGGTCGTCGGGGTGCATGCTGGTCAGCCAGCCGGTGCCCAGCAGGTGCTCGGCCTGCTGGCCGACCAGCGCGCAGAAGGCGTCGTTGACGTGCGCCAGCCGCATGCCCTGCTCGGACAGCAGCGTCGGGATCGGCGAGCGTTCGGTGAGGGTGGCGAAGCGCCGCTCGTGGGCATCGGCGGTCGCCCGGGACACCCGCTGGTCACCGGCGTCGACGGTGAAGACGCGAAGGGTCCACAGCCGGCCGGTCTGGTCGGGGTTGGCCCGCACGATGCACTCCAGCGGGGCACCGCTGGCCGACCGCACGGGCAGCGTCATCTGCACCGCGCGCTCGCGGCGCAGCAGGAGCCGCAGTTCCCCGCCGCCCAGGCTGGGCAGCAGCTGCTCCAGCGGCAGCGCGCTGAGGTCCTCGGGGGCGTAGCCCAGCAGCTCGACGGCCTTGTCGTTCGTCCAGACGACCGTCCGCCGGCGGCCGACCACCTCGACGACCAGCAGCGCCATCCGGTCGCTCAGGATGGCGGTGTGGAAGACCGCGGCCATGACGTCGGGGGGCACCGGTTGCCCGGTCGGCGCGTTCGCCCGCACTGTCACCGATCGCCCCGTCCCTCGCCACGGCCGGTCGATCCGGCTCGTTGCAGAGACCATCGGCCCACCGACGGCACCGGTTCACCGGTCGACCCGGAGTTCCCCCCTCCGAGGGAGGGCACGCGCCGGCGGCCACCCGGTCGCCGGATCCCCGACCCTGGGGATACTCACCAGTAGCCGATGTGGGATGTTCGGTCCGGACGCCCGGCCAGGCGTCCGATCGTGATGGCGGCAGCCGAGTTCAGGGAAGAGGCCCGATGCGTTTGCACCTGTCACCCGAGGACCAGGCGTTCCGGGAGGAGATGCGCACCTTCTTCACCACGCAGGTGCCGCAGCCCATCCGGGACGCGGTCGCGGCCCGCCGGGAACTGACCAAGGAACAGTTCGTCGAGGCCCAGCGGGTGCTCAACGCCGCCGGGCTGGCCGTGCCGCACTGGCCGGTCGAGTGGGGCGGCCGCGACTGGACGCCGCTGCAGCAGCACATCTGGCACGAGGAGATGATGGCCGCCTGCGTGCCGCCGCCGCTGGCCTTCAACGCGACCATGGTCGGCCCGGTCATCGCCAACTTCGGCTCGCGGGAGCAGAAGGAGCGCTTCCTGCCGCCCACGGCGAACCTGGACATCTGGTGGTGCCAGGGGTTCTCCGAGCCCGACGCAGGCTCCGACCTCGCCTCGCTGCGCACCACGGCGGTCCGGGACGGCGACACCTGGGTGGTCAATGGGCAGAAGACCTGGACGACCCTGGGGCAGCACGCCGACTGGATCTTCTGCCTGGTGCGCACCGACCCGACGGCGGCCAAGCGGCAGCGCGGCATCTCCTTCCTGCTGCTCCCGATGGACTCCCCCGGCGTGACGCTGCGCCCCATCGAGCTCATCGACGGCGGCTCCGAGGTCAACGAGGTCTTCTTCGAAGACGTCGTCGTCCCGGCGGAGAACCTGGTCGGTGAGGAGAACCGCGGCTGGGACTACGCCAAGTTCCTGCTCGGCAACGAGCGCGTCGGCGTCGCCCCGGTCGCCTCGACCAAGCGGTTGCTGGCCCAGGCCAAGGAGCACGCCCGCGAGGTCCGCGTCGGTGGTGCACCGCTGGCCGCCGACCCGCTGATGGCCGCGCGCCTCGCCGAGCTGGAGAACGAGGTGCTGGCCCTGGAGCTCACCGCGATCCGGGTGGTGGCCAACTCCGCCGACGGCAAGCCGCACCCGGCTTCGTCGGTGCTGAAGCTGCGCGGCACCGAACTGCAGCAGGCGGTCACCGAACTGCTGGTGGACATCGCCGGCCCCGCGTCGCTGGCGTCGTTCGCCGGGGCGGGTTCGCAGGTGCCCGAGTGGGCCCGGGTGGCCACGCCGTCCTACCTGAACTTCCGGAAGGCCTCGATCTACGGGGGCTCGAACGAAGTGCAGCGTCAGATCATCGCCGGTTCGATCCTGGGGTTGTGAGTTCGCCGTGGAGTACACCTACGACAACGAGCAGATCGCGCTGCGGGAGGCCGTCAACGCCCTGCTGAACCGCGCCTACGGCGGGGGCCAGCGGCGCGCCGTCGTCGCCGCCGACCCCGGCTTCGACGAGAAGACCTGGGCGCGGCTGGCCGAGATGGGCGTGCTGGGCCTGCCGTTCGCCGAGGAGGACGGCGGCATGGGCGCCGGCCCGGTGGAGGTGTCGATCGTCGCTGAGGAGATCGGCCGGGTGCTGGCGCCCGAGCCGTTCGTCGAGTGCGTGGTCCTCGCCGGGGGGCTGGTGTCCGCCGTCGGCACGGTCGAGCAGCGCGCCGCGCTGCTCGGCCCGCTGGCCGAGGGCGCCAGCGTGCCGGCGTTCGCGCACGCCGAGCCGGGCAGCCGGTGGGAGGCGAGCGCCCGCGGGGTGCAGGCCACCGACGACGGCGACGGGTGGCGGCTGAGCGGGGTGAAGGAGCCGGTGCCGCACGGCGCCCGCGCCGACGTGCTGGTGGTCAGCGCCGTGGCCGGCGGGGTCACCCGGCTGTTCGTCGTCCAGGGCGACGCCCCGGGGCTGAACCGCACCGGGTACCGCACCCACGACGGCGGCCGCGCGGCGAACGTGACCTTCGACGGCACCCCCGCGCAACTGCTCGGCGAGGGCGGGGCCGACCGCACGACCGACATCGAGCAGGCCCTCGGCCGCGCCCGGATCGCCTACGGCTCGGAGTCCATCGGGGCGATGGAGACCGCCCTCGGCACGACGTCGGAGTACCTCCGGACGCGCAAGCAGTTCGGGGTGACGCTGAACAAGTTCCAGGCGCTCACCTTCCGCGCGGCCGACATGTACATCTCCCTCGAGCTGGCGCGCAGCACGGTGCTGTGGGCGACGCTGGTCGCCGACGCCGGCGGCGACGTGGTCACCGCGGGCCTGCGGGCACGGCTGCAGTCCAGCCGCGCCGGCCGGCACATCGGCAAGGAGGCCATCCAGCTGCACGGCGGGATCGGCATGACGGCGGAGTACCCGGTCGGCCACTACACCAGCCGGCTCACCGCCATCGACCACCAGCTCGGCGACGGCGACTGGGCGCTGACGCGCCTGGCCGCAGCCGTCGACGACCACCTGACGGTCGACCCGCTGTCCTGACCCACACGGCACGCGCACGAGTGGCGAGCTGCCGCGGCGTCCTCTCCGGGGAGACCACGGCAGCTCGCCGCTCGGCGTTCAGCGCCCGGGGCCGTCCGGGCGGGTCAGCGGGTCGTCGTGGTGCTGGACCGGCACCATCCAGGCGAACAGGTCGGTGAAGTGCGGCCGGACGTCCGGTGCCGGCCGGTGCTGCCGCTGCGCCCGCTGATGAGCCGCCCGATCGCCATGCGGGCCGGTCGACGAACGGGCCTCGGTGCAGCGCTCGTGGGACAGGTACTGCGGCACGCCCGGCCCGACGACCCGCCGGCCGGCCGCGGCGACGGCGTGCCGGGCCTCCCACTGGGCCATCAGCTTCTCGGCGGTGGCGAACGGGTTGAGGTCGGGGGAACCGGGCACCGGGCCGTCCGACGGTCCCCGGGTGTCAGGAGCGGTCATGACGCCTCCTCTCGCAGACGTGACCCCATGGTCTGCCTGCCCGGTCCCGAGGGGCAGAGCACGAGGACCCTGCCGGGAATGCCGGCCGGGGTGACTGGGGTTCCACCGAGCAGTTAGTTGCTCTCTCAACCACCTGGAGCGCGCGATGCAGTTCGGGATCTTCACCGTCAGCGACCTCACGACCGACCCCACCACCGGCCGCACGCCCAGTGAGGCCGAGCGGATCAAGGCCGCCGTGGCGATCGCAAGGAAGGCCGAGGAGGTCGGGCTGGACGTCTTCGCCCTCGGCGAGCACCACAACCCGCCGTTCTTCTCCTCCTCGCCGACCACGACCCTGGGGTACATCGCGGCGCAGACCTCGACGCTGCAGCTGTCGACGGCCACCACGCTGATCACGACCAACGACCCGGTGAAGATCGCCGAGGACTACGCGATGCTGCAGCACCTGGCCGACGGCCGCGTCGACCTGATGCTGGGCCGCGGCAACACCGGCCCGGTCTACCCGTGGTTCGGCCAGGACATCCGCGACGGCCTCCCGCTGGCGGTGGAGAACTACGCGCTGCTGCGGCGGCTGTGGCGCGAGGACGTCGTCAACTGGGAGGGGAAGTTCCGCACCCCGCTGCAGGGCTTCACCGCCACCCCCCGCCCGCTGGACGGCGTCCCGCCGTTCGTGTGGCACGGCTCGATCCGCAGCCCGCAGATCGCCGAGCAGGCCGCCTACTACGGCGACGGCTTCTTCTCCAACCACATCTTCTGGCCGGCCGAGCACACCCAGCGGATGGTCGAGTTCTACCGCTCCCGCTACGAGCACCACGGCCACGGCGCCGCCGACCAGGCGATCGTCGGCCTCGGCGGTCAGGTGTTCATGCGCCGGAACAGCCAGGACGCCATCCGGGAGTTCCGGCCGTACTTCGACAACGCCCCCGTCTACGGGCACGGGCCGTCCCTGGAGGAGTTCACCACCCAGACCCCGCTCACCGTGGGCAGCCCCCAGCAGGTCATCGAGCGCACCCTGGGCTTCCGCGACTACGTGGGTGACTACCAGCGCCAGCTGTTCCTCATCGACCACGCCGGCCTGCCGCTGAAGACCGTGCTGGAGCAGCTGGACCTGCTCGGCTCGGAGGTCGTGCCGGTGCTCCGCCGCGAGTTCGCCGCCCGCCGGCCCGCGCACGTGCCGGACGCCCCGACGCACGCCTCGCTGGTCGCCGCCCAGGCCTCCGCGGCGGAGGTGCCGGTCCGATGACGACCGCGCTGGACGGGTAGGGCAGGCCCCATCCCCCCGTCGGGGCGGGAACCGGGGAGGATGCCGGGATGGACGTGCTGAGCAGCCGGCTCCTCCTCCGGCCCACCGACTGGGATCGCAGCCAGGCCTTCTACCGCGACGTCCTCGGTCTCGCCGTGCACCGGGAGTTCGGGCCGCCCGACCACCCGGGCGTGGTCTTCTTCCTGGGCAGCGGCCTGCTGGAGGTGTCCGGCCGGTCGGCGCGGCCGCCGGCCGGGATGCGGCTGTGGCTGCAGGTCCGGGACGCCGCCGCCGAGCACGACCGGCTGGCCGCGGCCGGGGTGCCGGTCCTCCGCGAGCCGCGGCTGGAACCCTGGGGCCTGGTGGAGGCGTGGGTGACCGACCCGGACGGCGTCGAGATCGCGCTGGTCGAGGTGCCTGCCGACCACCCGCTGCGGCGCGACCCGCGCCGGCCGGGGACCTGACGAGGGGGCGCCCGCCGTTCGCCCTGCCCCCTCATCGGATGCCCCCTCGTCGGTGGTGCTGAGCAGGCTCAGCGCCGGGCGCGGTTCACCGAGGACCGCGGGACGATCGGTGCGTCCTCGCCGGGCTCCCCCAGGTGCCGCTCGAAGGACTGCGGGACCACCAGGTCGTCGGCGCTGAGGTCCTGGACGGAGTCGCGACCCAGCCCGGTCAGCGCCGAGCCGAGCCCGTCCCGGAGCAGGTCGAGCACGTTCTCCACCCCGGCCTGGCCGTTGGCGGCAAGACCCCACAGGTACGCGCGGCCGATCATCACGGCCTTGGCGCCGAGCGCGAGAGCCTTGGCCACGTCGCTCCCGCGGCGGATGCCGCCGTCGAGCAGCACCTCGATCTGGTCGCCCACGGCCTCGGCGACCGCCGGCAGCGCCCGGATGCTGGCCGGCGTGCCGTCCAGGTTGTTGCCGCCGTGGTTGGAGACGGAGATCGCCGTGCAGCCGACGTCCACGGCGCGCTTGGCGTCGTCGACCCGCATGACGCCCTTGAGCATGAAGTGCCCGTCCCACTGCTCGCGCAGCCAGGCGACGTCGTCCCACGACGGCATCGGCGACTGGTTCCACATGCCGTACGCCTCGAAGAAGGTGGGCGCGGGGTCACCGGGGTCGGCGACCATGTTGGGCACCGTGAGGTCGGGGACGCTGCCCGACCGGGCGAAGTCCAGCAGCCAGCGCGGCTTGAGCAGCACCTGCGGCGCGTACCTGCGCGCCGCCTCGAAGTTGATCCGCTCGGGGATGAACGGGCTGCCCCAGTCCCGGCCGTAGGCGAACGACCAGTCGAGCGTGGCGATCATGCCGACGGCGCCGGCCCGGCGGGCGCGCTCCATCCGGGCCGTCATCGCGTCGCGGTCGCCCACCCAGTACATCTGGAAGAAGGTCTGTGGGTTGGCCGCGACAACCTCCTCGACGGGCTTGCTGGCGAACGAGCTCAGGCCCATCGCCACACCGCGGGCCGCGGCGGCGCGGGCGACCGCCACCTCACCGTCGGGATGCACCGCCTGGACGCCGGTCGGGCTGATCAGCACCGGCATCGAGACGTCCTGCCCCATGACGGTGGTGGCGAGCCGGCGTTCGTTGCTCAACCCGGCCACGTGCGGGGCGAACCCGAGCTCGGCGAACGCGATGGTGTTGTCGTCGAGGGTCAGCCCCTGCTCCGACCCGGCGACCAGCGCCCCGTAGACCCCCTTGGGGAGCCGTCGCTTCGCCCGCCGCTGGGCCTCGGCCACCGACTCGAACCATGCGTTCGCCATACCGGACTCCCTTGTCGACTCACCGTGGCACTGAGTGCCACCCTAGCCTGCGGGCAGTGGCCCGGGCCACAGCGAGCGCTCAGGGGTTCTTGATGACCGAGACGTCGAACTCGATCTGGATCTTGTCGCTCACCAGCACGCCACCGGTCTCGAGCGCCGCGTTCCAGGTGAGTTCCCAGTCGCTGCGCCGCAGCACGAGCGCGCCCTCGAAACCGACCCGCAGGTTGCCGAAGGGATCGAGCGCCGACCCGGTGAGGGTGAAGTCGACCGCCACCGGGCGCGGAACGTCCTTGATGGTCAGGTCGCCGGTCACCCGGTAGACGTCGGCGTCGAGCTGCGTGACGCCGGTGGAGGCGAAGGTGACGGCCGGGTGGGTGCCGACGTCCAGGAAGTCCGCCGAGCGCAGGTGCGCGTCCCGGTCGGCGTTGCCCGTGTCGATGCTCGCCGCGTCGATGCGCAGGGTGACCGAGCTGGCGCCGGGATCACCGGTGTCCAGGTGCGCCGAGCCGGCGAACGAGGTGAACGCCCCGCGGACGGTGGTGACCATGGCGTGCCGCGCGCGGATCCCGATCCGGGTGTGCGCGGCGTCGACGGTGTAGTCGCCGGTGACGTCCTCCAGCGCGCTGGTCGCGGCGTCGAAGTCACTGGCGTCGGGTTCCTGCGCGCGGTGTCTGCCCACGGTCGGTGCTCCTTCGAGAGGGTGCAGCGTTCCATCCTGGCCGACCGACCGATCCGGGGCAGCAGGGCCTCCCACCGTCGTCGTCAGCGGTCGGTCAGTACCAGTTGTTGGCCTTCGAGTGCGACCACGCGGCGCACGGCGAGCCGTACCGGTTCTCGATGTAGATCAGACCGGCGTCGATCTGCCGGTAGCCGTCCGAGGTCTTCGCGATGCCGGTCCCGGCCCAGGTCGAGTTCAGGAACTGCGGGATCCCGTAGGCGGTGCTGGTCGGGTTCTGCGCGGTGGGGTTCCAGCCGCTCTCCTTGCCCCACAGGCTCTCCAGGCAGCTGAACTGGCCGGCGTCGCCGCCGAGCTTGGACAGGGCGTAGTCCTGGAAGGAACCGGAGGCCGACGACCCCGACGACCCCGACGACCGGGACGAGCTCGACCTGGCGGCGGCCGCGGCCTGCTCGGCCTGCCGGGCCTGCTCGGCCTGCCGGGCTGCCTCCGCCTTGCGCGCCTCCTCGGCGACCCGGGCCTCCTCCGCCTTGCGCGCCTCCTCGGCCAGGCGGGCCTCCTCGGCGAGCCGGGCATCGATCGCGGCCTGGTCGGCGGCGGCCTGGGCCTGCGCCGCCGCCGTCCGCTCGGCCTCGCGCTGGCTGCGGGTGGCGACGAGCTCGCCGAGCCGGTCGGGCAGCTCGGCGTCGACGATGCTGCTGGCCGACTGGCCCTGCAGTTCGAGCTGCTCCGCCACGCTGGCGGGCTGGGTGATCGCCTCGGCGTAGGCCGCCGGCTCACCGGCGACCACGACACCGACGACCACGGCACCGGCGGCCGCGGCGGTGAGGAAGGCGACGGGGCGGCGCACGCCCGTGGGTGGACGACGGCGGCGCCGGGAGCGGGTGGCGGCGTCGGCGGCGGGCGACTGCTGCTCGAGGATCTGCGTGGGCGCGGTGGGCAGGGAGGTGCGGTGGTCCATGGGGTGCGTGAGCTCCGGGAGGGCTGGCCGCCGGCCGCGCGCCGCCGGGGAGGCAGCGGGGCGTGCAGCGGGGCGTACGGGAACGACGGGCTGGCTGCATCCGGCCGGACACCGCGCCGCGCGCGCCGGGCGGCGCGCGGGGGTCCGGACGAACGGCCGGGTCAGGTGTCCAGGGCGCGGGATCTGCCGCAGCGCGGCGGACTGCAGGGCGTCGTGCAGAGGTGCAGGCGCGCCATGCGACGGCTCTCCGTTCTTCCACAGCCACCTACCGGGTCAGCTGGTGCGGCGACTCGGCGGCACCCGGCGCGGGCTCCCCGGTCGGGGAGGAGACGTCCGGCCGGACTGCACCCCAACGTAGAGGCCGTTACCTGTCCGTGACAATGTCGTGCGCCACATTCCGCCGGATGCCACCGCGGGTCACGGGAGACGCCACACCGTCGTCCGGCGGACCTGGTCCTCGTCGACCTCCGGGACGTCGTACTCCGCCACGGCGACCAGCCCCTCCCCGGGCAGGTAGCGACGCCCCGGGTCACCCAGCAGCACGGTGCGCCCGGCCACCCACGCCGTCCAGAGCCACGGCAGCACCCGCTGGGTCATCTCCCGGTCGTAGCAGACGTCCCCGGCCAGGATGACGTCCACGTCCGGCGGCCCGCCGGAGAGCACGTCGCCGACCACCTCGATCCCGCGCACGCCGTTGACCTCCGCGTTCAGCGGGATCGCCGCGTGCGAGTACGGGTCGACGTCGCTGGCCACCGCCGCGGTGGCACCGGCGAGCAGCGCGGCGACGGCGACCAGGCCGCTGCCGGAGCCGAGGTCCAGCACCCGGCGCCCGGCCACCACCTCGGGGTGGTCGAGCACGTACCGGGCCAGCGCCTGCCCCCCGGGCCAGGCCGCGGCCCAGAACGGCAGCGTCGCACCGGCGCCGCCGCCATCGGTCTCCATCGCCTCCCACAGCGCGACCACGTCGTCGGCGGCGTGCACCTGCACCTCGGGCACGGCCGAGGGGCGGGCCAGGCGGGTGTGCGCCCTGATGAAGGGCGCCGGGACGGCGGGCGGGGTCGGCACCGGCCCAGTCCACCACCTCCCGCCACCACCTCCCGCCGGCACCTCCCGCCGGCACCTCCCGCCGGCACCTCCCGCCGGTCAGCCCTTGCGGTGGCTCCGGACGACGGTCACCGGGCACTGCGCGTGGTGGACGATCTGGTCGCTGACCGCGCCGAGCAGCAGACCGCGGAAGCCGCCCCGGCCGCGGGACCCGACGACCAGCAGGTCGGCCCCGGCGCCCGCCTCGATCAGCGCCTTGACCGGGGCGGTGTGCACCGCGTGGCAGTGCACGGCGGCGGCGCGGCCGGCGCCCAGCGCCGCCACCACGTCGGCCTGCAGGTCGCTGAGCACTGCCCGCTCGTAGTCGGTCATCGGCGGGATGTAGCCCGGTTCCCAGGTCGCCGGTCGCGGCGCGGTCACCATCCGCCAGGACCGGATGACGTGCAGCGGCCAGGAGGCCCGCTCGGCGAGGGCCGCGGCCCACTCCAGCGCCTGCTGCGAACACTCGGACCCGTCGTGGCCGACGACGACCCCGCCGTCGACGGTGACGTGCGTGCGCACGTCACCGTCGTCGACGCCCTCGTCCAGCGCGGTCTGCCCCAGCTCCGCCGCGACCACCTCGGCCCGGTCGGCCGGATCGGCGCCCCCTGCCGCCCCGTCACCCGTCCCGTCGCCCATCCGGTCGGTTCCCTCGCCCATCGTCGTCTCCCGTCTCCTGGGCGCGTCGGCCGTACGCGCCGCGACGCACTGCCCCGCACGGTAGGGCAGCCCGGGCACCGGCACCGCCCGGCGTCGCGCCGCCGGTACCACTGTGCCGCAGGCCGGTGTGCACGAACAGCGCTTCGGTGATCATCCCGGTGCTTGATCACCTCCCGTCCCGGGTAGGCGGGGGCGGACTGAACGTCGACGACGTCCCTCCGGGCCGCCGGCTCCCGCCGCGCGCCGAGGGACAGACCGAGAGGGTGGACATCCGTGGAGCACTTCACGATCGCGACCGTGGCCGAGCAGAGCGCCGACTTCCGCCGCGTGCTCTGGACCGGCGAGCACACCCAGCTGGTGATCATGACCATCCCGCCGGGCGGTGAGATCGGCGAGGAGACCCACGAGGACACCGATCAGATCCTCACCTTCGTCAGCGGGACCGGCCAGGCCGTGGTGGGCGGGCAGAAGAAGAACGTGGCGCAGGGCGACCTGGTCGTCGTCCCGGCCGGCAAGAAGCACAACTTCCTCAACACCGGCGCCAACCCGCTGGTGCTCTACACCGTCTACGGCCCGCCGGAGCACGCCGACAAGGCGGTGCACGAGACCAAGGAGATCGCCGACCAGCTCGAGGAGTCGGGCAAGGACGAGCCGCCGACCCAGTGACCCCGGCACAGCCGGCCGCCCTTGCCCCCAGCTCTCCCGAGCGCCGCTGCGGGGAGAGCTGGGGGCCCGGCCGGCGTCAGGCGGCGAGTCGGACGCCGTACCAGGAGTGCAGCAGCTCGGCACGCACACCGGCGGGCAGCGCGCCCCAGCGGAGCAGCGCCGCCCGGGCCGGCAGCTCGCTGGCCGCGGCCAGCTGACCGAGCTCCAGCACCCGCTCGGGCCGTGGCGCGAAGGCGCCGCGGTCGGTCAGGCCGCCGTCGAGCAGGCGTTCGTAGGCCGCGCGGATGTCGGCCTGGTGGGCGGCGTCGAACCACTGGGGGCTGCGCGCCGGGTGCTCAGCGACGAACTGTCGGGTCACGGCGTCCCCATCGGCAGCCGATCCGCCGGTCGTGACCGGCCCAGGCCACCGGGCGCCACGCCCGTGGGGGCCGCGCCGATCACCACGGTCGCGTCCAGGTCCTCGTCGCGCACCACCCACGCGACCAGGCCGGCGGCGGTCACCGCCGCGGCCGTCAACCGCGCCTGTGCCTCGCTGGTCTCGATCAGCAGGTGCCCGCCCGGGGCCAGCCAGCGTGGCGCCGCGGCCGCCACCCGCCGCTGCACGTCCAGCCCGCTGTCCCCGCCGTCGAGCGCGACCCGCGCCTCGTGGTCGCGGGCCTCCGGGGGCATCAGCGCGATCGCGCCGGTCGGCACGTAGGGCGCGTTCGCGACCAGGACGTCGACCCGACCGCGCAGGCCGGCGGGCAGCGGCGCGTCGAGGTCGCCCTCCACCACCTGCCCACCGCGCGGCTCGACGTTGCGGCGGGCGTACCCGACGGCGACCGGATCGATGTCGGCGGCGACCAGTTCCGCCGGCCCCAGGACGTCGAGCAGCGCGGCGCCCACCGCCCCGGAACCGCAGCACAGGTCGACGATCACCGCGGGGCCCGGTGCGAGCGCCGCGGCCTGCCGCACCAGGAATCCGGTGCGCCGCCGCGGCACGAAGACACCCGGTCCCACGACGACCCGCAACCCGCAGAACTCCGCCCAGCCCAGCAGGTGCTCCAGCGGCAGGCCGCCGACCCGCTGGGCAACCAGGTCGTCGAGCTCGGCCGGGCCGGCCGCGGCAGCCGCCAGGAGCTCCGCCTCCTCCTCGGCGAACACGCAGCCGGCCGCCCGCAGCCGGGAGACGACCTCGGCGGGCGGGCCCGGGCGGTCGGCGGTCCCGGGGTCCGGCACGCCAGCACGGTAGGCGCCCGATGGCCGGGCGGGGCGTTCCGGAGCCGTCATCGCGGGGCTCCTCGGATTGCCGGGCGGTCCCCGCCGACCCTACGGTCGGCGCGCACCCGGCAGGCTGGTCGCGACCTGCCGGCCGGCGTGGCTGGTGACGCGGTGCCTGGCGGTCACCCCGATCCGCCCGGTCATCGACCGGTTTTCCCGAGGAGGATGCCGCCCATGGACCTCAACTCCGACCTCGGCGAAGGATTCGGGCAGTGGGCCCTCGGCGACGACGAGGCCCTGCTGGACGTGGTGACCAGCGCGAACGTCGCCTGCGGCTACCACGCCGGTGATGCCTCGATCATGCGGCGCGTGTGCGAGCAGGCCGTGGCCTGCGGCGTGGCGATCGGCGCGCAGGTGGGCTACCGCGACCTGCCGGGGTTCGGCCGGCGGTTCATCGACGTCGAGCCGGCCGCGCTCACCCAGGACGTCATCTACCAGGTCGGGGCACTGGACGCCTTCGCCCGGGTGGCCGGCTCCCGGGTGCGCTACGTGAAGCCGCACGGGGCGCTCTACAACGCGATCGTGCACCACGAGGAGCAGGCCGCCGCCGTCGTCCGCGCCGTGGTCGACCTCGACCCGACCCTGCCGGTGCTCGGCCTGCCCGGTTCGGTCTTCCTGCGGCTGGCCGCCGAGGCCGGCCTGACCACCGTGGCCGAGGCATTCGCCGACCGTGCGTACACACCCGAGGGCACGCTGGTGTCCCGGCGGCTGGACGGCGCCGTGCTGCACGACCCGGAAGAGATCGCCCGGCGGTGCGTGGCGATGGCCGCCGGCGAGCCCATCGCCGACGTGGCCGGCCGCCCGCTGGTGCTCACCCCCGACTCGATCTGCGTGCACGGCGACACCCGCGGTGCGGTCGGGATCGCCCGGCAGGTCCGTGCCGCGCTCACCGCCGCCGGCACCGGCCTCGCCCCGTTCGCGCGCTGATGCGGCTCCTCCCCAGCGGCAGCACCGCGCTGCTCGTCGAGCTCGACGACCTCGACGACGTGCTGGCGCTCTACGCCGCCCTGGCCGGCCGCCCGCCGGTGGGCGTGGTCGACGTCGTCCCGGCCGCGCGGACGGTCCTCCTCGTGACCGACCCGGCGCGGACCACGCTCGCGGCGGTCGCGGCGGCGGTCCGGACGACGGCGCCCCGGCCCGACGCCCGGGCCGGTGGCGACGTCGTGGAGCTGCCCGTGCACTACGACGGGGCCGACCTCGCCGAGCTCGCCGGGCTGCTCGGCACCGACCCGGCCGAGCTGGTGCACCGGCACACCGGGGCGGAGTGGACGGTGGCGTTCTGCGGCTTCGCCCCCGGCTTCGGCTACCTCACCCAGGACGGCGGCGGCTGGGACGTGCCGCGCCGGCCGACACCGCGCACCCGGGTGCCGCCGGGGTCGGTCGCGCTGGCCGGGGGGTTCAGCGGCGTCTACCCGCGCGCGTCACCCGGCGGCTGGCAGCTGATCGGGCGCACCGACGTCGCCGTCTTCGACCTGGCCCGCGACCCGGCCGCGCTGCTGCGCCCCGGTGTCCGGGTCCGGTTCGTCCCGAGGGGCCAAAGTCGCGACTGTGGCCCCTCAGGGGGCGTGGTGGCGGCACCGTGACCCGGGCGCTCACGGTGCTGGCCACCGGCCCGCTCACCACCGTGCAGGACACCGGCCGGCCCGGGCAGGCGGCGCTCGGCATCGGTCGGTCGGGGGCCTGCGACCGGGCGTCGGCGGCGCTGGCCAACCGGCTGCTGGGCAACCCGCCGGACGCCGCCGTGCTGGAGGTCACCCTCGGCGGCCTGGCCGTCCGGGCCGCGGCCGACCTGCTCGTGGTCACCACCGGGGCCCGCTGCGCCGGGGCGGTCGCGCACGACGCCCCCGCTCCGTTGCGGGCCGGCGAGGAGCTGCGGCTGGGGGTGCCCACCTCCGGGCTGCGCACCTACGTCGGCGTGCGCGGGGGGATCGACGTCCCACCGGTGCTGGGCTCGCGGTCGACCGACGTGCTCGCCGGGCTGGGCCCGCCGGTGGTCGCGGTCGGCGACGTCCTCCCGGTCGGGACGAGCCCGCTGCCGCTGCCGGGCGTGGACCTGGCCCCGGTGGCCGACCCGCCCGGCGGCGAGGTGACCCTCCCGGTGCTCCCCGGCCCCCGCGCCGACTGGTTCGGCCCGTCGGCCTGGGCGACGCTGACCGGCGCGGCGTACACGGTCACCAGCGACAGCAACCGGGTCGGCCTGCGGCTGGACGGCCCGGCCCTGCAGCGCACCGTTCCCGGGGAGCTGCCCAGCGAGGGGATGGTGCGCGGGGCGCTGCAGGTGCCGCCCGCGGGGACGCCGGTGCTCTTCCTGGCCGACCACCCGGTGACCGGCGGCTACCCGGTGGTCGGGTACGTCGTCGACGACGCGGTGGACCGCTGCGCGCAGCTGCGGCCGGGGCAGCTACTGCAGTTCCGGGCCGCGCCGGGCTGAGCGCCGTCCCCGACGCGAGCAGCGTGCGCGGACCGACGTTCCCGTGGCCGCGGACCACCGGCTGGGTGACCCGGCCTGGACCGGATCTCCGCCGGCGGCCCGGGCTGACCCGCCGGACTGACCCGCCGGGCTCAGCCCGGCCTCACCCCGACCCCGCGCCGAGCCCGACGAGCTGCTGCTCCCGGACACGTCCGCTCGCAAGCACCGTCCCGGCGAGGACGACCTCCACGCCGGCCAGCAGCAGGCCGCCCCACACGCCCAGCTCGGTCCAGGTCGGGCCGCCGGCCAGGTGCCCCGCGTGGGCGGACCCCTGCGCGGCGGTGATCAGCAGCAGGTGCACGAGCAGCATGCCGCCGTACATCAGCCCGGTGAACCGCCACACGCCGGCTGTCGGGTGCCGCCACAGCGCGCGGACGCAGGGCAGGCACGCCACCGCCATGGCGAGGAACAGGGCCGTGCCCACCGGGCCGCCGTGGCCGCCGCCCGCCGCGGCCGTGGCCACGTGCGCCGCGATGCACAGGACGCCGGTCGCGGCGGCCGCCCTTCCCAGGGCCGCCACTGCGCCGTCCCCGTCGGCCTTCACGCCTGGCCGACCGGCGGACCTGACTCGGGCAACCGGTCGCGGGCCACGGCGGGCTCCTCGGGAAGGGCGCCGTGGCCGTCGTGGTCCAGCGCATTCGGCGCCACCGGCTCCTCCTCGATCGACCCGACCTCCGCGGCCACCCCGGGGGTCCGGACCCGGACGGCGAGGAACCAGACCAGTCCCAGCACCAGCGCCCCCAGGAAGATCCACGGCAGCAGGTCGTACGGCGAGTCGGGCACCGGGATGACGTTCTTGTAGAAGACGTAGAGCAGGGCGAGCACCACCACGACGGCCAGGACCACCGACGCTGCCCGCAGCTCGCTGCGCCGCCTCAGGAACACCGGCAGCGAGAGCGCCATCAGGACGTAGGCCAGCATGTAGCCGAAGGTGCCGATCGTGCCGGTGTAGGCGTACACGCCCAGCAGCGTCGTCCCGGAAGCCACCATCACGATCGGGACGACAGCGACGACCGGTGCGATCAGCCAGATCGCCACGTGCGGCGTCCTGTGCTGCGCGTGGGCCCGGCCCAGCGCCGAAGGCAGCACCCCCTCCTCGCCCATCGTGTACAGCACCCGCGCCGCGGCGTTGATGCTGGCGATGATGACGGCGAAGAACGACGCCGTGACGCCGAGGTCGATCAGCCAGGTGACACTGCCCAGGCTGTTGTCCTCGGCCAGGTCGCTGATCGGGGCGGAGCTGGTCGCCAGCCCCTCCGTGCCGCCGAAGCCGAGCACCGAGGAGTAGGAGGCGAAGATGTAGAGCAGCCCGACCAGCACGGCGCTGCCCAGGACCGCACGCGGGATGGTCCGGTGCGGGTTGCGTGCCTCGGCGCCCAGCGACGCCGCGCTCTCGAAGCCCACGAAGCCGAGCACGGCCAGCACGATGCCGAAGGTGACCCCGTCGAAGGTGACGCCCTCCAGGGTGAACTGGGAGGTGTCGAGGGCGAGCCCGTTGCGGGCCACCACGATGACCAGGACCAGCAGCACGGCGGCCACCGAGACGACCTCCAGCACCAGGCCGAGCCGGGTGGAGATCTTGATCCCGTTCATCGCGAAGGCCCCGGCGGCGACCGCGGTGACGGCGGAAATCGCCACGATCGCGGTCGTGGAGGTCCCCGGCAGCCCGATCGTCTCCAGGAAGTTGCCGAGGTAGAGGCCGGTGCCCGCGATGCCGACCATCGCGATGCAGGTGTAGCCGATGACCAGGCCCCAGCCCGCCGCGAACGCCCCACCCGGCCCCAGCCCCCGGGCGACGTAGCTGTAGAGCGACCCGGACGAGGCGAACCGGCGGGCGAACTGGGCGACGCACAACCCGATCAGGACCACGATGATCATCGCGGCGAGGTAGGAGATCCAGGCTCCGGTTCCCGCGTACAGCACGATCAGCGCCGGCCCGGTGGCCATGACGGCGGTGGGCGCGATGCCGGCCACCGACTGGGACAGCACCTCGACCTGGCTCATCGACTCGTGGGCGAGCCCCTGGTCGGAGCGGACGTCGGAGCCGCCCTCCGCGGCGCGGGTCACTCGGATGCCTGCGCGGGGGCGGCCGAGCCGACGGTCGCGCCACCGGCATGGCAGGCCGGCGTGGACCGCGGCATGTCCAGCGCCGGGTTGCCGTCGAAGAAGCCCACCGGCTTGAGGTGGAAGCCGATGGTGCTCACCGGCATGACCGGCCAGTCCTCGGGGCGGACGATGTGGTGCGCCCCGAAGGAGTACCAGACGACGACGTCGGCGTCCTCCAGCGACCGGTCGGCCTTGACGAACTCGGGCAGGCCGCCGGGCGATCGGCTCTGGTTGGGGTAGTCGCCGGCGGCGAAGAGCTCGCCCTGGGTGTTCCGGGTGACCCACAGGTGCTTGTAGGCGAACTGCGCCCGGTCGTAGGCCTGCGAGCCCTCCTGCTGCAGCGGCAGCACGTTGTCCCCGGGCATCAGCTTGTAGCCGACCGGCTGGCCGAGCTCGTTCACCGACGAGGGGTTGACGATCTGCCAGGTCCGCGCGGCGAACGGGTCGATCAGCCGCTGGGCCTCGCTCTCCCGGGCCAGCAGGGTCTTCTTCGTCACCCAGGCGTTCCCGTACGGGTTGTCCTCGCCCGGGGGCAGCGGCACCGAGTCGACCTCGTAGACCGAGTTGCCCTCGCCATCGACCTGCATGTCCATCCGCACGTTGAAGAAGTGCTGGTGGTGCGGGCCGTACAGGCCGGGGGCCACGAGGTTGCCGAAGCGCGGCTGCTCGCCGGGGGCGACCGCCCCTGTGGAGATGACGCCGGTGAGCTTGACCTCGAACTGGATGGTGCCGTCGGTGTAGAGGTACCAGAAGAAGCCGTACTCGTAGTTGCCGACGGTGGCGAAGCAGGAGATCACCAACCGGCGGGAGCGGCGGACCTCCATCTTCTCGGTGCGGAAGTCGGTGTGCTTCCAGCCGACCCCGAAGTCCTCCTCGTGCATGCAGATGGCGTTGGGGATGGTGACCGGCTGGCCGTCCTGGTCGTTGGCCACGGCGTCGAAGTAGTGGATCTCGCCCAGGCAGTCGCAGCCCAGCTGCAGCGGGTTGAGCAGCAGGCCGACGCCGTACTCCCCCTCGTCGAACACGTTCTTGATCCGGTGGGTGGGGGCCGGGTCGGCGTAGGGGATGTACATCTCCGACAGCGACGCCCGGTAGACGACCGGGCGGAGCCGGCCCCGGTCCTCGTAGCCGACCTGGTGCAGGACGAGCCCCTCGCGCGGGGTGTACCCGACCTGCAGCCGCCACTTCTGCCAGCTCACCGCATGCCCGTCGACGGTGAAGCTGGGGCCCTCCGGCTGGGTGATCTCGATCGGGCGGAGGTCATCCCGGACGTGGGTGTGGGCCGGGCGGTTGTCGTCGTCGAACATCAGCTCGGGCATGTAGTTGCCCGCCTTCTCCGGCAGTGGCACCACCCCGTGGTCGCGGACGTCGATGACCTCCATGAGGTCCAGGTCGACCAGGACGATGAGTCCCTCGACCGGGCGGGCGTAGCCGTTGTCGTCCTCCCGGGACCGGACGAAGGTCAGCGGCCGGATCAGCCGGCGGCCGAGGGGGTCCTCCAGGTCGTACCCGGCGGCCCAGGGGTCGATCATCGCCAGGGAGAAGTCGGTGACCCCGCGCTTGCGCATGGCTTCCTGCCAGCGGGGATCGGCCCGGGTGATCTCCTCGGTGGCGAAGAACTCCTCGAGCATCACGCCGGGCTGGACGCCCTCGACGACCCGCCACGCGGTGACGACGCCGGAGGACAGCGACACGACCGTCTCGATCGTCTGCTGAGCGCCACGGTCGTACAGGACCACGAAGGCAGCTCGCTCCAGCGGTGCGTCCTCGCCGCGCTGGGAGTCGAGGACCTCCTGCTTCGGCGGTTCCCGCAGGGTGATCGAGACGAAACGGACCCGGGAACCGAGGTCCCGCTGCTCCCGCAGGATGGCCGAGGCCCGGCTGATCTCCGTTGCGCTGAGCGGCTCGAGGGGGGCCGCGTTCGTCGTCGTACGGACATCGGGGAACTGGATTGCCACGGTGGGTCTCCTCGGGGAGCCGACTCGGACGGGCGGTGGACCCGCCCGTCGCGGACCGTATCGGGCACCCGAGGGGACGCCAAGGCCTTGACGTGATCTGCGTCACCGTGCATGCGCGGGAAAACCCGGCGCCCGGGACGACGCCGAAGATCAGCGCTCGATGGGCGGCAGGTAGGCCGACCCGCCACGCAGCCGGGCGCCCATCGCCACCCGCAGCGGCACCAGGACGATCCCGTCCCGGGCCATCCGGGCCCGCACGTGGCGCCGGTGCCGCACCACGCCGACCACGCCGATCGCCCAGAACACGTACTGCACGGCGAACGCGGCGCGGAACGCATCGAGGTCGTAGGCGGTGGACGCACCCGGGGTCATCGCGTCCAGCACCGCGCCGATGGCGAGCACCGTGCACAGCGAGGCGACGAAGCCGCCGACGTTGACCACGCCGCTGGCGCTGCCGGCCCGCTCGACCGGGTTCTCCGTCCGGGCGTAGTCGAAGCCGATCATCGAGCCCGGCCCGTTGGTGCCCAGCACCAGGACCAGCACCACGAGCAGCCACAGCGGCGCGGTGCCCGGCCACAGCAGGACGACGGTCCAGGTGACGACGGTGGCCACGGTGATGCCGAAGACCAGGTTGGACCGCCGCAGCGGCCAGCGTCCGACCAGCCGGCCCAGCAGCGGGCCGAAGCCCATCCCCATGACCACCAGCAGGGTCAGCAGCGTGGCCGCCGTGGCCGGGCTCAGCCCCTGGCCGAGGGTGAGGAACGGATAGCCCCACAGCAGGGCGAAGACCGTGCCGGAGAACTGGGTGACCAGGTGGCTGTAGAGGCCGAGCTGGGTGCCGGATTCCCGCCAGGTGGCGGCCAGGTTCGCCCGCACCTGGGCCATCCCGGCCGGTGCGGCCGGCGGTGTGCCGTCCGGGGTGTCCTGCAGGGCCACCAGCACCAGCACGGCGACCAGCACGCCCACCGCGGCGGCGCCGCTGAAGGTCGCCGACCAGGAGGTGTCCCGCAGCAGCGTGACCAGCGGGTACGCCGCGACGACCGACCCGATCTGGCCGAGGATCCCGGTGAGCTGGGTGACGATCGGGACGGTGCGGCCGGTGAACCAGACCTGCACCACCCGCAGCACGCTGATGAACGTCATGGCATCCCCGGCGCCGACCAGCACGCGCGCCGCGACGGCGGTCGGCACGTCGCCGGCCAGGGCGAGGACCAGCTGCCCGGCGGCCATGGTGAGCGCCCCGGCGACGATCAGCCGCCGGGAACCGAACCGGTCCAGGGCGATCCCGACCGGCACCTGCATCGCGGCGTAGACCGCCAGCTGCAGCACGAGGAACAACGAGATGGCCGAGGCGCCGGCGTCGAACCGCTCCTGCGCCTGCACGCCGGCCACCCCGAGCGACCCGCGGTGGAAGATCGCGACCGCGTACGCCAGCAGCCCGACCGCCCACACGACGCAGGCACGCCGGGGGGTCCGGGTGGCGGGCGCACTCGCGGTCATCACGTCTACAGACGACACCACAGCCGGGCCACAGCTTCCCGCGGGCACGGTGAGATCCCTCACCGAGGCGCGCTGCGCCGCCTACCCCGGGTAGCGCCCCCGGCCCGTCGGCGCCACTGGGCCCGGCGCCGCCGGCTCCGACTCAGACCCCCAGCACCGCCCAGCCGTGCGGGGCCAGCTGCACGGTGGCCTGCGCGGTGCCTGCCCGCTGCAGGGTGCCGTCACCGGCCAGCAGTTCGCGGGCCGCCGGGGCGGGCTGCTGGACCGCGTCATCGGAGAGGTTCAGCGCGACCAGCAGCCGGTCGTCCCCCGCGGTGCTGGCGTAGGTGAGCTGCCGGTTGGCCAGGTGCAGCGGGGTGGTGCGGGCCCGGTGCAGCCAGCGGTGCCGGCGGCGCACGCCGATCAGCTCCTGGTGCAGCCGGTGGGTGGCCGCCCCGAAGGGCAGCAGCTCCGCGGGGGTGGCCGGGAACGGCGGGCGGACGGCGTCGTCCCCACCGGCCCGGTCCTCCTTGATCCCGCGGAAGGCCTGCTCGTCGCCGGCGTACACGGCCGGGGTGCCGCCGACGGTGAACAGCACCGCCACGGCGTGCGCGACGTGCCGCTCGTCGGTCAGCCGGCTGGCGATCCGGGTGACGTCGTGGTTGCCGAGGAACGTGAGCGGCGCGAACGTGTCCAGGAAGTCGTCGTGCCGGCCCAGCGCGTGGGCCAGCTCGTGCAGGTTGCCGTCGTTGAGCGCGCTCCAGATCGCCTTCCACAGCTCGTACTGGGTGACCGCGTCCATCCCCGACTCCTGCACCACCGCCGCGTAGTCGCCGTGGATGACCTCACCGACCACGTAGGCGTCGGGGTGGGCGGCCCGCACCCGCGGGAGCACCCGGGCCCAGAACGACGCCGGGACGGCGTACGCGGCATCCAGCCGCCACCCGTCGGCACCGCGGTCCAGCCAGTGCGTCATCACGTCGGTGACCCAGTCGGCTACCGCCGGCGAGGAGTGGTCGAGGGCGACGAGCTGGCCGTGGCCCTCGAAGGTGTCGTACTCGGGCACGGTGCCCGGCTGCCGGCCGGCCGGCCAGCGCAGCCGGAACCACGAGGCGGTCGGCGCGCCCGGTCCCTGCTCGACGACCGCGCGGAAGACGGGGTGTTCCCGGCCGACGTGGTTGAACACCCCGTCCAGCAGCACCCGCAGGCCGCGGTCGTGCGCCGCGGCGACCAGCGCGTCGAAGTCCGCGTCGTCGCCCAGCCGCGGGTCGATCCGGAGGTGGTCGACGGTGTCGTAGCCGTGCGTGCTGGCGGCGAAGACCGGCCCGAGGGCGATCCCGGAGGCCCCGAGCTCGACGGCGTAGTCCAGCCAGCCGGTGAGGTGCCCGAGCCGGTGGACGACGGGTGCGTCGGCCGGCGCGGCCGGTTCGGCGCCCACGAAGCCCAGCGGGTAGACGTGCCACCACACCGCGTCCTGCACCCAGTCCGGCATGGCGTCACCGTACGTCGGGCCCCGCCCCGCCCGGCGGCTACCGTTCGACCACGTGACGACGTCCGGTGCACCGGCCAACCATCGCGGGCTGGTTCCGGTGCTGCTGTACCTCGGCATGCTGGTCGCCGTCGTCAGCAGCCTCGGGGCGCCGCTGATCCCGGCGATCGCCGAGGCCAACGACGTCCCGGTGTCCAGTGCCCAGTGGTCGCTGACGATCACGCTGCTCGTCGGCGCCGTGGCCACCCCGGTGATCGGCCGGCTGGGCGACGGGCCCCGCCGGCGCGCCGTCGTGCTGGTGGTGCTCGCCGGCGTGCTGGCGGGCAGCGTGCTGGCCGCGCTGCCCTTCGGTCTGGGCTGGACGATCGCCGGGCGGGGGCTGCAGGGGCTGGGGCTGGGGCTGACCCCGCTGACCATCGCCACCGCCCGCACCGTGCTGTCCGGCGAGCGCTCGAGGTCGACGGTGGCAGCCCTGTCGGTCACCGTCGCGGCCGGGGTCGGCCTGGGCTACCCGGTCACCGGGCTCATCGCCGAGCTCGGCGGCGTGCACGCCGCCTTCTGGTTCGGCGCGCTCGCCAGCGCCGGCGCGCTGGTCGCCGCGGCGCTGGTCTACCCGCCCTCGGAGCAGGTTCCGCCGCGCCGGCTCGACGCCGCCGGGGCGCTGCTGCTCGGCGTGGGCCTGGCGGCCGGGCTGCTGGCCCTCGGCGAGGGCGAGGACCGGGGGTGGACGTCGTCGGCGGTGGTCGGGCTGGCGGTGCTCGCCGTCCTCGCGCTGGCTGCGTGGATCGCCTGGCAGCTGCGGGCGGCGGCGCCGTTGGTGGACCTGCGGCTCGCCCGCGGCCGCAGCGCCGCCACCGCGCACGGAACGGCGCTGCTCGCCGGGCTGGCCAACTACCTGCTGCTGGCCTCGGCGCCCCGGTTGGCGCAGACCCCGGAGTCGACGGGGTACGGCTTCGGGACCTCGATCGTCGTCGCCGGGTTGGTGCTGCTGCCGTTCTCGGTCGGGAGCGTGGTGGCCAGCCGGCTGGCCCGGCCGCTGGACCGGCGCGCCGGCCCCCGCGCGGTGCTGCCGGTGGGCGCGGTCGTGCTCGGTCTCGGCCTGCTGATGTTCGGGCTGGTCCGCGAGGAGCTGTGGCAGCTGTTCGTCGGGACGGCGGTCTCCGGCCTCGGCGTCGGGTGCATGTTCGCCGCGCTGCCCGGGGTGATCGTGAACGCCGTCCCGGTGCGGGAGACCGGCAGCGCGATGAGCCTGAACCAGGTGCTGCGCTACATCGGCTTCGCGGTCGGCAGTGCCCTCAGCGCCACCCTGCTGGAGGCGGCCACCCCCGAGGGCGCGGCGTACCCCGCCAGCGGCGGCTACACCGCGATCGCCCTCGTCGGCTGCGCGGCGTGCGTGGCGATGGCGGTGCTGGCGGTCACCCTGCCCGCGCAGCCGGAACGGGCCTGAGCCGCCGGCTGCGCGACCGGGTGCGCTGTCAGCCGGGGATGCGGACGGTCAGCTGCGGCGGGCGCGGGCGGGTGCGCCGACGCCGCGTCTTCGCCCCGTACATGTCCCGGTCGGCCCGCGCCACCAGCTCGTCGGGGTCGTCGCCGGCGCGGCCGATCGCCCGGCCGACGCTGACCGCGATCGGCAGCGGACCGGCCGGCGTCTGCGCCGGCCGGCGCAGCCCACGGCCCACCCGGCGGGCCAGCGCCTGCAGCGCGGCCGGGTCCGCGCCCGGGGTCAGCAGCACGAACTCGTCGCCCCCGAGCCGGGCCACCACGTCATCCGGTCCGGACAGTTGCTGGAGCCGCCCGGCGAGCTCGACGAGCAACTGGTCGCCGGCGGCGTGCCCGTGCCGGTCGTTCACGATCTTGAACTGGTCGACGTCGCAGAACAGCAGGCCGCACCCGTCGCCGGTCGCGGCGTCCAGGTGCTGCCGCAGCGCCGCGAAGACCACCCGCCGGTTGCCCACCCCGGTCAACGGGTCGGTGGTGGCCCGCCGGTGGCTCAGCGCCTCCCGCTCCCGGCGCTCGGTGACATCGGCGCCGACGAAGGCCATGGCGAACGGGCGGCCGGTCGCGTCGGCCAGCACGCTGTTGTGCAGCGCCACCCGCCGCCGGCCCCCGCCGGCGGCGAGCCAGTCCACCTCATGTGGGAGCAGGTTCCCGCCCGCCATCGCATCGGCGATCGCGACCCGGGCCAGCCCCCTCTCCTCCGGGATGGCCAGCACGTCCCACAGGTGGCGGTCCAGCAGCTCGGCGGCCGGCCGCCCGGTGAACCGCTCGAGGGCCGGGTTGGCCAGCAGGATCCGGCCGTCCCCGTCGGCGACGCAGATCAGCGAGTCGGTCGCGCCGACGAGGGCGAGTGCCAGCGCCGCAGCGGAGGGACGGGCGGCAACGTGCGACGGTGCGGTCACCGCGCCTCCTCGTACGGACCGGCCGGATCGGCCGGATCTGGCGGGACGCCGACCGGGACCTCCCCGGCAGCACTCCCCTGACCTGGTTGCCATCGGCCCCGCCGGGCATGCACTGGCGCCTCCGCCGGACGGTCTCCCCCTACGGGGTCAGTCCGCGGCAGACCTCAGACACCGGCAGGGACGTCCACCGGGCGCGCGGCAGCGGAGCTGCCCGCCGTGGTGGCCCGGTGCCGCGCCCGCCGGTCGGCCCGCTTCGCGCGCCGGGTCTCCAGCGTGGTGTAGAGCACCGGCACCAGCAGCAGCGTGAGCACGGTGGAGCTGATCAGCCCGCCGATGACCACCAGAGCCAGCGGCTGGGAGATGAACACGCCACCCCCGGTCAGCCCGATCGCCATCGGGGTGAGCGCCAGCACCGTCGCCGCCGCGGTCATCACGATCGGCCGCAACCGCTTGCGGGCGCCCTCGGTGACCGCCTCGGCCACGCTGCGGCCCCGCTCCCGGTACTGGTTGACCAGATCGATGAGCACGATGGCGTTGGTGACGACGATGCCGATGAGCATCAGCACGCCGATCAGCGCGGGCACCCCCAGTGGGGTACCGGTGAGCAGCAGCATCAGCAGCGCACCGGTGGCGGCGAACGGCACCGACACCAGCAGGATCAGCGGCTGGGCCAGGCTGCGGAAGGTCGCCACCATCACCAGGTAGACGATCACCACCGCGATCACCAGGGCCAGGCCGAGGTCGGCGAAGGCCTCCCCCTGGTCGGCGGCCACCCCACCGATCGTGACGTCCACGCCGGCCGGCAGGTCGAGCCCGTCCAGCGCGGTCTGCAGCGCGGCGGTCAGCGTGCCCAGGTCCGAGCCCGCCGGTGTCGCCGAGATCGTCGCGCTGCGCTCGCCATCCACCCGGGTGATCGAGCTCGGGGCCTGGACCTGCTCGACGGTGGCCAGCCGGCTCAGCGGCACCAGGCCGCTCGGGGTGGGCAGCGCGACGGCGCGCAAGCCCTCGATGCCCTGGGGCTGCTGGGTCGGGTCGAGGTAGACCGGGGTGGCCTGGTCGTCGACGTCGATGGAGCCGATCGGCAGCGCCGTGGTGAGCCCGGCCAGGGTGCGGGTGACCTCGGCCTGGGTGAGCCCGACCTCCGCCGCGGCGATCGGGTCGACCAGCACCCGCACCACCGGCAGGCCGGCGGACAGGTCGTTGGTGACGTCGGTGGCCCCCTCGACCCCCTGCACCGCCTGCTGCACCTGGTCAGCGGCCGCAGCGAGCACGTCCGGGTCGTCGGCCTGCACGAGCACATCGACGGTGGAGCTGCCGAAGCCCGAGCCGGCCGCCGCCACGGTGACCGTCCCGACGTCGTCCCGCTCCTCGGCAGCGGCCCGGATGGCGTCGCCGGCCTGCTCCGGGTCGGCGTCCTCGGCCAGCGTGATCGCGAACGTGGCCTGCGGCGTCCCGCCGCCGCCGGTGAACGCGGCGATGCCGCCGGCCGAGCCGACCGTTGTCTGCACGGTCTCGACGCCGGGGACGTCCGCGAGCGCGGTCTCCAGCGTCCGGGCGCGCTCGTCCTGAGCGGCCAGGCTGGTGCCGGCCGGGTACTCGGCGGTCACGGTGACGGTGTCCTGACCCGAGTCGCCGATGAAGTTGGTCTGCAGCAGCGGGGTCAGCGCCAGCGTGCCGATGAAGACAGCGACGGCACCGACGACGGTCCACCGACGGTGCGCGATCACCCAGCGGAGCGCCGGGAGGTACAGCCGCTGCAACCAGGTGCGCCGTTCCGCCGCCTCCGCCTCCGCGCGCTCGCGGGCCAGCTCGGTGGAGTCCGCCCGATCCTCCTCCGGCGCCTTCAGGAACGCCGAGGCCACGACCGGGACGATGGTCAGCGAGACCACCAGCGAGGCCAGCAGGGCGATGGCGATGGTGAGCGCGAAGGGGCGGAAGAGCTCGCCCACCAGCCCGCCGACCAGGGCGATCGGCAGGAAGACCGCGGCGGTGGCGAGGGTGGAGGAGGTGATGGCGCCGGCCACCTCGCGGACGCCACCGACGATCGCCCTGGTGCGCGCCTCGCCGTAGGACAGGTGCCGCTTGATGTTCTCGATGACCACGATCGAGTCGTCGACCACCCGGCCGATCGAGACGGTGAGCGCACCGAGGGTGAGGATGTTGAGCGAGAAGCCGGCGACCTGCAGTCCGATGAACGTCACGCACAGCGAGACCGGGATGGAGATCGCCGAAATCAGCGTGGAGCGGACCGAGCCGAGGAACACCAGGATCACGATGAGCGCGAACAGCAGGCCCAGGCCCCCCTCGGTGGCCAGCCCGCTGATCGACTCCTCGATGAACGGCGCCTGGTCGAACACGACGGTCACGGTGCTGCCCTCACCCAGGGCCGCGCGGACGTCCGGCATGAGGCCCTCGACCGCGTGCGAGATGTCGACGGTGTTGCCGTCCGGGGTCTGGGTGAGGCCGATGGAGAGCGCCTGCTGACCGTCGACCCGCGAGTACGAGGTGACCGGGGCCTCGCCCAGGGCGACATCGGCGACGGCGCCCAGGGTGGTCACCCGGCCGCCGGCACCGACCAGCGGGACCGCCCGCAGCTCCTCCACCGAGGTGAGCCGGGAGCCGGCCTGCACCGAGAGCGTCTGGTCGCCGGCGGGAAGCGTGCCCGCCGGGGCGACCACGCCGTTGTCCTGCAGCACCGTGGTGACCGCGGCCGGGGACACCCCGGACGCGGCGAGCGCCGCGGGGTCGAGGGTGATCTCGACGCGCGGCTCGCTGCCGCCGCTGACGCTCACGTCCCGGACGCCGTCGATGCCCTCGAACAGCGGGACGACGGCGGAGTCGATCCGCTCGGCGAGCTCGGTGGCGTCCCCGGGCCCGGCCACGGCCAGCTGCACGACCGGGAAGTCGGCCAGCGAACCGGTGAGCACCTGGGGCTCGACGTCGGCGGGCAGCTGGGCCTGCACCCGGCTCACCGCGGTCTGCAGCGCGCTGGTCGCCCGGTCCAGGTCGGACCCGTACTCCAGCTCGACGGCTACCGTGGCCAGGCCCGTGCTGGCCGTCGAGGTCGTCGCGACGACGCCGTCCACGGAGGAGATGGCCTGCTCCAGCGGTGCCACGACCTGCCGCTCCACCACGTCCGGCGAGGCGCCGGGCTGGGTGGCGACCACAGCGGCGGCCGGGATCTCCAGGGACGGGATGAGCTCCTGTTTCAGCGACCCGGCCGAGATCAGCCCGAACACCAGGACGACGATCGTGGCGAGGGCGACGAGCGCACGGTTGCGCAGGGACAGGACGGCGAGACGGGACACGCGGTTCCTTCCGGACGGGACGGTCGGCGTCCAGAGTAATTTGCTCGACACAAACTAACGGCTAGCGTGGCTTGTTCCCAGGAGGAGGTGCCATGTCCTCGGATGCGTCGCTCCGCCCGCCCGCCGGTCCCGAGGACCCGGCGGTCGCCGCCGTCCTGCGGCTGGGCGCCCAGGTCAGCGAGCACGCGATGCGGCGGAAGCTCGCCCCCCTGCTCGCCACGCCGCTGACCGTCCAGCAGCTGCGCTGCCTGACCATCCTGGTGATCGAGGGCAGCGCCACCCCCCACCACCTCAGCGACCTGCTGGCGGTCACCCCGGCCACGATGACCGGGATCACCGACCGGCTGGTCCGGTCCGGGATGGCCGACCGCGTGCAGGACAGCCGGGACGGCCGCGGCCGGGTGGTCTCCCCCACCGCCGCCGGCCTCCAGGTGGTCCGCGAACTGCTCGCCTCCGACATCGAGACCGACGCCGCGCTGCTGTCCGCGCTCGCCGCCGACGAGCTGGCCGGCCTGCGCCTCGGGCTCAGCGGCATCCTCCGGGTGCTGGGCGCCGGCTTCCCCGACTGAGACCACCGCGTCGCCCGCCGGCCATGCCGGTCAGGAAGGCGGCAGGTCGAGCAGCGCGGTCATCTCCGGCAGCTCGAAGAACGCCGCGGTGGCCCGCGCGCTGGGCTGCCCGGCGTCGGGATCGGCACCGGCGGCCAGCAGGTGCCGCACGGTCTCGGCCGACTGCTTGAACACCGCGGCGGCCAGCGGGGTCTGCCCGCGGTCGTTGATCCGACCGTGGTCCGCGCCGTGCTCGAGCAGCACCGCCACGGTGTCCGGGTGGCCGCGGTAGGCCGCCAGGATGAGCAGCGTGTCGCCCTTGTCGTTGGTCAGGTTGGCCGGCACGCCGGCGTCGAGGTAGGCGGACAGTTCCTCGGTGGCGCCCGCGCGGGCCAGGTCGAACACCCGGCCGGCCAGCTCGATGACCTCGGGATCGATGGGATCCGGCTGCTCGCTCACGACCGGGAGCCTAGGCGACCGGCCCGGCCACGGGCCGTCACCGGGCGGCGACCCGGTCGGTCAGCGCCAGCACGTGCTGCCACGCATCCGCGCAGGCCTCGGCCCACTCCCCGAACGCCCGGTCGAAGAACGAGTGCGGCGCCCCGTCGTAGACGACCGCGTCGACGTCGGCTCCGGCTGCCCGCATGGTGGCCGCCAGGGCCTGCTGGTCCTCGACGGGGGTGGCGCTGTCGGCACCGGCGATGATCATCACGGTGGGCCTGGTGGCCCGGGCGGCGGACTCGCCCACCATGCCGGGCCGCCCGTAGAAGCCGGCACAGCCGGCCAGGTCCAGCGAGCCGCCCGCCTGCCGCCAGGAGTGGCTACCGCCGAAGCAGAACCCGACCGTGACGACCGGTAGGCCCGGCTCGGTACGGCTGCGCAGGTACTCGATGCCGGCGGTGATGTCGGCATCGATGCCGTTCTCGGTGGTCTGCGGGATGTGCGGCTGCCACTCGAAGTCCTCCCCCCGGGTGCCGTTCTCGGCCGGGCCGGCGGTGCGCCCGAACCAGTCCAGCGCGACGGCCGGCAGCCCCGCCTCGGCCAGCCGCTCGGCCAGCGCCACGTAGTAGGGGTGCAGACCGCGGATGTCGGGCAGCACGACGACGCCGGCCCGGGCAGGGGCGGCCGGGGCTGCGTAGGCGGCGGAGAACTCGTTGCCGTCGGCGGCGGTCAGCGTCAGGAGGCCGCGCTCGGCGACGTCCCTGGACCGGGGCGGGGCGGGCGGACGGCTGTCGTGGTCGTGGCACATGGCGCTGTGTCTACCGGCGGGCCGCCGGCCGTGCAGGGCGACGGCCGGGGTTCGGGCCTCAGGCGTCCGTGTCGGCATCGGCGACCACGTCGGAGTCGCCACCGAAGACCTCGGCCGCCACGTCACGGCGCGTGTCGGTGGCCCACTCGTACTGCCGGTTGGCCTGCTCGATGAGCCGGTCAAACAGCGCGGCATCGATCCGTTCGTCGACCTCCGCGACGATCCGCAGGGTCTCGAACCCGCTCCGCTTGGCCCGGACGGCGGACGCCAGAACCTCGAACTCCAGCAGCGAGCTCGACGGTGACCGGCTGAGCAGGTGCCCGTTGAGCTTGGCCCGGCTGGCCTTCTCGGCCAGCCACAGGGCCGCCTGCTTGTACTGCCGCACCGGGAAGCCCAGCGACGCCATGGTCCGCGTCAGCACCACCTTCTCCTCGCGGAGCTCGGCCAGCAACTGCCGCAGGCCCTCCTCGTACCGGTCGCCCCGGTGCGCGCCGATCATCCGCGCGACCAGCTCGATGCCACCGGTGGCGGCGGCGAGGTGGTCGTTGCAGTACACCGACAGCAGGTCGGGATGGCGCGCGCCGGCAGGGCTCGGGGTGTCGGTCACGGGATCTCCTCGCGGACGGGGCGGCGCTGGCAGCGCGGACGGCGGACCCATCATGGCCGGTCCGCCCGACGTCGGCACACCGCCCGGATCCGTCGTCCCGGGGCCCGGGTGGATCTCAGCTGCGAGATACCGTCGGGGCCGATGACGCTCACCGAGGAAGCAACCGGTCAGTCCCTGCGCCAGATCGGCGCCCTCGTGCGCGGTGCCCGCCGGCACCACGGCCTGACCCAGAGTCAGCTCGCCGAGCGGCTGGGCACCAGCCAGAGCGCGATCGCGCGGATCGAGCAGGGCAACCAGAACCTGACCCTCGACCTCCTCGGCCGGCTGTCCGCGGCCCTGGAGAGCGAGCTGATCACCGTGGGCCGGGCCGGCCCGACCCACCTGCGGGTGCGCGGGGGCACCCCGCTGCGGGGCAGCGTGACGGTCAAGTCGTCGAAGAACGCCGCCGTCGCGCTGCTGTGCGCCTCGCTGCTCAACCGGGGCCGGACGACGCTGCGCAACGTCTCCCGCATCGTCGAGGTCGACCGCATCCTCGATGTCCTCACCTCGATCGGCGTCTCGGCCACCTGGGACGAGGCCGGCCGGGACCTGACTCTGGTCGTGCCCGCGGAGCTGGACCTGGCCTCGATCGACGCCGACGCGGCCCGGCGCACCCGCAGCATCATCATGTTCCTCGGCCCGCTGCTGCACCGGGCCGGCACCTTCGAGCTGCCCTACGCCGGCGGCTGCGACCTGGGCACCCGCACCGTCGAGCCGCACATGATCGCGCTGCGCCCCTTCGGCCTGGAGGTCGAGGCCCGGGCCGGGGCGTACCACGCCACGGTCACCCCTCCCGGCGCCCGGAACCGCAGCATCGTGCTCACCGAGCGCGGCGACACCGTCACCGAGAACGCCCTGCTGGCCGCAGCGCGGCACGACGGGACGACGACGATCCGCAACGCCTCGCCCAACTACATGGTCCAGGACCTCTGCCTGTACCTGCAGATGCTCGGCGTGGGCATCGACGGCTTCGGGACGACGACCCTGGTGGTCACCGGCAGGCCGGTGCTCGACGCCGACGTCGACTACCCGCTGAGCGAGGATCCGGTGGAGGCGATGAGCCTGCTGACCGCCGGCATCGTGACCGAGTCCGAGCTCACCGTCCGGCGGGCCCCGATCGAGTTCCTGGAGATCGAGCTGGCGATCCTGGCCGAGATGGGGCTGCGCTTCGACCTGTCGGCGGAGTACCCGGCCGACAACGGGCGCACCCGGCTGGTCGACGTGACGATCCACCCCTCGCAGCTGCGGGCGCCCATCGACAAGGTGCACCCGATGCCCTTCCCGGGGCTGAACATCGACCACCTGCCGTTCTTCGCCGTCATCGCGGCGACCGCGGCCGGCGCCACGCTGATCCACGACTGGGTCTACGACAACCGGGCGATCCACCTGTCCGACCTGACCCGGCTGGGCGCCGACGTGCGGCTGCTGGACCCGCACCGGGTGCTGGTGGAGGGCCCGACGCGGTGGTCGGCGGCGGAGATCGTCTGCCCACCGGCGCTGCGCCCGGCGGTCTGCATCCTGCTGGCCATGCTCGGGGCCAGGGGCGAGTCGGTGCTGCGCAACGTGGACATCATCGCCCGCGGCTACGAGCAGCTCTACGAGCGACTGGTGGAGATGGGCGCCCAGATCGAGGTGTTCTCCGACTAAAGAAGGACCCCGCTGCCCCCCACGCCTCGCGAGCTCGGCGCGGGGCCCTGCAGAGGGGCCGACGGAGCAAGGGGGGCCGAACGGCGAAGCCGAGTCCTGGCCCCTCGGGCACCGCAGGTGTCAACTGCGCAGCAGTGCGGCAACGCCCACGCAGCCGGCGGCCCACAGCGCGCTGGCCAGGGTGCCGATGATGAACCGCTCGGCGGCGGTTGGCGCACGCAGCTCGGCATACCGGCCCAGCCCCTTGACCGCGAGGACGACGGCGAGCCCTTCGGGGAACCCGCGGAGCAGCGTGACCGCGATCGCGATGCGCTCGAGCAGCCCGATCCAGGCCCCACCCCGCAACACCTGGGGATCGGCCGGCCCGCCGCTCGCCCCGGCGCCGGACGGATCCGCGGCCCGCAGCACCGCGGTGGCCACCGGGCCGCCCCCGGAGGTGGCCGCGAGGACCGCAGCGACGAGCCCGGCTGCGACGAGGCCGTCCGACGGCTGCCCTGCACGCCAGGCCAGCGCCGCGGCCACCCCGAGCCCGGCGGCCAGCACCGCCGCGCCGGTCGAGGGGCGCACCCGCTCCGGGCGCAGCGCCAGCCCGGCCCCGGCGAGCGCGACGACGGCCAGCACCAGCACCGCGGCGACGGTCATCCCAGCACCCGGGCCAGCAATCGCGCCGTGGCGGGCCGCAGGTCGCGCTCGACCTCCCACAGCCCCGCCGCCAGGCGCTGGCCCACCGCCTGCCGCGTGACGCCGAGCTCGGCGGCGGCCTCGGCCTGGGTGCGCCCGGCCTCCACCAGCGCGATCGCCTCCCAGGCCTGCTCGCTGCGCCGCTGGACCAGCACCGCCAGCGCGGTCAGCGCGGCCTGGGCGTCGCCGGCCGCCGTGGGCGCCGCACCGCGGACGGCCACCCGGGCCGGGCGGCGCTTGGCCGCCTCGAGCGCGGCGCGGGCGGCCACGAACGCCGCGCCCGCGCCGGCCCGGGTGCTTGCCGGCAGCGGCGTCTGCATCGGCCCGGCCCCCACTCCGATGCTCCAGCCGCCGGCCCGCACCAGGTCGAGCACCACCGCGACGACGACGGCCGGGTCGTCGAGCACACCCTGGAACTCGTCACCGGCCGTGCGCTCGAAGCGCAGCAGCGTCGGGACGTCCGCCAGGGTGCTCAGCGTGCCGGCGACCCGGTCGGGATTGCGACGGCTCGCCCGCTGGTCGACGGTCAGCACGAAGGGCACCCGGCAAGTGAAGCACCTTGCCTTGCCGCCCGCAAGCGTCAGCCCTTGCTCAACTCGGACGGAAAGCCCCCGGTCGCCACGGGCCCCCAGCGCTGCACGGTCACCCGCAGCAGGGACTTGCCCTGCTGCCACATCGCCGCCCGGTACTCGTCCCAGTCGGGGTGCTCACCGCTGATCGACCGGAAGTACTCCACCAGCGGCTCCAGCGCCTCGGGCAGGTCGAGCACCTCCGCAGTGCCGTCGAGCTGCACCCACGGCCCGTCCCACTCATCGGACAGGACGCAGAGCGACACCGCGGGGTCGCGGCGGGCGTTGGCCACCTTGGCGCGCTGCGGGTAGGTGGACACCACCACCCGTCCTCCGGCGTCCAGCCCGCAGGTCACCGGGGAGAGCTGCGGGCTGCCGTCGCGCCGGCGGGTCATCAGCACCGCACGGTGCCGCCTGCGCAGGAAGGCGAGGAGTTCGTCGCGGTCGACCCGGTCGGCGGTGGCGGTCTTCGGCATGCCCAGCAACCTACGGCCGCGCGGCCGGCAGGTCACCGGGGCCGCGATGTGCTGGGATCACCGCATGCCCGAGACGCCCGGCGACACCTCCTCCGACCGCCCCAGCGGCAGCACCGGCGCATCCGCCACCACTCGTGTCGGCAACACCTCCGGCGACACCGTCCCGGATGACACGACGGCCGGCACCACGACCGGCACGATGACCGCCGTGACGACCGGGGACGCGGCCGGGAACGCGGCCAGCACGAGGGCCCCGGCGCCCGGTCCGGACCGGGCGCAGCGGATGCAGGCCGCCACCCGGCACGTCGCGATCGCCGCCGCCCAACTGCTGCTGATCAGCGCCGCCCTCATCGTCATCGGCTACGTGCTCGGCAAGCTCTGGGTCATCCTGCTCCCCGTCGTCCTGGGCCTGTTGTTCAGCACGGTGCTGTGGCCGGCGACCCGGTTCCTCCGCAAGCACGGCTGGCCACCGGCACTGGCTTCCATCGTCACGCTGCTGGTCTTCCTGGGCGCCGTCGGCGGGATCGTCGCGGTGATCGCACCCCAGGTGGTCGGCCAGGTGGAGGACCTCGCCAACGGGTTCGCCGCCGGCCTGCAGCAGGTCCAGGAGTGGATCGCCGGGCCACCGCTCAACCTCGGTGACGAGCAGATCGGCAACGCGGTCGACTCGGTCATCAACTCGGTGCAGAGCAACGCGCAGAACATCGCCGGCTACGCCGTCACGACGGCGACCACGATCGGCACCCTCCTGATCAATCTGGTGCTGGCCCTGGTGCTGACGTTCTTCTTCCTCAAGGACGGCCCCCGCTGGACTCCCTGGCTGGCCGCGCAGACCGGTCCCCGGGCGGCACCGCACGTCGCAGCCCTGTCGACCAAGGCGTGGAAGACGCTGTCGGAGTTCATCCGGCAGCAGGCCCTGGTCGGCTTCGTCGACGCCTTCTTCATCGGCCTGGGCCTGCTGATCCTGGGTGTGCCGCTGGTGCTGCCGCTGGCGGTGCTGACCTTCTTCGGCGCGTTCATCCCGATCATCGGCGCCTTCGTGGCCGGCGCCTTCGCCGTCCTCATCGCCCTGGTCGACCAGGGCTTCACCACCGCGCTGATCGTGCTCGGCATCGTCCTGCTGGTCCAGCAGCTCGAAGGCAACGTCCTGCAGCCGATCATCCAGGGCCGCGGGCTGAACCTGCACGCCGCGGTGGTGATCCTCGCGGTCACCGCCGGGAGCAGCCTGGCCGGCATCATCGGCGCCTTCCTCGCCGTCCCGGTCACGGCGCTGATCGCCGTCGCCTACCGCTACGGCCGCGACCAGCTCGACGGGCTGGCCCCCGAGGTCGCCGCGGACGGCACCCGGCAGGAGCTCACCGGTGACGCCACGGGCTCGCAGCTGGTCCGCTCCCAGGTCGCCGACGAGCCGGTGGCCGAGACCCGCGACGCCGAGCGCGAGGACGATCCCGACAGCTCCACCGCGGCTCCCGGCCCGGGGAGCCCGGTTTCCCGCACCCTCGGGAATGCCCGCCGCCGCCTGCGGCTTCACCGCCAGTAGACAGGCAGGTCGGTTCGAACAGCAGGAGGACGTCCCGTGCGCCAGCTACCGGAGGACCTCGTCGAGGTGCTCCCCGACGCCGAGCCGCTGCTCGCCCGTGCGGCAGCGGTGCGCGCGGCCGACGACCGTGCCGGGCTGGTGCTCGTGCACGACCTGGCCGGCGAGTTCGACGCGGCGCACGCCGGCGCGCTGGCCGGGTCGCACCTGCTGGCCGGCCTTCCGCACCAGCTCGTCGCCCGGTTCGACGTCGACGCGCTGGTGGACTACCGCGGCCACCGGCCGCGGATGGTCTTCAGCGGTGACCGGTACGAGTCGATCACCTCGCCCGAGATCAACCTCTACGCCGTCGAGGACGACGCCGGCACGCCGTTCCTGCTCCTGCACGGCGCCGAGCCCGACTTCGCCTGGGAGCGGTTCACCGCCGCGGTGCGGCAGCTGGTCGACCGCTTCGGTGTCACCTCCGTGGTCGGCCTGCAGGCCATCCCGATGCCGGTGCCGCACACCCGGCCGGTCACCGTCACCGCGCACGCGTCCCGCCGCCAGCTGATCGAGTCCTACCCCGTCTACTGGGGCGAGATGCGGATTCCCGGCAGTGCCGGGGCGCTGCTCGAGCTGCGCCTGGGCGAGGCCGGCGTCGACGCGCTGGGCATCGCCGCGCACGTGCCGCACTACCTCGCCTCGGCCACCTACCCGGCCGCCTCGCTCACCCTGCTCGAGCACCTCGAACGGCTGACCGGCCTGCACGTCCCGACCGAGACGATGCGCGAGGCCGCCGAGGCCAACCGCACCGAGATCGACGAGCAGATCGGCCGTTCCACCGATAACACCGCCGTCGTGGCCGCCCTCGAGGAGCAGTACGACTCGTTCACCTCCGCCCGGGAATCCACCGGCCTGCTCGGCTCGCTGGGCGAGATGCCCAGCGGCGAGGAGATCGGTGCCCAGATCGAGCAGTTCCTGGCCGAGCAGGACCGCCGGCCCGACTGAGGAAGGACCCCGCTGCCCCCCACCGCTCGCACGCTCGCGGCGGGCCCCTGCAGCGGGGCCGGAGGGTCCACCCGAACACGGTGACGACTCGTGCACAGCACGCCCGAGGGCGGCCACCGATCGCTCGGTGACCGCCCTCAGGTGCGTGCAGTGGTCGTCAGCCGGCGACGGCGACGTGCTCGTTGGGCACGCAGTGCGTCATCGCCAGGCCGGTGACGTCACGCCGACCGTTCTTGCCGAGGTTGGCAGCGCGCTGCTGCTCCGCCTCGGACAGGGTCTGGCTCTGCAGCGGCGGCAGGCCACGGACGTCGTCCGCGGTGATGCCGAGCCCCTCGCCGACCCGCTGGCCCAGCTCGTCCTCGCAGAGGAAGAAGTGCCAGACCATGCGCTCCTGGATCTCGCGGCGGCACTGGGACAGGGCGCCGACCAGGTTGGCGACCAGGTCGTCCCGCTCCCACTGCTCCGACAGCAGGTAGCGCTCGCCGGCCTGCTGGTAGTCGTTCGTGCGCGGGATCCGCTTGCGGGTGACCCGGCCGACGATCTCCGGGCCCTGCTCGTCGTGCGTGGGGTACGTGCCCTCACGCAGGCCGCCGGTGATCGACGGCTCGTAGTTGACGTGCGGGTTCGCCCCGTTGTCGTCCACCCCGTAGGCCATCGGCCCGCCCTGCTGGTTGGTGGCGACCCGGGCGTTCTTGGCCGAGTTCACCGGCAGCTGCAGGTAGTTCGGGCCGACCCGGTAGCGCTGGGTGTCGGAGTAGGAGAACGTCCGGCCGACCAGCATCTTGTCGTCGGAGAAGTCGAGCCCGTCGACGAGCACGCCGGTGCCGAAGGAGATCTGCTCGTTCTCGACGAAGAAGTTCTCCGGCATCCGGTTCAGCGTCATGGTGCCGACCTTGCGGAGCGGGAAGATCTCCTCCGGCCAGACCTTGGTGTCATCGAGCGGGTCGAAGTCCAGCTCCGGGTGGTCGTGGTCGTCCATCAGCTGGACGTGCAGGTCCCAGGACGGGAAGTCGCCGGCCTCGATGGCGTCGTAGAGGTCCTTGGTGTGCGCCCCCAGCTGGCCGGCCTGCACGGCGGCGCCGTCGGCCGCGGTGTAGGACTTCACGCCCTGCTTGGGCAGCCAGTGGTACTTGACCAGCTGGGTCTCGCCCTGGGCGTTGACCCACTTGTAGGTGTTCACCCCGAAGCCCTGCATGTGCCGGTAGGTGGCCGGCAGGCCGCGGGGGCTGAACACCAGGGAGACCATGTGCATGGCCTCGGGGGTCTGGCTGAAGAAGTCGAACGCCCGCTCGGCCACGTTCGCCTCGAAGGTCACCGGGTCCGGCTTCTGCGAGTGGATGAAGTCGGGGAACTTGATGGCGTCCCGGATGAAGAACACACCCAGGTTGTTGCCGACGAGGTCCCAGTTGCCGTCCTCGGTGTAGAACTTCACCGCGAAGCCGCGCGGGTCGCGGGCCATCTCCGAGGAGTCCCGGCCGCCGGCAACGGTGGAGAAGCGGATCGCCAGGTCGGTCTTCTTGCCCTTCTCCGAGAAGAGCTTCGCGCGGGTGTACTTGCTGATCGGCTCGTCCCCGACGGTCCCGTCGGCCTCGAAGTAGCCGTAGGCGGTGACGCCGCGGGCGTGCACGACCCGCTCCGGGATGCGCTCCCGGTCGAAGTGGCTGATCTTCTCGAGGAACTGGTAGTTCTCCAGGGTCGCCGGGCCACGTGCGCCCACCGTCCGCTGGTTCTGGTTGTCGTAGACCGGGTGACCCTGACGGTTGGTCAGGACCGGACGGTCATCATTGGCGGCGGATGCCTGCGATGCGACGTCGGTCATGCTCCCACTCCCTCTCCGATGGCAGTTGCTGTTCCGTACCCGTGCTGCCTGCGCGCGACCTGGCAGTCGGCGCAGAGCCCCCAGAAGACGACCTCGGCCTCGTCGACGACGAAACCCGCTGCAGCCGAGGGGGTCAGGCACGGGGCCGCCCCCACGGCGCAGTCGACGTCGGCGACCGCACCACACTCCCGGCACACCAGGTGGTGGTGGTTGTCGCCGACCCGCAGCTCGTACAGCGCCGGCCCACCGGCCGGCTCGATCCGGCGGGCCAGACCGCCGCCGACCAGCGCCTTCAGCACCCCGTAGACCGCCTGCGGCGAGATCGACGGGTGCACGGCACGGGCCGCGGTGGCGATGGTGTCGGCGTCGACGTGCGGGTGCCCGGCGAGCACGTCGAGCACGGACAGCCGGGGCCGCGTCACACGCAGCCCGGCATTCCGCAGCCGGTGCTCCCAGGTCGTCTCCATCGGTGCCCACTCAACACCGTTGTCTTGACTAGGTCAAGAGAAGGACCCCTGCCCCCCACCACTCGCAAGCTCGCGGCGGGCCCCTGCAGGGGGCCATGGGGGCCTCGCTTCAAGCGAAGACGATGGTCTTGGCGCCGTCGACGATGACCCGGTCCTCCACGTGCCAGGTGACCGCCTGGGCTAGCACCTGCCGCTCGACGTAGCGACCCACCCGGCGCATGTCCTCGACGGTGGCGCGGTGGTCGATCCGGGCCACCTCCTGCTCGATGATCGGGCCGGCGTCGAGTTCCGGGGTCACGTAGTGCGCCGTGGCCCCGATCAGCTTCACGCCGCGGTCGGCCGCCGCCTGGTACGGGTTCGCGCCGACGAACGCAGGCAGGAAGCTGTGGTGGATGTTGATCAGCCGCTCGGGGAACCGGCTGCAGAAGTCCGCCGAGACGATCTGCATGTAGCGGGCCAGCACGACCAGGTCGACGTCCCCGATCAGCTCCAGGGCACGCGCCTCGGCCGCCGCCTTGGTCTGCGGGGTCACCGGGACGTGGTGGAAGGGAACGCCGTGCGCCCGGGCCACCGGTTCGAGGTCGGGATGGTTGGAGACGATGACGGCGATCTCGGCCCGCAGGTCACCGGCGTCGACCCGGTACAGCAGTTCCTGCAGCACGTGGTCGGCCCTGGACACGAAGACCGCCAGCCGCGGCCGGTACGCCGCCTCGGTCAGCCGCCAGGTGAGCGAGAACTCCCCCGCCAGCTCCGCGAGGGCCGCCTCCAGGTCGGGACGGCGGGCGGTCAGCCCGGCGAGGAAGAACTCCAGCCGCAGCGTGAACGTGCCGCCCGAGGGATCGGAGGAGTGCTGCTGCGAGTCGATGATGTTCGCCCCGGCATCGGCCATCAGCCCGCTGAGCGCCGCCACGATCCCGGGCCGGTCGGGGCACCGGACGACGAGACGGCCGACGTCGGAGGAACGGGCATCGCGGGGAGCAGGGGCGGACACGCCGCGCATCGTGGCAGAACCGCGGCCCCGGCCCTGCTGCAGGGTCCCGCCGCGAGCGTGCGAGCGGTGGGCAGCGGGGTCCTTCTTCAGCCGGCGGGCAGGTCGACCCGGCGGCGGGCGTCGACGTCGAAGAGGTCGCCGTGCTCGGCCACGCGCGCGAGCACCGCGGCGGTGTCGAACCGCAGGGTCGCGGGGTCGGTGCCGGCCCGGACATCGTCCACCTCGTCCCAGCCGATCGGCGTGGACACCGTGGCACCCGGCCGGGCGCGCAGCGAGTAGGGCGCCACCGTCGTCTTCGCGGTGTTGTTCTGGCTCCAGTCGACCAGCACCTTGCCCGGCCGCAAGGCCTTCTCCATCCGCCAGACCACGTCGTCGGGCGTCTGCCGGGAGAGCTCCTGGGCCAGCGCCCTGGCGTAGCGGCTCGGGTGGTCGCGGTCCGCGCACCGGATCGGCGCGTAGACCTGCAGCCCCTTGGAGCCCGACGTCTTCACCACCGGGTCCAGCCCGTCGGCGGCCAGCCGCTCCCGCAGCCGGGCGGCCACGTGGGCGCACTCCAGGACCCCGGTGCCCGGCCCCGGGTCCAGGTCGAGCACCAGCAGGTCGGGCAGCTCGGCCTGCCCGCCGTCGTCGACCCGCCACTGCGGGACGTGGATCTCCAGCGCGGCGAGGTTGGCCGACCAGGCCAGGTCGGGTACCGCCGACAGCAGCACCATGTCCAGGGTCTCCCGGCCCTTCGAGCTGCCCGGGGAGGGGATGGTCACCCGCTGGACCCAGGGCGGGGCGTGCCGGGCGCTGTTCTTCTCGAAGAAGGCCTTGCCGTCGACACCGGAGGGCCAGCGGGTGAACGTGACCGGCCGGTTCGCCACGTGCGGCAGCAGCACCGGCGCGATCTGCACGTAGTACTCGATGACCTGCGCCTTGGTGAAGGACACCTCGGGGAACAGCACCTTGTCGAGGTTGGACACCTCCAGCTGCCGGTTCTGGATCTGCACCCGCTGACGGCTCATGGCTCCCTCACCACGTCGGCCGGGAGGAGGTCCGCGCGGAGGCCGCGCCACGAGGGGTGGCGCAGCCGGCCCTCGCGGGTCCACTCGGTGAAGGCGACCTCGCCGACGAGGTCCGGGTCCACCCACTGCGCGTCCCGGGTCACCTCGCGGGGCAGCGCGCCGACGAACGGCGACGACGACCGCGGGGTGACGATCCGCTCCAGCTCGGCCAGCGCCGTCGCGGTGAACCCGGTGCCGACGTGCCCGGCGAACACCAGGTCGCCGCGGTCGTCCGGCACCCCCAGCAGCAGCGAGCCGATGCCCCCGGCCCGCCGCCCGGCACCGGGCCGCCAGCCGCCGACGACGACCGCCTGGGTGCGGATGTTCTTCACCTTGCGCCAGTCCGGGCCGCGCCCACCGGGCCGGTACGGGGAATCCAGCCGCTTGGCGACGACGCCCTCCAGCCCGTTCTCGCGACTGGCGACCTGCACCCCGTCACCCACGCCCGGTACGTCGCCGCGGAACCACGGCGTGGTCACCCACCGCTCGCCCGCCGGGCCGAGGGCGTCCAGTCGGTCCCGCCGCGCCGTGTAGGGCAGCGGCAGCAGGCTCTCCCCGTCCAGGGCCAGCAGGTCGAAGACCAGGTAGCTGACCGGCGCGGCGGCGGCCAGCCGCGCGACCTCCGGCCCGGTCCGGTGCATCCGCCCCTGCAGCGTGCCGAAGTCCGGCCGCCCGGCGGCGTCGAGGGCGACCACCTCCCCGTCGAGCACCGCGTCGTGTCCGGCCAGCGCGGCGGGCAGCCGGCCGAGCTCGGGATAGGTGGCGGTCACGTCGTTGCCGCTGCGCGCCCGCAGGGTGAGCGCGCCGTTCCGGACGTGCGCCAGGGCGCGGACGCCGTCCCACTTGAACTCGTAGCCCCACCGCAGGTCGTCGGCGCGGGGCAGCTCGCCGATCGCCGCCAGCATCGGCGGCAGGTCCTCCGGCGCCCCGGCGACCACCGGCCGGCCCGACGCGGGGTCGGGGGGTGCCGCCGGAGCCGCCTGGTCCCCCGGCGGAGCCGTGTGGTCGAGCTTGCGCACGTTCCAGGTGCCGTCGGGCAGCCGGAACAGCACGTACCGGCCGGACAGCCGGCCCCCGTCGAAGGCGACGGTGACGTGGTCGTCGGCCCACTTCTCGGTGGCGTAGCGGCCGGCGTCCCAGATGGTGACCTCACCGCCGCCGTACTCGCCGGCGGCGATCGTGCCGGCGAAGGAGGCGTACTCCAGCGGGTGGTCCTCGGTGGGCACGGCGAGCCGGTTCAGCCCCGGCCGGGTGGGCGGCCCCTTGGGCACCGCCCAGCTCTTCAGGACGCCGTCGCGCTCGAGCCGGAGGTCCCAGTGCACCCGCTCGCCGGCACGGCCGCGGGGGGTGTGGTGCTCCTGCACGACGAACGTGTCGTCGTCGCCGACGGGCAGTGGACGACCGGCGGCCGGGACGGGCTCGGCGGTCCGGTCCGGATCCCGCCTGGCCCGGTAGGTGGCCAGCGGGTCGGCGGGCCCGGGCGTCGGGCGGGCGCGCGGTGGCATGCGGGCGGGGTCGCCGGGTCAGGCGGTCTTGCGCGGGCGGGACGTCCGCTTGGCCGGCTTGGCCGCGGCGTCGTCGTCGGCCGCCTTCTCGGCCGGGGCCTTGGCCGCCGCCTCCTTCGCCGGCGCCTTCCTGGCCGGCGCCTTCCTGGCCGGCGTCTTTTTGGCCGGCGCCTTGGCGGCGGCGGCCTTCTTGGCGGGGGCGCGCCTGGCCGCCTTCGTCTCCTCCTCGTCGCCGTCGCCGTCGCCGTCGGCACCGGCGTCGGCCGGCGCGGCGCTCGCGGCCGGTGCTGCTCCCCCGGCCCGCTCGACGCTGCGGCGCAGCGCGCTCATCAGGTCGACGACCGCCGCGCCGTCGGTGTCCGCGGCCTCCGGCGCCTGCTGCACCTCACCACCGGACTGCTTGGCCTCCAGCAGTGCCTGCATCGCCTCGCGGTAGTCGTCGGTGAAGGCGGTGGCGTCGAAGTTCCCGGCCATCGTCGAGATCAGCGACTCGGCCATGGCGAGCTCCTGTGGGCGGACCGGCACCTCCTCGTCGAGGAAGCCGAAGTCGGGACGGCGGATCTCGTCCGGCCAGCGCATCGTGTGCAGCACCAGCACGCCGTCCCGCACCCGGAGCGCGGCCAGCGACTCGCGCTGCCGGATGGCGATCTTGGTGATCGCCACCTGGCCGGCGTTCTCCAGGGCGGTCCGCAGGAGCACGTAGGGGCGGGTCGCGACCCCGTCGGGCTCGAGGTAGTAGGTCTTCTCGAAGTGGATCGGGTCGATCTGCTCCTGGTCGACGAACTGGAGCACCTCGATCTCCCGCGTCGTGGTCAGCGGCAGCTCGTCGAAGTCGGCGTCGGTGAGGATCACCAACTGGCCGTCGGGCAGCTCGTAACCCTTGGCGATGTCGCCGTACTCGACCTCGTCGCCGTCCACCGAGCAGACCCGCTTGTACTTCACCCGCCCGCCGTCGGTCCTGTGCACCTGGTGGAACCGGATGTCGTGGTCCTCGGTGGCCGAGTACAGCTTCACCCCGATGCTGACCAGCCCGAAGGAGACCGCGCCACGCCAGATGGACCGCACGACTGCCTCCTGTCCACGCGCCGTCACCCGCGACGGCACGACAAGATCGCAGGATAGGTCCGCACCGGGCCGTCCGGCGCGGCGAGCGCCCTGCTCAGCGGCTCATCCCACCCCGACGAGGCAGATCAGGACGCTGCGTCGCCGCCCGGCTGCAGTGCGCCGTTCTGAATGGCGTCGTAGCCGAACTGCAGGACGTCCGACCCGGCCACCATGGTCATCGTCAGCGCGGCCAGCCGGGTGGCCCGCGGCGCGGCGACGTAGCCCAGGACGAAGCCGGTACCGACCCACTGCGCCAGGCAGAACGGGCAGGTGACCAGCTCGCCGACGGCATGCTTGACGCCGCCGTGCTCCCGCACCTCCTCCGCGACCTCCGCCTCGCCCGAGGTGCCCTGGTAGCTGGTGAAGGGCGCCCGGACGGGCGCGGTGACCGGGTCCTTGGCGATCCGCCGGGCCAGCCGGAAGGTGCCGATGGTCAGCAGGACGGCGTCACCGAGCGGGATCCGGGCCGGCAGCTCCCTGCCCGAAGCCCGGATGGCCGCCGCGGCCGCGCCGACCAGGCCGACGTAGACGCCCATGGCGCCGAGGTCGGCGCCCAGCGGCCGCGGCTCGCCCCGCGCGTACTCCTGCTTCTGGGTACGGGCCCAACGGCGCACCGGCTCCCCGATCTGAGCAACGTCGTCTGCGATCGCCATGCACCCCCGCTACCCGGGTCGGCCTGGCCCATGCCCGGCCACGCGGGTGACCGGGCCACAGCGGCCGAAGGCATGCCGCGTCGGCCGGCGGGTAGGGCGGGACCACGACGCCGGTGACCCCGCCGGCTCCACCCGTCAGCACGACGGCGACCCGCGCACGCGCGGCAGAGGAGGACCCATGACCGAGCCCGAGGGCCAGACCGCCCGCGACATCTCCTACGAGGACGACGGCATCCCCGAGATCGCCGACGACGAGACCCCCACCTCCGCCCTCGCCGAGGACCCGGAGTTCGCGCCGGTCCCCGGGGAGCGGGCCAACGCGAGCACCGACTTCGGCACCACCGCGGTGGAGCAGTCCGCGGGCGAGCCGCTCACCGACCGGCTGGACCGGGAGGTGCCCGACGTGACGGAGCGGGACGACGTGCGCGCCGCCGAGACCCACGACCGCACGGTGCCGCAGCTGGACCAGGACGCCGACACCGACCTGGCCGACGACTCGGGCACCGACACCGTGGGCGACGACGTGCTGGCCACCGGCGAGGCCCCCACCGGCGGGGAGGGTCCCGAGGAGCGCGCGATGCACGTCACCGACGGCTGAGGGGGCGCCCCGGACGGGCTGGTGCGTCGATCAGCGCTCAACTACCTTGGTGCCGCGGTTGAGCAGCCAGCCGCTGGCCCGTCCGGAACCCCGGGTGGGTCGCGCCCGGGGCGCCACCGTGTCCTGGGCAGCCGTCGGACGGTCAGCGCAGCAGCAGTACGCTGTCCGCCGTACGGGTGCCCGTTGGGCACCGCCCCTGAGAGGAGCTGCGGTCCGTGACCTCATCTGAACTGCCCGCCGAAGGTCCGCGCGACGTGTCGGCCCCGTCCGACGGCGGCGAAGCACCCTTCGACGACGTGATCACGCTCTCGACGTCGCACGACGGCGACGGCACGGTCACCGTGACGGTGGTCGGCGAGGTCGACACCTTCACCGCGCCGGTGCTCCGCGCGTCCCTGGACACCCAGCTCGAGCAGCAGCCCACCGAGCTGGTCATCGACCTGTGTGGTGTGCAGTTCCTCGGCTCCGCCGGCCTGGCGGTGCTGGTCGAGACGCAGAAGTCGGCCCGCTCTCGTGACGTCGGGCTGCGGCTGATCGCCAACACGCGCGCCGTGACCCGTCCGCTCGAGGTCACCGGCCTGATCGACCTGTTCACGATCGCGGAGAAGTAAGAGAACCTCGCGGGCCCCTGCAGCGAGGCTTGCACGACGACGGCGCCCCTCCTCGGAGGGGCGCCGTCGTCGTAGCTAAGCGCTGAGCAGGCTGCAGACGCCGGCCTCGAGCGCCTGCTGGGCGGTCCGGTCGTCCGCCGCCTGCGCCGCCTCCGCGAGCGCACCGCAGATCGTCTCACCGTGCTCGAACCGGTCGACCACCCGTGGATCCACGTAGCTGGACCGGCACACCGCCGGGGTGTTCCCGAGCTGCTCGGAGACCGTCTGGTAGGCCTGCCGGACGAGCTTCTTCCGCGCCGTCCGGCTCTTCGGCGGCGGGGCCTCGGCCAGCGTGGCGGCCATCAGCACCGTCGCCGTCCAGGTGCGGAAGTCCTTCGCGGTGATCTCCGCGCCGCTGATCTCCTTGAGGTAGGCGTTGATCTCGTCGCTGGTCACGTCGTGCCAGCTGCCGTCCGCCAGGAGGTATCCGAGCAGCTCCTCCCCCTGGTCGGCCGGCCGCTCGAGGAGCTGGCGCACGACCGTGGCGGTGGCTCGGTCGATCAGCTCGACCTCCCGGTCGATGCCCCCCTTGGCGGTGTAGTGGAAGAAGACCCGCTCCCCGCGCACCTCGACGTGGTCGCGGCGCAACGTGGCCAGCCCGAAGGTGCCGTTGTCCTCGGCGTACTGCTCGCTGCCCACCCGGAAGGCGCCCAGGTCGAGCAGCCGGACGCCGCAGGCCAGCACCCGTTCGCGGTTGAGGCCGCGGCTGCGCAACGCCGCCAGCACGGCATCGCGGACGTCGGGGAGCTGATGGGAGATCTGCAGCACCCGCTCGTGCTTGGCGGCGTCCCGCTTGACCCGCCACTCGTCGTGGTAGCGGTACTGCCGCCGGCCGGCGGCATCGGTGCCGACCGCCTGGATGTGCCCGTTGGGCCAGGGGCAGATCCAGACGTCCTTCCAGGCGGGCGGGATCGCCAGCGCGCGGAGCCGGTCCAGCCGGTCGTCTCTGATGAGCACGCCGTCGGCGTCGTGGTAGGCGAAACCCCGGCCGGCCCGCCGCCGGGTCCAGCCGGGTGCGTGCACGTCGCTCCGCCGCAGTCTCACCCCGGAGAGGTGGGCACCGTAGGGTTGCCCCAAACCCGACGGGGCACCCCGTCCCACTCTCGGGTGGTTCCTGGAAGAGACCGGGACGCCGATGTTTCCCGCGCTTCGCGTCTGGGCATGGCATACCGGCACTGCACCTTCCGCCGGTGGGTCCCCCTGGCCGCCGGCGGGAAGGCAGCTGCTCGTCGCTCGTGCTCCAGCAGGGGGCGGGTGAGCCATGATGAACGGGCCCCTCCCGCCCCGGGAGCGGTGCGAACGAAGGAGCAACGACGGATGGTCGACACGACAGACGCTCCCGCCGCGGAGCGGCGTGCGGAGCGGCTGGAACTGCGGGTCCCCACCTCGCCGACGCAACTGCCCGCGGTGCGGGCCATGACCGGTGACCTGGCCATGCGGATGGACTTCGACCTCGACGCGGTGGAGGACCTCCGCCTGGCGGTCGACGAAGCATGCGCGACGCTGGCCGCGATCGCCCTGGGCGACGCCCCGCTGACGGTGGTCTTCGAGGCCACCCGCGACGCCTTGCGCATCGACGCATGGGTGCCGACGGCGCCCGACACCGACGTGCCGCGGGACGGCTTCGGCTGGGCGATCCTGCAGACCCTCGTCGATTCGGTGGACGCCGGCCCCGGCGATCAGGCGAAGGTTCCCGCAGGCGACGGCTCCCCGTCCCCGGTGGCCGGCATCGCCCTGGTGAAGTACCTGCGGCGCTACAGCCCTGTTGCCGGGTTCGGCGTCGCGGACGACGACGTCTCGGTCGCGCGGTGACCCGGGCGGCTGCAGCGCACCAGCCGGCCACCGTCGATGACACCGTCGACGCCGTCCCCGGTGCCGGACACTCCGCACCCGCTTCCCCGGCGGGCGGCATCCCGGGCCCCGAGGTCGCCGCGCTGGTCCCGGCGGACCCGCCCGTCGCCGAGCCCGCCGAGGTGCCGGCGGACCCCGTGCCCGTGTCGGAGAACCGGAGCCGCGCGGAGCGCACGGCCCCGCTGTTCGCGGAACTCGCGACCCTGGAGAAGAACGACCCGCGACGGGAGCGGCTGCGCGAGATCCTCGTCGAGGAGCACCTGCCCCTGGTTCGGCACTTCGCCCGGCGGTTCAGCAACCGCGGCGAGCCCTTCGACGACCTGCTGCAGGTCGGCACCCTCGGCCTGATCGCGGCGATCGACCGGTTCGACCCCACGCGCGGCGTGGAGTTCCTGTCCTTCGCGGTGCCCACCATCACCGGGGAGATCAAGCGGCACTTCCGCGACCAGGGCTGGTCGGTACGGGTCCCCCGCCGGCTGCAGGAGCTGCACCTGTCGCTGAACGCCGCGGTGAGCGAGCTGGCGCAGAAGAACGGCCATGCCCCCAACCCCAGCGAGCTCGCCGAGCACCTGGGCATCCCGCGCGCCGAGGTCCTCGAGGGCCTCGCCGTCGCGAACGCCTACCGCAGCAGCTCCCTGGACGAGCGGCTCTCCGGTGAGGAGGACTCCCCCACCCTGGCAGCCACGCTGGGCGAGGAGGACGCCGCGCTGGAGGGCGTCGAGTACCGCGAGTCGCTCCAGCCGCTGCTGGCCACCATCCCGGCCCGCGAACGGCGCATCCTGATCCTGCGGTTCTTCGGCAACATGACGCAGTCGCAGATCGCCGCCGACATCGGCATCTCGCAGATGCACGTCTCCCGGCTGCTCAGCCAGACCCTGGCCAAGCTCCGCGAGGGCCTGCTCAAGGACTGAGCCGCCGACGCAGGAGACGTCACCGGCCGGCCGCCCGCGAGGGTGAGCCGGCCGGTGACGTCCGCGGGCCGCTACTGCTGCGGCGGACCTGCCGGGGACTCCGGGTCGGTGTCGCCCGCCCGGTTCCGCGGGTCGGCCGCCGGCCCGCTCTCCCGCACGTCCCGTGCGACCTGGGCGAGCGGCGGTGGGGTGGGCAGGGCCGGCTCGGTGGCGATGCTGGACAGCTCGATCTTCGCCTCCGGCTGCTCGGCGGCCGGCGGCAGGTTCGAATCGAACCAGCTGCTGGTGTCCAGCGAGGACGGCGCGGTGCCGGCGCCGGCGGCTCCGGCAGAGGCGTCGACGTCGAGCCAGGAACGCCCGCCGTCCTCGCCGCCGTCGCCACCGAGCCGGGACAAACCCTCCAGCGCCTTGCTGAACTCGCTGGGCACGATCCACATCTTGTTCGCGTCGCCCTGGGCGATCTTGGGCAGCGTCTGCAGGTACTGGTAGGCCAGCAGCCCCTGGTCGGGCTTGCCGTCGTGGATGGCCTGGAAGACCGTCTCGATGGACTTGGCCTGCCCCTGCGCCTGCAGGAAGAGCGCGGCCCGCTCGCCCTCGGCGCGCAGGATCCGGCTCTGCCGCTCGGCCTCGGCCTCCAGGATCGCAGCCTGCTTCATGCCCTCCGCCGACAGGATCGCCGCCGCCTTCTGCCCCTCGGCCGTGGTGATCGCCGATTGCCGGTTGCCCTCGGCGGTGAGGATGACCGCGCGCTTGTCGCGGTCTGCGCGCATCTGCTTCTCCATCGAGTCCTGGATGGACGGCGGCGGGTCGATCGCCTTGATCTCCACCCGCGCCACCCGCAGGCCCCACGGCCCGGTGGTGCCGTCCAGGACCGTGCGCAGCTGGGAGTTGATCCCGTCCCGGCCGGTCAGGGCGCCCTCCAGGTTCAGCCCACCGACGACGTTGCGCAGCGTCGTGGTGGTGAGCTGCTCCATGCCGGTGATGTAGTTGGCGATCCCGTAGACGGCCAGCCGCGGATCGGTGACCTGGAAGTAGACGACGGTGTCGATGCCGACCTGCAGGTTGTCGGCGGTGATGACCGGCTGCGGCGGGAAGGAGATGACCTGCTCGCGCAGGTCGATGGTGGCGCGGACGCGGTCGACGAAGGGCACGAGCAGCGCCAGGCCCGGGGACAGGGTCCGGCTGTACCGACCCAGCCGCTCGACGACCTTGGCCTGTGCCTGCGGAACGATCGTGACGCTCCTGGCCAGCAACACGATCGCGAACAGTGCGATGACGATCAGGGCGATCAGTGCTTCCACGGGACGGGACTCCTGTCCTCGGAATGGTGCGGAACACCGATCTTGCCCGTCCGGGGGAATCCGGTCACGCTCCCCCCGCACCGGCTCACCCGAACGCCGTGCTCAGAAGTGGCTGACGTAGGCGATCGGGCCCTCGATCTGGACGATCCGCACCTCGTCGCCGACCTCGTACACCTCACCGTCGAGCTGGGTCCGCGCCGTCCACTCGTCCGCACCCATCCGGACCCGTCCGGCGGCGCCGTCGACCCGTTCGCTGACCACGGCCGTGCGGCCGACGTAGGTCGCGACGCCGTCGATCTGCTCGGGTGTCCGGTCGACCAGGTGCCGTTTGGCGATCGGCCGGATGACGACGAGCAGGCCGACCGAGACGACGACGAAGGCCACCAGCTGCAGCAGCACCGGCCCACCGAGGAGGGCCACGCCCATCCCGCCCAGGGCGCCGCCGGCGAACATGAGCAGCACCAGATCCAGGCTGGCCATCTCGCCGCCGGCGAACAGCCCGGCGGCGATCAACCAGAGCAACCAGGCAGGCACGTTTCGCAGTCTGGCACGGTCCGCGTCCCCGTGCCGATGCCCCGCTCGGGTCGCGCGCCTCCACCGAGGTGGCGGCGGCGTCGTAACCTCGACAGTCGTGCACGACTACCCCGCCGGCCGGTTCGCGGTCTGGGCCACTGCCTGGCTCTCCGGACGCAGCTCCTACGACAAGGCCCTCGACGCGCTCCTCGGCGAGACGGCCCACCGGGTGGTCGGCCTGCCGGGAACCACGGAGGCGGTGCCGCTGGGCTGGGCGCTGAGCGCCCTGCGTGGCCTCGGCGAACGCCGGCTGCGGCTGGTGCTGCCGGTACCCGGTGACGTCCGGGGGCTGCCGGCGGCGCCCGGGCTCGCGCCGCTCGCCCTGGAGTCCGGTCAGGCCGCGGTCGGTGAGCGGCTCGCGCTGGTACCCGAGGAGCTCGGCCCCGAGGCGGTCTCCTGGACGGCGGTGCCCCTGGTCGGCGTCCCCGCAGCGGCCCCACCGGTCGAGGGCACGCTGCGGTCGGTGTCCGGGCAGCTGGACCTGGCCGTCGGGGACGCCGCGCGCACCCTGGCCACCCTCGACCTGGCCCGGTGGAACCCCGAGGTGCCGGCACTGCTCGCCGGGCTGGCGAGGACGACCAGCGCGCCCGGGCTCCCGCCGGACCACGACCCGCTGGCCCTCTCAGTGCTCGGCCGGGCGCAGCGGCTGGCCAAGGTGCTCGACCTCGCGATGGCCGACGCCCCCGGTGCCGCCGTCACGCACACCCAGGCCGCCGCGCGCGACGAGGCGCTGCGCCCGCTGGCCCAGGCCGTCCGCGAGGCGACGGTCGCGAGCTACAACTGGGTGCCGCGATGACGTACGTGAAGTGACCCAGACCGCGGCGGAGCCGCTCCGGTCCGCGAGTGGGGGCCGGAGGCCGCCGCGATGCGGGGCGGGCAGCGGCTCAGCTCAAGCCGGGGACGGCTCCTGGCCGCGGTGTCGTCCGTCAGGACGACGATGTGCGACAAAACAGCAGCTCGCGGGGCAGTCGGTGCCCAGCCGCGGCTCTCCCCCGGCGCGGCGTTCCTGCAGCAGCTCCCGCACGGTGGCCACGAAGGCCGGGTGGGTGCCCGCCGTCGCCGCCCGGGCGAATGCCAGGCCGAGCTCGGCGGCGGTCTGCTCGGCCTCGTTGTCGAGATCCCAGATGACCTCGAGGTGGTCGCTGACGAAGCCGACCGGGAACACCACGACGGCCTGCTCCCCCGCCTCGGCCAGCGCCCGCAGATGGTCGTTGACGTCGGGCTCCAGCCACGGCACCGACGGCGGCCCGCTGCGGCTCTGCCACACCAGGTCGAACGGCCGACCGGGCGCCGCGGCGTCCACGACCGCCTGGGCCGCGGCCCGCAGCTCGGCCTCGTAGGCCCCACCCTGCGGCCCGGCGACGGCGGCCATCGACGTCGGGATGCTGTGCGCCGTCGCGACCAGCCGGGCGGAGTCGCGGAGCCCGGCCGGTAGCCGCGCCAGCGCCGCAACCAGTGCCTCGGCGTTGGCCTGCCGGAAGCCGGGCCGGTCGAAGTAGTGCGGCAGCTTCTCCGCCGTCGGGCCGGCCGGGGCTGATGGGTCCGAGGCCAGCGCCGTCCGGGCCCGGGCGACGTCCTCGTGGTACTGCCGGCAACCGGAGAACGAGGCGTACGCCGACGTCGCGAAGACGTAGGCGTGCTCGATGCCGTCCTCGGCCATCTGCCGCCAGGTGTCCTCGACGTAGGGCGCCCAGTTGCGGTTGCCCCAGTAGACGGGCAGATCGACGCCGGCGCGGGCGAGCTCGGCGCGTACCGCCTCGATGAGCGCCAGATTCTGCGCGTTGATCGGGCTGACCCCACCGAAGTGGTGGTAGTGCTCGGCGACGGCCGTCAGCCGCTCCGGTGGGATACCGCGGCCGCGGGTGACGTTCTCCAGGAACGGCATCACGTCCGCCGAGCCCTCGGGGCCGCCGAAGGACAGCACCAGCAACGCCTCGCGGCGGCCGGCCGGCGCCTGCTCCGCGGACGGCGGCCGGCCGCCGTTGTTCCGGACGGCGAGGGACGGCTCCTGGTCGGGCTGCTGGCCGGGCGGGGTGATCGAGGCACCCGCCGGCACCGGGTGCCGGGGGCGCGACAGGTCGGCGGCGGTCACCCGCCGACCGCGTGGCTCCGTCACTACACGCCTACGGCGTGGAACCCGCCGTCCACGTGGACGATCTCCCCGGTGGTGGCCGGGAACCAGTCGGACAGCAGCGCAGCGACGGCCTTGCCCGAGGGCTCGGTGTCGGTGACCGACCAGCCCAGCGGGGCACGCCCCTCCCAGGCCTCCTCGAACTGCTTGGACCCGGGGATCGACTTCATCGCCATGGTGCGCAGCGGCCCGGCGGCGACCAGGTTGACCCGCACGCCCTCCGGGCCCAGCTCGCGCGCCAGGTAGCGGGAGGTCGACTCCAGGGCGGCCTTGGCCGCGCCCATCCAGCCGTAGACCGGCCAGGCGACGGTGGCGTCGAAGGTCAGCCCGACCACGGAGGCGCGGTCGCCGAACAGCGGCCGGCACGCCTGGGTCAGCGAGGCCAGCGACCAGGACGAGACCTGGAACGCCGTCGCCGCGTGCTCCCAGGCGACCTCGGGAAACCCGTCGCCCATCGCCTCCTGCGGCGCGAAGCCGATCGAGTGGACGACGCCGTCGAGCCCGTCGACGTGCTCGCGCAGCCGGTCGGCCAGGGTCGACAGGTGCTCGGTGTTCGTCACGTCCAGCTCGACGACCGGCGCCTCCTGCGGCAGCCGCTTGGCGATCCGCTGGCACAGCGACAGCGCCCGGCCGAAGTTCGACAGGACGACGGTGGCCCCCTGCTCCTGCGCGATCCGTGCCACCGAGAAGGCGATCGACTGCTCGGTCAGCACACCGGCGATCAGGATCTTCTTGCCCTCGAGAATGCCCATCAGTGCCCCATCCCCAGTCCGCCGTCGACCGGGACGACGGCCCCGGTGATGTAGCCCGCCTGCTCGCCGGCCAGGAACCGCACCACGCCGGCGATCTCGTCGGCCTGCGCGTATCGCCCCAGCGGCACCTGCCCGAGGATCTCCTGCTGGCGCTTCTCCGGCAGCTCGGCGGTCATGTCGGTCTCGACGAAGCCCGGCGCCACCACGTTCGCGGTGATGCCGCGGCTGCCCAGCTCGCGGGCGATCGAGCGGGCCAGCCCGACCAGCCCGGCCTTGCTCGCGCCGTAGTTGACCTGTCCGGCCGAGCCGGTGAGCCCTACCACCGAGGAGATGAAGATCATCCGCCCGGCGCGGGCCCGCACCATCTTCGACGCCGCCCGCTTGGCCACCCGGTAGGCGGCGCTCAGGTTGGCGTCGATGACGTCGGTGAAGGCGTCCTCGCTCATCCGCAGCAGCAGCCCGTCGCGGGTGATGCCGGCGTTGCTCACCAGCACCTCGACCGCGCCCTGGTGCTCCTCGACCTCGGTGAAGGCCCGGTCGACCGCGGCGGCGTCGGTGACGTCGCACTGCACGCCGAACAGCCCCTCGGGGGCGCCGCTGCCGCGGTGGGTCACCGCGACCGAGTCGCCCTGCTCGGCGAAGGAGCGGGCGATGGCCAGCCCGATCCCCCGGTTGCCCCCGGTCACCAGCACCGATCTGCTCACGCGCCCACCCTCGTCGATCGCTGCGTTCGGTCCAGGTGAACCTATCCGGTGATCGGCGGTCCCACCCCCGGGGACCGGGAGCCCACCCCGGCCGCCGTTGACGGCCCCGGGAGCATTGACTCCGAACGGCGCGCCGAGCCCCCCCGTCACCCGCGGTCGCGGCTGACCACCTCAGCACATCGGAGGAACCCGCCATGAGCAGCACCGGTCCCGAGGATCTCGAGGAGATCCGCCAGCTGGCCCGGTCGGTGGCGGAAGGCCGGATCGCGCCGTTCGCCGCCGCGGTCGACGAGGAGGCGCGGTTCCCCACCGAGGGGTACCGGGCGCTCGTCGAGTCGCAGCTGCACGCCGTCGTCATCCCCGAGGCCTACGGCGGGGTGGGCGCCGACGCGCTGACCGGCGCCGTCGTCGCCGAGGAGATCGCCCGCGTCTGCGCCACGACGCAGCAGGTGTCCGGCGCCAACGAGCTGTTCGCCTGGCCCCTGCTCCTCGCCGGCTCGGCGGAACAGCGACAGCGCTGGCTGACCCCGATCGCCGCCGGGGACGCGCTGGGCGCCTTCGCCCTGTCCGAGCCGGAGGCGGGCAGCGACGTGGCATCGATGTCGACCCGCGCGGTGGCCACCGCGGACGGCTGGCGGGTGCGCGGCACCAAGCGCTGGATCACCAACGGTGGCGTCGCCGACTGCTACCTCCTGTTCGCCGTCACCGATCCCGCCGCCGGTGGCCGCGGCATCTCCGCGTTCGTCGTGGAGGCGGGCGACGCCGGCCTGTCCTTCGGCGCCCCGGAGAAGAAGATGGGGCTCAAGGGCTCCCCCACCACCGAGATCTACCTGGACGACGTCGTGCTGCCCGCCGACCGGCTGGTCGGCCGGCCGGGCACTGGTCTCCAGACCGCCTTCGGGACCCTCGACCGGACCCGGACGGGGGTGGCGGCCCAGGCGGTGGGGATCGCGCAGGGCGCCCTGGACGTCGCCGTGGAGTACGTGTCCCAGCGGCGCCAGTTCGGCCGGGCCCTGGCCGAGTTCCAGGGCCTGCAGTTCATGCTCGCCGACATGGCCGTCGCCGTGCGGGCGGCCCGGCTGCTCACCCACGCTGCGGCCGCCGAGATCGAGGCCGGCGCCGCCTCGATGGGAGCGTCGGGAGCAGCGGCGAAGCTGTTCGCCTCCGACACCGCCATGTCGGTGACCACGGATGCGGTGCAGCTGCTGGGCGGATCGGGCTACGTCCGGGACTACCCGGTCGAGCGGATGATGCGGGACGCAAAGATCACCCAGATCTACGAGGGCACCAACCAGATCCAGCGCATCGTCATCGCCCGCGCCCTGCTGGCGGCCCACGGTCGCTGACGGCGCACGGCCGACATGATCGACGCATGGACACCTCTTTCACCGGGTCGGTCTTCCTCGGCATGAGCGTCGACGGGTTCATCGCCCGCCTCGACGGCGATCTCTCCTGGCTCACCGGCGGCGCCGGGGACGGCGGCCCGCCCGACGACGGCGCCGGCGGCGACTTCGGCTTCGCGGAGTTCGTCTCCGGCGTCGACGCGCTGGTGATGGGCCGCGCGACCTACGACGTCATCGCGCCACTGGACGAGTGGCCGTACCAGGGCAGGCCGGTGCACGTGCTCAGCACGACACTGCCGCCGGGCGCCGACCCACGCATCATCGTGCACAGGTCCTTCGAGGAAGCGGTGGCCGCGATGACTGCGGCCGGGTACCGGCGCGTGTACGTCGACGGAGGCCGGACGGTGCACACCTTTCTCGCCGCAGGGCTGGTCTCCGAGCTGACCCTCAGCCGGGTTCCGGTGCTCATCGGCACGGGCCACACGCCCTTCGGCGAGCTGTCGAGGGACGTGGCCCTCGACCACGAGCGCACCGAGGTCTTCTCCGGCGGCATGGTGCAGAGCACCTACCGGGTGCGCCGGCAACCGTGACCGGCGCCGGCGCCCCGCCGTACCCGGGCGGCCTCGGCGAGCTCCGCCAGCATCGCCTCGGTGGTCGGCAGATCGACGCAGGCGTCGGTGACGCTCTTGCCGTACTCCAGGGACCCCGGGTGCCGGCGATCCAGGTCCTGCCTGCCGGCGACGAGGTTGCTCTCGACCATCACGCCGCGGATCGCCCGCTCGCCGTCCGCGACCTGCCCCGCCAGATCGCGGACGACGTCGATCTGGCGCAGGTGGTTCTTCTGGCTGTTGCCGTGGGAGGCGTCGACGACGACGACCTCCGGCAGCCCCCGCGCGGCCAGCTTCTGCCGGGTGTCGACGATGTGGGCTGCCGAGTAGTTGGGGCCGTGCCGGTCGCCCCGCAGGATGACGTGGCCGGTGTCGTTGCCGGTCGTCGACAGCTGGGCGCTGACCCCGTGGTGGTCCACGCCCAGGAACTCGTGCCCCGCCCGCGCGGTCAGCACGGCCGAGATGGCGGCGTCGACGCTGCCCTCGGGGGAGTTCTTGAAGCCGATGACGGAGGAGAAGCCGGACACCCGCTCCCGGGCCGTCTGGTCGGTGACGTTGCGGGCACCGACGCCGTTGTAGGTGACCAGCCCGTTGACGTACTGCGGAGTGAGCGCGTTCAGCGGTTCGGCCGCCACCGGGACGCCCAGCGCGGTGATGCGGCACATGAGCAGCCGGGTGGCGACGAGGCCGACGCTGATCCGGCTGGAACCGTCGAGGAAGGGGTCGTAGGCGAAGCCCTTCCAGTCGACCTCGGTCCGCGGCTTCTCGGTGTAGGTCCGCATCAGGATCTCGAGGTCCGCGCCGTGCCGTTCCCGCATGCGGGCGATGAAGCCGGCGTACTCCACCGCGGCGGCCGGATCGTGGATCGAGCAGGGCCCGGCGATGACGGCCAACCGGTCGTCGGCACCGCGCACGATGTCGGTCATCGCGCGGCGCCCCGCCCGCGTCGTGGCGGCCGAGGCCGCGGTCAGCGGGACGACGGCGGCGACCGCGGCCGGCGTGACCACGACGCTGGAACCGGTGATGCGCATGTTGACCAGGTCGGCCACGTCGACGTCGCCGGCGGGCCCCACCCCCAGGCGCTGCTGCACGCCCGGCAGCGCCTCGGCCAGCGCCGCGTCGATCTGCGCGTTGACCCGCGTCTGGACGTCCAGCAGGCAGTCGGCGATCCGTGTCGCCACGTCCAGGATCTGCTCGGTGGGAATGGCGGCCTCCTCGGTCGTTCCGGTCGCCGGCACCTCGCTGAGGCGCACTCGCCCGGGGCCGGCGGAGTCCAGCATCCCCGGCCCGGGACCGGCCGGGGCGCGCGGGGCTGCGCATTGGGTGCACGATGACCGACGGGACCGGCACCACCCGGGTCGGTCGTGCCGCCGACCGGCCTGCCGACGCGCTCCATGACGAGGAGGACCCATGAGGGTCGGGGAGATCGACATCCACCCGATTGCCGACGGTACGTTCCGGGCGAGCCCCGGCTACTTCGGCGACCACGTCACCGCCCACGGCCACGAGGACTTCTTCGACCGGCACGGGCAGGCCTGGATGCCGATCGGCACCTTCCTCGTCCGCACCGGCTCCTCCGTCGTCCTGGTCGACACCGGCCTGGGGCCGGACCTGCACGACGACGGCCCCCGGCGGATGCTCGTCGGCGGGCAGTTGCCCGTCGGGCTGCGTGCGGCCGGCGTGAGCCCGGACGAGATCGACGTCGTCATCTGCACCCACCTGCACCTCGACCACTGCGGTTGGCTCTTCGATCTCACCGGCCGGCCGGTCTTCCCCCGGGCCGACATCTGGTTCGGTGCGGCGGACTGGCAGCACTTCGTGCTCGACCCGGGCAGCCGGATGCTCGATCACATCCGGCACGGTCTGCTGGGCACCGACGCCGCCCGCCTGCACCTCGTCAGCGGCGACACCACCGTCGTCCCCGGCGTCGACGTCACGATGACCCCGGGGCACACCCCCGGGCACCTGTCGGTCATCGTGTCCTCCGGGGTGCACCGGGCACTGCTCCTCGGCGACGCGATCACGTGTCCCCTGCAGCTGGACGAGCCCACGTGGCACGCGCTGGGGGACCTCGACCCCCAACTCGCCGCCGAGGTCCGCCAGCGACTGTTCCGGGAGCTCGAGGACGAGCACACCTACGGCGCCGGGGCGCACTTCCCCGAACTCCAGTTCGGCCGGGTGCTGGCCGGCGAGATGCGCCGGTGGATCGGCTGAGCGGTCCGTGGACCGGGCCCGCACCCTCGCCGCGGTCTACCGGCACTTCGGTGCGGTCGCCGCCGCCGGCACGCTGTACGGGCGCGTCGCCGTCGCCCTGAGCGAGTCCGACCAGGCGCTGCGCGCCATCGGGGCGGCGCCGGCGCGCAGGCGGCACCCCGCAGTGGTGCTCGCTGCGCTGCACGACCTCGCTCTCGCCGGGCGCGCCCCGCAGCTCGCCGCGGCCTACGCCGCTGCGGACGGCGACGCTGCCGCCGGCGCGGCGATCGACACGCTGATCCGAATGACCGACCCGGTCGTGGCCATCGCCGTGCGCCGACTGCCGCAGACGTACGAGACCCAGCGCTGCGCCGTGCTGTACCCGGCCATCGCCGAGGCGGCACGCCGGGCGGGCGCGAACGCGGTGGGGCTGATCGACGTGGGCTGCCCGGCCGGGCTCGGGCTCCACGTCGACCGGGTCGGCGTCACGTACAGCGACCGACGGTCGCTGGGCGACCCGGCATCTCCCGTGCAGCTCTCGGCCTCGGTCGTCGGGGCCCAGCCGATCCCGACCCGGTCGATGCCCGAGGTCGTCGCCCGGATCGGAGTCGACCCCGATCCGCTGGACCTGACCAACGCACATGACGCCCGGTGGTTGCACGCCTGCCTGTGGCCGGACCAGCCGGAGCAGGTCGCGAGGCTCGACGCAACGCTGGCGCTGGCGGCGACGGCCCCTCCGCTGCTGCTGCGCGGGAGCGCCGTCGAGGTGCTGCCCGACGCGGTGGCGCGGGTGCCTCCGGACGCCCTGCCCGTCGTCACCACGTCGTGGGCGCTGTCGCGCGTCCCGCTCGAGAGCCGGCTGCGCTTCCTGCACCGCCTGGACGAAGCGGCGGCCGGCCGGGCGGTGGCGTGGGTGTCGACCGAGGGGGTCGGCGTCGCACCGGCAGTACCGACGCTCGGCGACCGGCGCGCCGCCGGCCACAGCATCATCGGCCTGACGGTGCTCGACCGGGCAGCCCTGCGCGCGCAGGCGCTCGGCCGCTGCTGGTCACGGGGCCGCCTGCTGTCGTGGCTGGAGAATGCCTAGCGAGGAGACGACGCCTGCCGAGGACGTGCCGCCCGGCGTCGGCACGGAAGCAGGGTCCTGCGGAGGCAGGCCCCGGCCTCGCCTGCATGCCGGCCGTGCAGATCACCCGCGTCGGCGGCGTCGTGACAGGTCCTTCAGCAGCGTTGGCATCTCGAGTCGGCCGACGCCCGACCTGGACTGTTGCGAGTCGCAGTCTCCCGACTCCCAGCCATCCTTACGGCCCGATCGAGGAGCCGGCCCGGTGTTGCGCTGATCGAGCTGTTGCGCTGATCGAGCAGAGTCACCGCTCCCGGACTGCGTAGGTCAGGTGGGTCACCCGCTGCGTCGGCTCCGCGCGGACCGGCTCCAGGGCCACGCGGGCCGCGTCCACGCCCTCGAACAGCCGGATCCCGGAGCCGAACAGCACGGGCGACAGCGCGATCGAGAACTCGTCGACCAGGCCGGCGTTCACGTACTCCAGGATCGTCGCGCCGCCGCCCGCGATGCGGACGTCGCGGTCGCCGGCGGCCTCGCGGGCCCGGTCGAGCGCGGGCCCGATGCCGTCGTCGACGAAGTGGAAGGTGGTCCCGCCCGGCCGCTCCCAGGGATCACGCTTCGCGTGCGTCAGGACGAAGACCGGCGTGTGGAACGGCGCCTCCGCCGGCCACATCTGCTCGCCGGCGTCGAACATCCGCCTGCCCATCACACTCGCGCCGGTGCGCTCGAACGTCTCCCGCACGATGTCGTTGTCGCGCCCCTCCTCGCCACCCCCGCCGAGCTTCAGGTTCTCCCGCATGAACCGCGTCGGGAAGATCCACCGCTGCAGTTCCATCCACTGCCGCCCCATCAACTCCCCGAGGGACCCGGGAGCGATGAACCCGTCCAGCGACATCGACACGCTGAAGAACACCTTCCCGGCCATCAGCCCTCGGCTCCTGTCCGGCCGGTCCCGGTGACGTAGGCAGCCAGGTTGCCCAGGGTCTGCTGGCCGCCCTCGATCGCGTGGTGCTTCTCGGCCGCCTCGTCGCGCAGCCGCTCGGTGGCGAACACCGTGCGCATCTCGATCCGGGTCGCCGCCCCGTCGGACGCGAACGAGAGGGCCGACTCGAAGGCGTTCGGGTCGCCGCGGAACTCACCGTGCAGCAGCGCGATCCGCTCCGGGCGGACGATCTCGGTCCAGGAGATCCACTCCTGGTAGTCCGTCCCGTCCGGTCCGTGCATCACGAAGTCCCACTCCCCGCCGACGCGGAATTCGAAGGACCGTGTGGTGGTGGTGAACCCTTCCGGCCCCCACCACCGCGACAGGTGCCGCACCTCGGTGAACGCCTCGAACACCAGCTCCCGTGGGGCGTCGATGACCCGGGAGATCGTGATCTCCCGGTCAGCCGTCGCGGACCGCGCCGGCGCTCCTCGTCCCGCCGCGCTCATCAGCTACTCCTCCTGCCCTGCCTGCTCGAGGACGTGCACGTACGCGTCCAGCCGGTCGAAGCTCTCGTTCCAGAACTGCTCGAACCCGCCGCTCCACTCGTGCACCGGCCGCAGCCCGCGGGCGTCGAGGCCGTACAGGCGCTGCTTGCCTGCCTTGCGGTCCCGCACCAGCCCGACCTCCCGGAGCACCCGCAGGTGTTTGGACGCCCCCGGCTGTGGCATCCCCAGCTCCTGGGCCAACTCGGTCACCGGCCGCTCTCCCGCCCGCAGCAGCACCAGGATCTCCCGGCGCTGCGGCTCGGCGATCGCGTTGAAGACGTCCGACGTCGTCGCTGCTCGTGCCATGGCAGCCAACATATACCTATATAGGCATGTATCAAGCCGGAGGCGCTCGCCTCGGCCTGCGAGCGCGGCTGCACGCACGTCGGACGCCTGGAGATGCTGGCCGGACGGCACGGGTCGCAACGCGTCACCCGCTGCGTCCCCCGGGAGCGGCCACAGCCGTCGTCAGCCCGCCCTAGCCTGGCGTGCATGCGTGCTGTGCAGATCACCCGCTTCGGCGGACCCGGGGTCATGGACGTCGTCGACCTGCCCGACTCCACCCCGGGCCCCGGTAGAGGTCGCTTGAGCGAAAAGCCGGAAACGGACGTGGAGGTCAGGCCGAGGGCCCCAGGGCGCGATCTCGCGGTGCGTGGTAGCTGTCGGCCCAGGGACGCAGCGACTCGAAGGTGCCGCTGGCGGCGAGCACGTCGCTGTCGGCGTACCGACGTCCCTGGATCTGCATGCCCACGGGCAGCCCGTCGACCAGTCCGGCCGGGATCGATGCGGCCGGGTGACCGGTGAAGTTGGTCAGGTACGTCGGGCACCAGCCGATGTAGGGGTCGACCTCGATACCTTCGACCTCGCTCGGCCCAACGGTCGTGCCTGGGACCTCGGAGTTGAGGACCGGCATGGCGCTGAGGGTGGGAGTGACCAGCAGGTCGAAGTCGGCGTACACCGCCTGGATGGAGTCGTAGACCGCGGAACGCATCACGTAGTCCTCGTTGAGCTCGCTGATCGACATCCCGTAGACGTGGTCGGCCCAGCGCAGGTAGCCGTCAGGGAAGTCGTCGCGGTGCTCGCCGAGCAGGTCCAGGCCGTTCTTCTTCAGATTCTCGAAGGCGCCGACGTTGACCAGCATGATCTGCCGGCACCACAGGTCGCTGAGTTCGCGCTGGTCATAGGGCAGCGTCAGGTCAATCTGCTCCACGACGGCCCCGGCGTCACGGAAGGCCTGGACCGCCTGGCCGACCGTCTCGCGGATACGTCGGTCGACGGGAAAGATGCCGAAATCGGGGGTATAGGCGATCCGCATGCCGGAGATGTCCCGGTGCACATCGCGGGTGAAGTCGTGCGGTTGGCTGTCGATGCTGAACATGTCGCCCGGGTGGTAGCCGGACAGCACGTCGAGCACCAAGGCGGCGTCCTCGACGGTGCGCGTCAGCGGTCCCTCGAAGAGGAAGGGCATCGTGCTGCCGAACGCGTTCGGCCGGACGACCGAAGGAACTCGCCCGAAGGACGCCTTGTACCCGTACAGCCCGCACCAGGCGGCGGGGATCCGGATCGATCCGCCACCGTCGGTTCCCTCGGCGAACGGCACGAGCCCGTCGGCCACGGCTGCGGCGCTGCCACCGGACGACCCCCCGGGGTTCCGGGAGGTGTCGAAGGGGTTGGCGGTCGCCCCGAAAAGCGGGTTGTCGCAGGTGCCCCGGTAGCCCATGACCGGCGAGTTGGTCTTGCCGACGATGATCGCGCCGGCCTTCTCGACGCGCTCGGCGAAGATGCAGTAGGCGTCGAGGGAGAAGTCGGCCAGCGCGCGGACGCCGCCGAAGGTGGCCGGCCAGCCGGGCTTGAAGTCGAACAGGTCCTTGATCGCGGTCGGTACGCCGTGCAGCGGGCCGATCTCCGAACCGTCGACGAGCGCCTTCTCCGCCTCACGGGCGGCCTGCCGGGCGCCCTCGACGTCGGTGAAGACGAAGGCGTTCAGGCTGGGGTTGCGCTCCTCGATCCGGGCGGCGCAGGCATCGACCAGGTCTGTCGGTGACACCTCCCGGTCTCGGACGCGGCGGGCGAGCTCCGTCGCACTGACATAGGCGAAGTCGGCGTCATCCAGCACTGGTTCCTCCACGGTCGGAGCAGGCGGTGCGCCCGATGCTAGGGCCCCGGCGGTCGAGCCGCCTCACCGCGCATGCTCGATCCACGGAGGCGATCCCCGGCCCTCCCGCCCGCCGGTCGAGCCCTAGCCTCACCTGCATGCGTGCAGTGCAGATCACCCGCTTCGGCGGGCCAGAAGTCCTCGACGTCGTCGACCTGCCCGACCCCGTCCCGGGCGAGGGCCAGCAGCTCTACGAGGTGACCGCAGCAGGAGTCAACTTTGCCGACACCCACCAGGTCGAGAACAGCTACCTGGCCCCGCAGGAGCTGCCGCTGGTGCCGGGCGCCGAGTTCGTCGGCACCCCGGCCGGCGGCGGGCCGCGCGTGGTCGGCCTGCTCGCCGGCGGCGGTTACGCGGAGAAGGTGGCGGCCTCCCCGCGGCTGACCTGGCCGGTGCCCGCCGGGGTGAGCGACGAGCAGGCCCTCGCCGTCGTCCTGCAGGGCGCCACCGCCTGGCACCTGCTGCGCACCTCCGCGCACCTGGCCCCCGGGGAGTCCGTCGTCGTCGTCGCCGGGGCCGGCGGGGTCGGCTCGCTCGCCGTCCAGCTGGCGAAGCGCTGGGGCGCCGGCCGGGTCATCGCCACCGCGTCGAGCCCGGCGAAGCGGGCCCTGGCCCAGGAACTCGGCGCCGACGCCACCGTCGACCCCGGGCTGGCCGAGGACGACCCGAAGACCTTCACCGCGGCGCTGCGCGAGGCGAACGGGGGGCACCAGGTCGACGTCGTGCTGGAGATGACCGGCGGCAACGTCTTCGACGGCGCGCTGTCCGCACTCGCGCCGTTCGGCCGGCTGGCCGCCTACGGCATGGCCGGACGCACCCCGCCGGGAGCGGTGCAGGCGCCGGCGCTGATGGGCACCAGCCGCGCCGTCGTCGGTTTCTGGCTGGCGCACTGCTTCAGCCGCCCGGCCATGCTCGACGAGGCCGTCACCGACCTGCTCGGGCTGGTCGCGGAAGGGGCGCTGAAGCCGGTGTCCGGCGGGCGGTACCCGCTCTCCGCCGTCCGCGAGGCGCACCAGGACCTCCGCGCCCGCCGCACCAGCGGCAAGCTCGCCCTCGACCCGAGCAGGTAGGAGGCCCCGTCCCGAGGCTCGCCCCGAGCCTGCGAGGGGTGAGGAGGACGGGGTCCTTCATCAGAGCAGTCGGTTGGTCCACAGCAGCGAGGCGACGACGCCGAGGAAGGCGAACAGCAGCCCGCCCCGGACGAACCACGGGCTGATGTCCTGCGCCTCGGTGGTGTAGCCGATCTGGCTGCCGAGGTCCTCGTAGACCTCCGCGAGCTCGGCCGCGCTGGCCGCCTCGCTGTAGCTCCCGCCGGTCTCGTCGGCGATCTCCTCCAACGTCGCCCGGTCGACCGGCACCGGCACGGTCTGACCGTCCAGGTCGAGGGTGCCGTAGTCGGTGCCGAAGGCGATGGTGGACACCGGCACCTCGGCGCCGTTGGCCGCGTCGATGGCCTGGGTGGCCTCCCGGCCGACCGTGCTGTAGCCGTCGGACAGCAGCACGATGCGGGCCGGCGGCAGTTCCACGCCACCTTCGTCCAGCGACGACTGGTAGTTCTGGATGGCGGTCAGCGAGGTAAAGATCGCGTCACCGATCGCGGTGGACTCGGCCAGCTGCAGGTTGTCGATCGCGGTCGCCACCTGCCCCCGGTCGGTGGTGGGTGTGACCACGGTGGTCGCCGTGCCCGCGAAGGAGACCAGGCCCAGGTTGATCCGGCCCGGCAGCACCTCGACGAACTCCTTGGCGGCGGTCTGCATGGCCGTGAACCGGTCGGGTTCGATGTCGCCGGCCCGCATCGACAGCGACACGTCGACGGCCATGATCACCGTGGCCCGCTCCCGCGGCACCCGCACCTCGGTGCTCGGCACCGCCAGCGAGGTGACCAGCGCGGCCAGGCCGAGGGCCAGCGCGGCGAATGCCGCGTGCCGTCGCCAGCCCGGTCGCCTGGGCACCACCGAGCCGAGCAGCGCCACGTTGGTGAACCGGGCGGCGTAGCGCGCGCGCCGCCGGTGCAGGACGACGTACAGCGCGACGACGGCGACCACCGCGAGCAACGCGAGCAGCCACCACGGCGCCTGGAAGGTCATCGGGCCGCCCCACCGCTGCCGGCCCGACGCCGGTCGGCGACGTAGCGGACGACGTCGGCCACCCAGTCGCGGTCGGTGCGCAGCTGCAGGTGCCCGGCCCCCGCCCGGCGCAGGCCGGCGGCGATCTCCCGGCGCTGCGCGGCCGCCCCCTCGGCGAAGCGCCGGCGGAAGTCCGCGTTGCCGGTGGGCACCTCGAGGGTCTGGCCGCTCTCCGGATCGACCACGGTGAGCAGCCCGACGTCGGTCAGCTCGAGCTCCCGCGGGTCGACGACCTCGACGGCGAGCAGCTCGTGCCGGGCGCCGAGCCCGCGCAGCGGCCGCTCCCAGTCGGCCGGGCCGCCGTGCACGTCCGATCCCAGGAAGTCCGACACCACCACGACCAGGCCGCGGCGGCACGGCGGCCGGCGCAGCGTCTCCAGCGCGGCGGCCAGGTCGCCCCGCCGCCCACCGGCGGCGCGGGGCGTCGCGACGACGGCGCGCAGCAGCCGGTCGGCGGCGAGCCGGCCGGGAGCCGCCGGGTACCGGTCCACCCGCTCACCGGTGGTGACGACGGCGCCCAGCCGGTTGCCGCCGCGCACCGTCAGGTGGCTGACCGCGGCCAGCCCGGCGATCGCCAGGTCGCGCTTCTCGCACTCCGCGGTGCCGAAGTCCAGGCTGGCCGACAGGTCGAGCACCACCCAGGTCTCCAGCTCGCGGTCGGCGATGGTCTCGCGGACGTGCGGCACCTGGGTGCGCGCGGTCACCGGCCAGTCCATCCGCCGGACGTCGTCGCCGGGGTGGTAGGTGCGGGCATCACCGGCCTCGCTGCCCGATCCCGGCACCAGGCCCAGGTGGTCGCCCTGCAGCAGGCCGTCGAGCCGCCGGCGGATGGTCAGCTCCAGCCGGCGGAGCAGCAGCGCCGAGGACGCCGCGTCGGGGGCACCGCCGAAGCGGGGTGGTGCGGCGTCGGGCCGCGCCGGGACCGCTGGCGAGGTCACGCCGACTGCGGGCCCGGGTACCCGCCGTCCGGACGGCCGGAACCGGACGGGGGCCCGTAGGCCGTCGATCCACCGGAGTTCGGGCCACCCGGGAGCGGGCCGGGCGCACCGGTGCCGCCGAAGCCCGGGACGACGGGTCCGCCGGGGCTGCCCGGCCCGTAGCCGCCGGCGCGCTGCCGCGGGGTGACCTGCGGCAACGGCACGCTCTCCACGATCCGCTTCACCACGTGGTCGGCGGGCACGCCGTCGGCCAGCGCGTCGTAGGAGAGCACCAGCCGGTGCCGGAGCACGTCGGCGGTGACGTCGAGGACGTCCTGCGGCAGGACGTAGTCGCGTCCCCGGACCAGCGCGAGCGCCCGGCTCGCCGCGATCAGGCCGAGGGAGGCGCGGGGGCTGGCGCCGTAGGTGACCCAGCCGGCGACGTCGGGCATGCCGTGCTCGCGTGGCGCCCGGGTGGCGACGACGAGGCGCACCACGTAGTCGACCAGCGCGTGGTGGACGAACACCTCCTGCGCGGTGCGCTGCAGCCGGCGCACGTCGTCGGGCCCGAGCACCGGCTGCGCGGTGGGCGGGGTGGCGCCCATCCGGTAGATGATCTCCCGCTCCTCCTCGGGGCTCGGGTAGTCGACGAGCACCTTGAGCAGGAAACGGTCGCGCTGGGCCTCGGGGAGCGGGTAGACGCCCTCGCTCTCGATCGGGTTCTGGGTGGCCAGCACCAGGAAGGGGTCAGGGAGCTTGTGGGTGACCCCGCCGATGGACACCTGGCGCTCGGCCATGACCTCCAGCAGCGCCGACTGCACCTTGGCCGGCGCGCGGTTGATCTCGTCGGTGAGCACGAAGTTGGCGAAGACCGGGCCGAGCTCGGTGTCGAACGCGTCCTGGCCGGCCTTGTAGATGCGGGTGCCGATGATGTCGGCCGGGACCAGATCGGGGGTGAACTGCAGCCGGGCGAAGCTGCCGCCGACGACGCGGGCCAGGGTCTCCACCGCGAGGGTCTTCGCCACGCCCGGCACGCCCTCGAGGAGCACGTGCCCGCGGGCCAGCAGACCGACCAGCATCCGCTCGACCAGGCGGTCCTGGCCGACGATCACCCGCTTGATCTCGAACATGGCCCGTTCCAGCCGGGCGGCGTCCACCGAGGGCGGAACGGGCTGGTCCGGGGCGGGCTCTGCGGCGGACGAGGCGCTGGCGGCGGTCACACCCACCAGTGTCCTACACCCGCACCGACCGACCAGCGCAACGCACGTTCCGGCAGGCGACGGACAGGTTCCGGGACCTGCCCGTCGCACCCGTCGACTGCTAGCCTGATTGCCGCGTCGGGCAGCTCCCCCCGTGGCTGCCCGACGCCCTGACCCCACGAGCTCGCTGTCCTTCCGCACAGCCCTTCGGCCCCCTCCCGGGCCCCGCCCTGAGCGTGCGAAGGGTGGGGAGGGCGGGGTCCTTCTTCAGGCGCTGGGCCGCACGGCCCCGTAGTACTCGTTCCCGAAACGCACCCGCGCCGTCGTGACCCGCGACCCCGGCTTCGGCGCCTCGATCATCTGGTTGTTCCCGATGTAGATCGAGACGTGGTAGATCGTCGTGTAGGCGCTGCCCGACCCCCAGAACATCAGGTCACCGGGCTGCAGGTCGTCCGCGGACACCTGCTTGTTGCGGTTGAGCCACCACTGGTCGCGGCTGGTGCCACCGACCGCGATGCCGGCCTTCGCGTAGGCGTACTGCACGAGGCCCGAGCAGTCGAAGCCGAAGACCGCGGTGTCGGGCGGGATGCCGTAGCTGGGCCCGTTGCTGCCGCCGCCGCCCCACGAGTACAGGGCGCCGATCTGGCTCCTCGCCGCGTCGATGGCGGTCTGCGCGGCCGAGGCCGACGGTGCGCCCGCGGGAGCACCGACCGGGGGTGCCGCGACGGGCCGGCTCGACGACGGGGACGGCGACCTGCCCGGCGTCGCGGCCGGCGGGTCGACGCGCACCGGGGTGCGGGCCGGGACGGCGGCTGCGGCGGAGGCCTGGGCAGCCGCGGCGGCCCGGGCGGCCTCGCGGGCCCCCTCCAGGCCGTAGAGCGTCTCCTGGGCCTTCTGGAGCTCGGCCTCGATGCTCTCCTGCTGAGCGCTGAGCGTGTCGGCCTGGCTGCGCGCGGCCACCTCCTGCACCTGGGCGCTGGCGAGTTGGTCGGCGGCCTGCGTCTGCAGGACCTCCGCCTCACCGACGGCCTGCTGGGCGACCTGGTCGGCGGCCTCGGCGTGGTCCTCCAGGACGGTGAGCTCGGCGACGACGTCGGTGTGGTGCACGCCGGCGGCGTCCAGCAGCGCGGCACGCTCGATCAGCTCGGCGGGGCCACCGGAGCTCAGCAGGGCGTTCACGCCGGGCGAGGTGCTGCCCTGCTTGTAGCTCGCCCGGGCGAAGCTCGCGACGTCGTCCCGACCCCGTTGCAGCTCGGCGGCGGCCTGCGCGGCCGCGGCGGCCGCTGCGTCGGCGGTGCTCCTGGCGGCCTCGTAGGCGGCCTGGGTCTGCTCGTAGTCCTGCAGTGCGATCTGCGCCGCCTGGTGGGCGGCGGCCGCACCGGCCTCGGCCTGGGCCAGCTGTGCGGTGATCGCCCCCACCCGGGCGGCGGCGTCCTCCCTGGCCTGCTGCGCCGCGCTGATCTGGGAGTCGCTCGGGGCCGCCGGTGCGGCGGTGGCCGCTGCGGGAGCCGCGGCGAGGCAGACGACGGTGGCCGCGCCGACCCCGATTACCCGGCGCACCCAGCGGGCACCCGCCCGCTGTGTCCTGACCTGTGTCCCGCACCGCTCGCCCACGAACCCGACTCCTCCGTTGCCCGGACCGACCCTGGCGGGGCGGTGCGGTGTCCACCTGGTGCCGAACCCCCCGTTGGGGGGCACCGGGGTCCAGATCGACCGGATCGGGGACGCGGCGGAGGGGGTGCGCGGGTCGCCTCCCCCGGTAGGGGGAGGCGACCCGGACGCGGAGGACGAGGGGTGCGACGGCAATCAGGCCCCGCTGCGAGCCGGCGAGTGGCGGGGGCAGCGGGGTCCTTCCTCAGTTCACCTGGCGCTCCGCACCCGCCCAGAAGGACTCGCGGAGCTTGAACTTCTGGATCTTGCCGGTGGCGGTGCGCGGGATCGCGTCCCGGAACTCCACCCGCTTGGGCGCCTTGTAGCCGGCGATCTTCGCCCGGCAGTGCGCGATGATGTCGGCCTCGGAGGCGCTGGCGCCCTCGGCCAGCACGACCAGCGCGGTGACCATCTCGCCCCACTTCTCGTCGGGGATGCCGATGACGGCGACCTCCGCGACCGCGGGGTGGCTGAACACGACGTCCTCCACCTCGATCGAGGAGACGTTCTCCCCGCCCGAGATGATCACGTCCTTCTTGCGGTCGGAGATCGACAGGTAGCCCTCGTCGTCGACGCCGCCACCGTCGCCGGTGTGGAACCACCCGCCCTCCAGGGCGTCCGCCGAGGCCTGCGGGTTCTCCCAGTAGCCGGCCAGCACGGTGTTGCCCTGGGCGAGGACCTCACCGGACTCGTCGGTGGTGATCCGGGTGCCCAGCGCCGGAACGCCGGCGCGGGACAGCGCCTTGGCCCGGTCCAGCGGTGCGAGACCGTCGTACTCGGCCCGCGAGCGGTTCACGGTGAGCAGCGGCGCGGTCTCGGTGAGGCCGTAGATCTGGTTGAACTCCCAGCCCAGTTCCTCCTCGACCCGGGCGATGGTCCGGGACGGCGGCGGCGCGCCGGCGACGATGATCCGTACCCGGTCGCGCCCGGGGACCTCGCCGTCCCAGTCGGCGGCGGCCTCGAGGACGGCGTTCCACACCGCCGGCGCGCCGGCCATCAGCGTCACGCCGTGCTGCTCGACGCGGCGCAGGATCTCCGCGCCGTCGACCTTGCGCAGGCAGACCTGTCGGACGCCGAGGCCGGCGGCGGTGTAGGGCAGCCCCCAGCCGTTGCAGTGGAACATCGGCAGGGTGTGCAGGTAGACGTCCCGGTCGCTGACCTGCATGTGCATCCCGAAGGTGACGGCATTGACCCAGAGGTTGCGGTGGGTCATCTGCACCCCCTTGGGCCGGGCGGTCGTGCCGGAGGTGTAGTTGATCGTGGCGGTGGCGTCCTCGTCGGGCTCGGCCCACGGCCGGGGCTCCGCGTCGTACCGCAGCAGGCCGGTCTCGTACTCCTCACCGGTCAGCATCCGGTGCTTGGCGGTGACCCCGCCCAGCTGCCCCTCGAGCTCGGGGTCGACGAGGAGCACGCCGGCCCCGCTGTGCTCGACGATGTAGGAGACCTCGTCGGCCGACAGCCGGAAGTTGACCGGTACCAGCACCCGGCCCGACGCCGGCACGCCGTACAGCAGTTCCAGCAGCCGGGCGGAGTTGTGGCTGACGACGGCGACCCGCTCGCCCTCCCCCACGCCGAGCGCGTCGAGGCCGGCGGCCACCGCCCGCGCCCGCCGGGCCACCTCACGGTAGGTCAGCCCGCCCAGCGGGGCGGCCGGCTGATCGGGTTCGTCGACGATGCCGACCCGGTCGCCGTACACGAGCTCGGCGCGATCGAGGAAATCGCGGGTGGTCAGGGGGACGCGCATGCCGGCTCCCGGGCTCAGTGGCCCCGCCGGCCCGCAGGACACCGGGGACGGGACCGCTCGACGTGGTCCCGGTCACGCTAACCGGCGAGCCCGCGGACCACGAGGGGGCATGATCCGGCACCCACCGGATCGCTTCCGGGCCCCGGAAGGGGCCTTCCGCCCAGCCGCCGCCGGAATCGACCATGGCTGCGTCCGGGCGCGATCCGCGGACGGGCCAGCGCCGGGTTCCGGCGCCGGCCGGCGCGGCGGGCTCGGCCGGTGCGCACCGCACCCATTCCCCTGCGAAAGGACCTGGTGTGATCGACAAGTTCCGCACGGAGGTGCTGTCCGTGGTCGACCGGGTGCCCTCGGGGTCCTCGATCGCCGTCGGCGGCTTCGGCAGTTCCGGACGGCCCGACGCCCTGCTGGACGCCCTGTGCGACCTCGACCGCCGCGACCTGCACCTGATCGTGAACAACGTCGGGGACGACGCCAGCGGCGTCGGTCGGCTGGCCGTCGAGGGGCGGCTGCGCCGGCTCACCGCGTCGTTCCCGATCCTGCAGGAGTTCTACGACTCCTACTTCGCCGGCAAGGTCGAGCTCGAGCTGATCCCGCAGGGCACGCTGGCCGAGCGGCTGCGCGCTGGCGGGGCGGGCATCCCGGCCTTCTTCACCCCCTCGGGCGCCGGCACGATGCTCTCCGACGGCACCTTCACCCTCCGCTACTCCCCCGAGGGCGGCGTCGCCGAGCACGTACCCGCCAAGGAACACCGGATCATCGGCGGCCGCGAGTACGTCCTCGAGGAGGGCATCGTCGCCGACTTCGGCTTCGTCAAGGCGCACCAGGGCGACCGCAAGGGCAACCTGCGGTTCCGCCTGTCCGCCCGCAACTTCAACCCGATGGCCGGGATGGCCGGCCGGCACACGATCGCCGAGATCGAGCACCTCGTCGAGGTCGACGAGCTGCATCCCGACGACGTCCACCTGCCCGGGGTGTTCGTCGACGACGTGGTGCCCGCCGCCGGGGCAGGTGCCCAGCGACCGCTGATGGAGAGGTCCCCGTCATGACCGACCGTCGTTCGACCGCCGGGGGCCCCGCCCCGGTCACCGGCCGCAACCGCGCGGGCATCGCGCAGCGGCTCGCCCAGGACCTGCAGGACGGCTACGTCGTCAACCTCGGCGTCGGCATCCCGCTGGCCGTCCCGCAGTTCCTCCCGGCGGACAAGGAGATCGTGCTGCACGCGGAGAACGGCGTCCTGGGCCTGGGTCCGGCACCAGCCGCGGGCGAGGGCGATCCCGACCTCACCGACGCCGGCAAGCAGCCGATCACGCTGACCAGCGGCGCCGCGATCACCGACTCGGCGATGTCCTTCGCCATCATCCGCGGCGGGCACCTGGACGTCACCGTGCTGGGGGCGCTGCAGGTCTCGGCCCGGGGCGACCTCGCGAACTGGTACGTGCCCGGCAGGAACCCCGCCGTGGGCGGGGCCATGGACCTCGTGGCGGGAACCCCGCAGGTGTGGGTGACCATGGAGCACGTCGACCGGACGGGGCGGCCCAAGATCGTGCCGGAGTGCACCTTCCCGCTGACCGGCCGGGCGTGCGTCACGCGCATCTACACCGACCTCGCCGTCTTCCACGTCGTCGACGGTCAGCTGTTCCTGAAGGAGTGCGCGCCGGGGGTTCCTCCCGGGGCCGTGCGCGAACGCACCGCGGCCACCTACGTCGAGGACCTCGCCGCCGACGGACCACCGGCGGCAGAGCAGGTGGGCGTCGGCCGTCCTTGACAGCGCCGCGGGGAGCGCCACAGAGTGACCTGCGCCGTACGGCGCCCCGGCGCCCGCCCGCCGCCGGGGGCCCCGACGCCAGGAGGACGACGTGCCGGCAAGGCTGCCGCTGCCACCGACCCCTGCCTCCACCGGCCGGTCCGGTGGCCCGGGCATCGGGGGCACGCCCTCCACCGGCCCGTCCACCGCCGCCGGCCGCGTCCTCGCCGTGCTGGCCGCCTTCGGACCGCAGCACACCTCGCTGACCCTCTCCGAGATCAGCCGCCGCACCGGGCTGTCCCTGACCACCACGCACCGCCTGGTCGGCGAGCTGCGCGAGTGGGGCGCTCTCGAGCGGTCGGCCGACGGCCGCTACGGCATCGGTCTGCGCATCCTCGAGCTCGGCGCCCTGGCCCCGCACGGCCTGCAGCTGCGCGAGCTGGCGCTGCCCTTCCTCGACGACCTGCACCACGCCACCCGGGCGAACGTGCACCTGGCCGTCCGGGACGGCCACGACACCGTCTACGTCGAGGCGCTGCGGGCCCGCGGCGCCGTCCAGGTGCTCTCCCGGCTGGGTGGCCGCTGGCCGCTGCACGCCACGGGCACCGGTCAGGTTCTGCTGGCCTTCGCCGCACCGGAGGTCCAGCAGGAGGTCGCCGCCGCACCGCTGCGGCGGTTCACCGCGAACACCATCACCGACGTGGACACCCTGCGGAGGACGCTGGCGGAGGTGCGTCGCACCGGCGTGGCGATCGCGGCGAACCACCTGCCGCCGGTGGGCGCCCTGGCCCTGGCGGTCCCGGTGCGCGGCGCGCACGACGAGGTGGTCGCCGCACTCGGCGTCACCATCCAGCGGGGCAGCGCCAAGAGCCACTCGCTGATCCCGGTGCTGGCCGCCACGGCGCGGGGCATCTCCCGCGCCCTGGGCGCGCCCTCGGCCAGCACCGTCGGCCCCCGCTCGGTGCGCCGGACGGTGCAGCCGGACCTGCTCTGACTGCGAGCCCGATCAGGTCGGTCCGGCCGGTCCGGTCCGGTCCGGCAGCGCAGCGGGCCGGGACGGTCACGGTGCCCGACGTCGGGCACCCGAGCGCGGTAAGGGCAGCCTTGGTCCGCACCCCGCGCGGTGAGCTGGGATGATCGGGGGTGGCAACGGGCGCGCTGACAGCGCGCGTCAGGACCAGTGAGGGTGAGGCGCAGCAGTGGCAGCCAGCAAGGACAGCTTCGGAGCCCGGTCGGCACTCAGTGTCGACGGCACCGACTACGACATCTTCCGGCTCGACGCGGTGGAGGGCGCGGAGAAGCTGCCCTTCAGCCTCAAGGTGCTCCTGGAGAACCTGCTCCGCACCGAGGACGGCGCGAACATCACCGCTGACCACATCCGTGCCCTGGCCAACTGGGACCCGAACGCGGAGCCCGACCAGGAGATCCAGTTCACCCCGGCCCGCGTGGTGATGCAGGACTTCACCGGCGTGCCCTGCATCGTCGACCTCGCCACCATGCGCGAGGCGATGGCCGACCTCGGCGGCGACCCGCAGAAGATCAACCCGCTGGCCCCGGCCGAGCTGGTCATCGACCACTCGGTGATCGCCGACGTCTTCGGCACCCCGGAGTCCTTCGAGCGCAACGTCGAGATCGAGTACGAGCGCAACGGCGAGCGCTACCAGTTCCTGCGCTGGGGCCAGGGCGCCTTCGACGACTTCAAGGTCGTCCCCCCGGGCACCGGCATCGTCCACCAGGTCAACATCGAGCACCTGGCCCGCGTGATCTTCCCGCGCCAGGAGGGCGATCGCACCCTCGCCTACCCCGACACCTGCGTGGGCACCGACAGCCACACCACCATGGTCAACGGCCTGGGCGTGCTGGGCTGGGGCGTCGGCGGCATCGAGGCCGAGGCGGCCATGCTCGGCCAGCCGGTGTCGATGCTCATCCCCCGCGTGGTCGGCTTCAAGCTGACCGGCGAGTTGCCCGACGGCGCCACCGCCACCGACCTGGTGCTCACGATCACCGAGATGCTGCGCCAGCACGGCGTGGTCGGGAAGTTCGTCGAGTTCTACGGCGCCGGCGTCTCCGCGGTGCCGCTGGCCAACCGCGCCACCATCGGCAACATGAGCCCCGAGTTCGGCTCCACGGCGGCGATGTTCCCGATCGACGAGGAGACCATCACCTACCTGCAGCTGACCGGCCGCAGCGCCGAGCAGGTGAAGCTGGTCGAGGCCTACGCCAAGGAGCAGGGCCTCTGGCACGACGCGTCCCGCGAGCCGGCGTTCTCCGAGTACCTGGAGCTCGACCTCTCCACCGTCGTCCCGTCGATCGCCGGGCCCAAGCGCCCGCAGGACCGGGTGGCCATCACCGAGGCCAAGCCGGCCTTCCGTGCCGCGCTGGCCGACTACGTGACTGCCGACGAGACCGGCGGGGAGGACCGCAAGCCGGGGGTGCCGGCCCAGGAGACGCCCTACGGAGCCCACTCCTGCGTCGACGAGGGATCGGCCGAATCGTTCCCGGCCTCCGACCCCGTCGCGGTCTCGCGCGACGGCTCGGAGGGCAAGCCGCACCACTTCGACGGCCACGCCGTGCCCGACCGTCCGTCCAAGCCGACCAGGGTCGTGATGGAGGACGGCACGGAGACCTCCGTGGACCACGGCCACGTCGTCATCGCCGCGATCACCTCCTGCACGAACACCTCCAACCCGCAGGTGATGATCGGCGCCGCGCTGCTGGCCAAGAAGGCCGTCGAGCGAGGGCTGAGCAGCAAGCCGTGGGTGAAGACGACGCTGGCCCCCGGGTCCAAGGTCGTCATGGACTACTACGAAAAGGCCGAGCTCACCCCGTACCTGGAGAAGCTGGGCTTCTACCTGGTCGGCTACGGCTGCACCACCTGCATCGGCAACTCCGGGCCGCTCCCCGAGCCGGTGAGCCAGGCGGTGAACGAGGCCGACCTCGCCGTCGTCTCGGTCCTGTCGGGCAACCGGAACTTCGAGGGCCGGATCAACCCCGACGTCAAGATGAACTACCTGGCCAGCCCGCCGCTGGTGATCGCCTACGCGCTGGCCGGGTCGATGGACGTCGACCTGAACAACGACCCGCTGGGCCAGGACACCGACGGCAACGACGTGTTCCTGCACGACATCTGGCCCTCGCCGCAGGAGGTGCAGCGGACCATCGACCAGGCGGTCTCCGCGGAGCAGTTCGGCCGCAGCTACGAGGACGTCTTCGCCGGCACCGAGCAGTGGCAGAACCTGCCCACCCCGTCCGGGGACACCTTCGCCTGGGACGCCGAGAGCACCTACGTCCGCAAGCCCCCCTACTTCGAGGGCATGCCGGCCGAGCCGGCCCCGGTGCAGGACATCACCGGCGCGCGCACCCTGGCGGTGCTCGGGGACTCGGTGACCACCGACCACATCTCCCCGGCCGGCTCCATCAAGGCCGACTCCCCCGCCGGCCGGTACCTGCAGGAGCACGGCATCGCGCGCCGCGACTTCAACTCCTACGGGTCCCGGCGCGGGAACCACGAGGTGATGATCCGCGGCACGTTCGCCAACATCCGGCTGCGCAACCTGCTGGTGCCGGGCACCGAGGGCGGGGTCACGAAGAACCACCTCACCGGCGAGACGACCTCGATCTACGACGCCTCACGCGCCTACATCGACGCCGGCGTCCCGCTGGTGGTGCTGGCCGGCAAGGAGTACGGCTCCGGTTCCTCGCGCGACTGGGCGGCGAAGGGGACGGCGCTGCTCGGGGTCAGGGCGGTCATCGCGGAGAGCTACGAGCGCATCCACCGGTCGAACCTGATCGGCATGGGCGTGCTGCCGCTGCAGTTCCCCGAGGGCGAGTCGGCCGAGTCGCTGGGCCTGACCGGCGACGAGGAGTTCGGCATCACCGGGGTCACCGCGCTCAACGACGGCTCGATCCCGCGCACGGTGCAGGTCACGGCGCAGGGCTCGGACGGTCGGACGACCGAGTTCGAGGCCCGGGTCCGGATCGACACCCCCGGCGAGGCGAACTACTTCCGCAACGGCGGGATCATGCAGTACGTGCTGCGTTCGCTGCGCGGCACCGTCCCCGCCTGATCGGCCGATCGGTGGACCTGGACTGATGGACCTCGGGCTGGCCGGCCGCGGCTACCTGCTCACCGGCGCCAGCCGGGGGCTGGGGTTCGCAACCGCCCGGGCCCTCGTCGACGACGGGGCTCGGGTACTGGTCAGCTCGCGCTCCGCCGGCTCCGTGGACGCCGCCGTCGCCTCGCTGGGCGGGGCGCCGGCGGCCCACGGGCTGGCGGCCGACCTCGCCGACGCCGCGGCCGGGCCGGCGCTGGTCGAGGCGGCCACCGCCCGGCTCGACCGGGTCGACGGTGCGCTGGTCTCGGTCGGTGGGCCGGCGCCGGGCAGCGTGCTCGAAGTGGGCGAGGACGAGTGGCGGGCGGCGTTCGACACGGTGCTGCTCGGCACCGTCCGGCTGGTCAAGGCACTGGTCCCGGTGCTCGGCGACGGCGCCGCGATCGGGCTGGTGCTCTCCTCGTCGGTCCGCGAGCCGATCGGCCACCTGGCCACCTCCAACGCGGTGCGCCCGGGTCTGGCCATGACGGCGAAAGCGCTGGCCGACGAGCTCGGCCCGCGCGGCATCCGGGTCTTCGGGCTGCTGCCCGGCCGGATCGCCACCGAACGCCTGGTGCAGACCGACAGCCGGCACCCCGACCCGGAGGCGGCACGGCGGGCCACGGAGGCGTCGATCCCGCTGCGGCGGTACGGGCGGCCGGAGGAGTTCGGCCGGGTGGCCGCCTTCGCGCTCTCCCCCGCCGCCTCCTACCTGACCGGCATGATGCTGCCGGTCGACGGCGGGATGATCCGGTCGCTCTGATGGGAACGCCTCCCCCCGTACTGGTCGCCTGCGCGCACGGCACCCGCAACGCCACCGGCCGGCGGCTGATCGCCGAGCTCGCCCTGGCGGCCCGTGCACTGCGCCCCGGGTTGCAGACCACCGCCGCCTTCGTCGACGTCCAGCCACCCACCGTGGTCGACGTCGTTGGGGGCCTGGCCGAGGCCGGTACGCCGGTCGTCGTCGTCCCGCTGCTGCTGTCCGGCGGGTACCACGTGCACGTCGACATCGCCGGTGCCGTCGCGGCGCACGCCGGGGCACAGGCCGCCCGGCCGCTGGGGCCGGACCTGCGGCTGGCCGAGGTGCTGCACACCCGGCTGGTCGAGGCCGGCGCAGACCCGCGTGACCCGAACACCGCCGTCGTGCTGGCTGCCGCCGGCTCCAGCGATCCGCGATCGGTGGCCGACGTCGAGGACACCGCCGACCTGCTGCAGCGGAGCTGGGCCGGCCCGGTGACCACCGGCTACGGCTCGGCCGCGCAGCCGACCGTTCCCGACGCCGTCCTCGCCGCCCGCCGGGCCGGCGCAGAGCGGGTGGTCGTCGCGTCCTACCTGCTGGCGCCGGGGCACTTCTCCGACAAGCTCCAGGAGGCCGGCGCCGATAGCGTCACGGCGCCATTGCTGCCCGACGAGCGGATCGCCGCCGTCCTGCTCGACCGCTACGACGCGGTGGCTGCGCCCTGACTCAGGCCTGCCAGCCCAGCACCTGATCCCCGACCACCAGGACGAGCACGAGGAGCGCGGCCGCCGCCACCGGCACCAGCGGCGTCCACCAGGACCGACGCACCGCCAGCCGGATCAGCCACGCGGCGAGCACCAGCCAGACCAGCCACAGCGGGAGCAGCGCGTGGACCGGGACCACCAGGCCACTGGTCAGGTAGAAGTACCCCACGACCAGGTGGGCGGCACCCGCCGCGACGGCGAACAGCAGGGTCCCGGCGGCCCGCGCGGTGTCGGTCGGCACCGGCCGAGTATGGCGGCGCCGACGCCGGTCCGGGCGGTCCCGTCACCCGCCGGTGGCCACCGGACGGGTGGGGTCGGCCGACCACTGCGACCAGGAGCCCGGCCACAGCGCCGCATCGACGCCGGCGACCGCCAGGGCGGCCACCTCGTGCGCGGCCGTGACGCCCGACCCGCAGTACACGCCGACCGGCGTTCCCGGCCGGACGCCCAGCGCGGCGAAGCGCTCCCTCAGTACAGCGGCTGGAAGCAGCCGTCCGTCGTCGCCCAGGAGGGCGGTGGTCGGTGCGCTGACCGCACCGGGCACGTGGCCGGCGCGCGGGTCGACCGGCTCGACCTCGCCGCGGAAGCGCTCGGCGGCGCGGGCGTCGAGCAGCACCCCGCCGGCGGTGGGCAGCGCCGCGGCGTCGTCGGCGTCCAGCACCGGCATCCCGCCAGCGCTCAGCACCACGGTCCCGGCTGCGGGCGCGACGTCCCCGGTCTCGAGCTCGCCGCCCGCGGCGGTCCAGGCGGCCAATCCGCCGTCGAGCAGCGCGACCCCGGGAAAGCCGCCCCAGCGCAGCAGCCACCAGGCGCGCGCCGCGGCCGACCCGCCGGCGTCGTCGTAGGCGACGACCCGGCTGCCGGCCGAGACGCCCCACCGCCGTGCGGCTGATTGCAGTCGCTGTACAGAGGGCAGCGGGTGCCGCCCCCCGCCCGGCGAGGGCGGCGCGGACAGCTCGGTGGGCAGGTCGACGTACACGGCGCCCGGAAGGTGACCCGCCAGGTACTCGGCCCGGCCGGTGTCGGCGCCGAGCCGCCACCGGACGTCGAGCAGCACGTCGGCCGGCCGGGCCAGCAGCTCCCCCGCCGAGGTCAGCACGGTCAACGTGCCGCCTCCAGCTCCGCGGTGAGCGCGGCGATCGTGTCCGCGCGGCCGCCGTAGCGGGCCGGCGTGCTCTGCAGGACGGCGATCTTCCACCGTCCGTCGTCCTCGACCGCCACGAGCGAGTGGACCGTGTGCAGCGCCGGGTCCACCGACTCGGCACCCGGCGGCACCATCCCGGCCACCGCGTGCAGGACGGCGACGCCCTCGGTCAGCCGGCGCACCGAGCGCACGATGCCGACGAACGCCGGCGTCGCGTGGTCGGCGAACAGCCGGCGCATGTCGGCGGCGATGCTCAGCCGGCCGCTGCGCAGCGTCCCGTCGAGGTCGATGATCTCGCCGTCGTCGGCGAAGACGGAGGACACCGTCACGCCACTGCGCTGGTTCCAGCCCGCCAGGTACCGCGCGTACAGCGCGCGGATCTGGGTGTCCTGCGGATGGCCTGCGCTCAACGCTGCTCCTGGGTGGTGCGGGTGGGTCAGGAGTGACCGTAGTGCGCGGCCCCGGGAGACGGTCCACCCCTCGCCGGGTTCAGCCGACCTCGACGGCCCGTCCGGTGTCGTCGACGGTGTGCTCGCCGTCGGTGAACTGGGTGCGGTACAGGTCGGCGTACTGCCCGCCGGCGGCGAGCAGCTCCGGGTGGGTGCCGCGCTCGACGATCCGGCCGCCCTCGACGACCAGGATCTGGTCGGCGTTGCGGATCGTCGACAACCGGTGCGCGATGACCAGCGAGGTGCGGCCGGCCAGCGCGGTGTCCAGCGCGTGCTGGACGGCGACCTCGGACTCGCTGTCCAGGTGCGCGGTCGCCTCGTCGAGGATGACCACGCCCGGGCCCTTGAGCAACACCCGCGCGATGGCCAGCCGCTGCTTCTCCCCACCCGACATCCGGTACCCCCGGTCGCCCACCACGGTGTCCAGGCCGTCGGGCAGCGAGGCCACCAGCGCCGCGATCCGCGCCCCGGTCAGCGCCGCCCAGAGCGCGTCGTCGGTGGCGTCGGGCCGGGCGTACCGCAGGTTCGCCCGGATGGAGTCGTGGAACAGGTGGGCGTCCTGGCTGACCACGCCGATCGCCGCGCGCAGCGAGTCGCCGGTGGCCTGCCGGACGTCGACGCCGCCGACCCGGACGGCACCGCCGGTGACGTCGTAGAGCCGGGGCACCAGGTTGGCGATCGTCGACTTCCCGGCTCCCGAGTGCCCGACCAGCGCCACCAGCTGTCCGGGCTCGGCCCGGAAGCTCACGTCCTGCAGCACCATCGCCGGGGGGCCGCCGTGCTCGGGCAGGGACACGTCCTCCAGGGAGGCCAGCGAGACGTCCTTCGCGGCCGGATAGCTGAACGAGACGGAGTCGAACTCGACCGACCGGTTGCCGGCCGGGACGTCGACCGCGTCGGGGGCCTCGGCGATCATCGGGGCCAGGTCGAGCACCTCGAAGACCCGGTCGAAGCTGACCATCGCGCTCATCACGTCCACCCGCACGTTCGCGAGCGCGGTGAGCGGCCCGTAGAGCCGGGACAGCAGCAGGGCCAGGGCGACGACGTCGCCGGGGCTCAGCTCCCCGGCGAAGGCCAGCGACCCGCCGAGGCCGTAGACCAGCGCGGTGGCCAGCGCCGCGACCAGGGTCAGCGCGGTGAAGAAGGTCCGCCCGTACATCGCCGACAGCACACCGATGTCGCGGACCCGGGCGGCGCGGTCCCGGAACACCTCCGCCTCGACCGAGGGCCGGCCGAACAGCTTGACCAGCAGCGCACCGGAGACGTTGAACCGCTCGGTCATCGAGGCGTTCATCGAGGCGTTGAGACCGTAGGACTCCCGGGTGATCTCCTGCAGCCGCTTGCCGATCCGCCGGGCCGGCAGCACGAACAGCGGCACCAGCACCATGGACAGCAGGGTGATCTGCCAGGACAGGGTGAGCATCACCGTGGCGGTGAGCACGAGGCCGATGGCGTTGGAGACGACGCCGGACAGCGTCGAGGTGAAGGCCTGCTGGGCGCCGATGACGTCGTTGTTCAGCCGGCTGACCAGCGCACCGGTCTGGGTGCGGGTGAAGAAGGCCACCGGCATCTGCTGCACGTGCTCGAAGACCCGGCTGCGCAGGTCGTAGATGACGCCCTCGCCGATCCGCGAGGAGTACCAGCGCTGGGCCAGCGAGCTGCCCGCGTCCACCACGGCGAGCCCGGCGATGACCAGGGCGATCTGCACGATGTCGCCGGCCGTGCCGGACAGCCGGGCGATCCGGTCGATGATCTCGCCGGCCAGCAGTGGGGTGAGCACCCCGATGAGGGCGGACAGGACAACCAGCGACAGGAAGGCGATCAGCTCGCGCCGGTAGGGCCCGGCGACGCCGAGGATCCGCCGGACCGTGCCCTCGGGGATCTCCCGGGCGGTCACGGAGGGGTCCCGGCGGAACGATCGCATCGCCGCCATCGAGGTCATGCCACTGTCCATGACCGTCTCCTGTCAGCTCGGGTCACCGCACGTGCTCGCGGTCAACCCCACCGGGGGGACGGCTTGTTCCGGTTCAGCGCGCGGCGAGGGCGTGCAGCCGGCGCACCTGGGCGGCGCGCTCGGCCGCGTCCTGGGTCGCGGGGTCACTGCGGACGGCGCTGCGCAGCAGCGCGAGGGTCTCCCGGCCGGCGTCGACGTCGACGGCCACCAGCGCCGCCACGAGGTCGCGCACGGCGCCGGCCAGCTGACCGGCCGGAACGGCGACGTTCGCCAGGCCGATGGCCACCGCCTCGGCGGCGTCGACCGGCCGGCCGGTCAGGCAGATCTCCACGGCCCGGCTGTAGCCGACCAGGTCCACCAGGCTGCTCGTGCCGGTGAGGTCGGGCACCAGGCCGAGCACCGCCTCGGGCAGCCGCAGCTGGGCGTCCTCGGCGAGCACCCGCAGGTCACAGGCCAGGGCCAGCTGCGCGCCGGCCCCGACGGCGTGGCCCTGCACGGCGGCGACCGAGACGATCCCCGGCGAGCGCAGCCAGCGGAAGGCCGCCTGGTAGCCGCGGATCCGCTCGGCGGCGAGCCCGGGCGGCAGCGTGGCCAGCTCGCTGAGCCCCCCGGCCACGTCCGGACCGGCGGTGAACAGGCTGCGGTCCAGGCCCGCGGAGAACGAGCGTCCGGCGCCCTGGACGACGACCACCCGCACCTCGTCGTCCAGGCTGTCCCCGACCGCGCGGAGCGCTGCCCAGGTGCCCGGCGTCTGGGCGTTGAGCTGGTCGGCCCGGTCGAGGGTCACGGTCAGGACGGCGCCGTCCTGCGTCGTCCGCACCCACCCGTGCGGCGCTGCCCCGGAGGAGGGGCTCACCCGGCCTTCTTGGCGTTCCGGTTCGCCCCGCCGCGACCCCGCAGCGTGGCGCCGGACTCCGACAGCAGCCGGTGCACGAAGCCGTAGGAACGGTTGGTGGAGGTGGCGAGGGAGCGGATGCTCTCCCCGCCGTCGTACCGCTGGCGGAGCTCGTCGGCCAGCGTGGTCCGGTCCCCGCCGGTGATGCGCTTGCCCTTGCCCAGGTCCGCAGTGCTCGAGTCGGCCATGACTCCCCTCCGTGCCAGCGGAGGCACCGGCTTCCGCCAGGGCAGTCCGCTGGTCGCTTCGCGCCGCTGTCCGGGTGACGTCGGCGTCCCGACGCCATGATCACCCGCCGCTGCGGGCTCGGCCACCGCAAGCGATGACACGGTCGGCCTACCGGCCGACCCCGCCGCCAGGCGCGCAGCAGGACCCCCTCCCACGAGCCCTTCGCAGGCTCAGGCCACGACCGGAGGGGGCCAGGGGTCCGTCATGCCAGCGACACCAGGTCGGCGAAGTCCTCGCTCCAGGTGTCCTCCGTGCCGTCGGGCAGGATGATCACCTTGTCCGGCTGCAGGGCGTGCACGGCTCCTTCGTCGTGCGTGACCAGCACGATCGCGCCGGCGTAGGTGCGCAGTGCCTCCAGCACCTGCTCCCGGCTGGCCGGGTCGAGGTTGTTGGTCGGCTCGTCGAGCAGCAGCACGTTGGCCGCCGAGCAGACCAGGGCTGCCATCGCCAGCCGCGTCCGCTCGCCGCCGGACAGCGTGCCGGCGCGCTGGTCGACGGTCTCACCGGAGAACAGGAAGGCGCCCAGGATCCGGCGCAGCTCGGTGTCGGTGGAATCAGGAGCGGCCGACCGCATCACCTCGAGCAGCGTGCGATCCATGTCGATGGTCTCGTGCTCCTGCGCGTAGTACCCGATCCGCAACCCGTGCCCGGCCTTGACCTCGCCGGTGTCGGGAGTCTCGGTGCCGGCCAGCATCCGCAGCAGCGTCGTCTTGCCGGCGCCGTTGAAGCCGAGCACGACGACCCGGGTGCCCCGGTCGATGGCCAGGTCGACGCCGGTGAAGATCTCCAGCGAGCCGTAGCTCTTGCTCAGGTGCTCGGCGGTGAGCGGGGTCTTGCCGCAGGGTGCGGGCGTCGGGAAGCGGAGCTTGGCGACCCGGTCCTGCACGCGCACGTCGGCCAGCCCGGCGGCCAGGCGCGCGGCCCGCTTGTCCATGCTCTGTGCCGCCTTGGCCTTGGTGGCCTTGGCGCGCATCTTGTCCGCCTGCGCGGTCAGCGCGTCGATCTTCTTCTCGGCGTTGGCCCGCTCGGACCTCCGCCGGCGCTCGTCGGTCTCCCGGGCATCCAGATAACGCTTCCAGCCCAGGTTGTAGACGTCGACGGTGGCCCGGTTCGCGTCGAGGTGCCAGACCTTGTTGACCACGGCCTCGAGCAGCTCGACGTCGTGGCTGATCACCACCAGGCCGCTGCGGTGCCCGGCCAGGAAGCCCTTGAGCCAGACGATGGAGTCGGCGTCGAGGTGGTTGGTCGGCTCGTCGAGCAGCAGCGTGTCGGCGTCGGAGAACAGGATGCGGGCGAGCTCGACCCGGCGGCGCTGACCCCCTGAGAGGGTGCGCAGCGGCTGGCCCAGGACCCGGTCGGGCAGGCCGAGGTTGGTGCAGATGCGGGCGGCGTCGCTCTCCGCGGCGTAGCCGCCCATGGCGGCGAACTGGTCCTCCAGCCGGCCGTAGCGGCGGACCGCCTTGTCGCGCTCGGCGTCGTCGGCCGGTTCGGCCATCGCGACCTGGGCCTTGGTCAGCTGGTGCTTGAGGACATCCAGCCCCCGGCCGGACAACACCCGGTCGCTGGCGGAGATGTCGAGGTCGCCACTGCGTGGGTCCTGCGGCAGGTAACCGAGCTCCCCGGTCACGTCCACCCTGCCCGCGTGCGGCACGCGCTCGCCGGCCAGCGTGGTGAGGGTGGTGGTCTTGCCGGCGCCGTTACGCCCGACGAGGCCGATCCGGTCGCCCGGCTGCACCCGCAGGTCGGCCTCACTGATGAGGATACGGGCACCGGCACGCAGCTCGAGGCCGGTCGTCGTGATCACTGATCCCAGGGTAGGCGCTCCGGGCCGATGTTCCGACCTGGTCGCCGGTGATGTGGGCGGCATTCCCCGCGCGGGGCAGGTGCTGTGGAAAACCGGTCTCCCGGTGCCCGCGGCGCGCCAGGATGCGTCCATGTTCCCGCGCTCGGGGCCGCCCGGCCCTCCCTGCCCGGTCTGCGGCACCCCGGTGACCGCTGTCGCCGACGCCGCATGCCCGGTCTGTGGCCTGCCCGCCGCCGGTCAGGCCGCGTCGGTGGTCGCCCGGATCGGCGCCACCCTGCACGACCTGGCCCGCGACCGGGACGCCCTGCTCGCCACCCTCCGGGCCGCCGCGCCCGGCGCCGCGCCGGCTCCCCCGGCCGCGCCGACCGGCTGGGCACCGCCCGCGCCTTCCGTCCCGCCTGCCTGGGCGCCCCCCGCGGCAGCCGCGCCCCGGGCACCGCAGCCGACGGCACCCCGGCCGGCCGGTCCCGCGCCGCAGCCTCGCCGGCCGCGGCTCAGCCCGCAGCAGGTCCTGCTGGGCCTGGGCGCCCTCCTGGTGGTCGCCGGTGCGCTGGCGTTCGTCGCGGTCGCCTGGACCCGGCTGGGCGTCGCCTTCCAGGCACTGGTGATGCTCGTGGTCACCGCCGCCGCGTGCGCGGCATCGGCCTGGGCGGCCCGCCGGGGTCTGCGCGCCACCGAGGAGGCCCTGGCCGCCGCGGGCGCCGCCCTGCTCGCGGTCGACCTGGGTGCGGCGCACGCCCTCGGCCTGCTCGACGCCGACCGGGTGCCGCTGCGGTGGTGGACGGCGATCTCCTGTGCCGTCGTCGCCGGCGCGGCCGTCGGGCTGGGCAGGCTCACCCGCTCGACCACCACCTGGCCGCTGGTGGGGCTGGTGGCCGCCCAGCCGGTGGCGGTTCTCCTCCTGCCGCCCGACGTCCTGGGTGGCCCGGTGGGGGTCGCCGTCGTCCTGGGCATCGCGGCGGCCGATCTGGCGGCCCCGCTGCTGCTGCGTCCGGAGCTCGGCCGGGTCGCCGAGGTGCTCGCCGGGCTGTGGGCGGCGGCCGGCGTGCTCGGCGGCCTCCTGCTGGCCGCCGGCGACGATGCGGTCGAGTCATGGACGGCGACCGCGGTCCTGGTCGTCGCCGGCGTCTCCGCCGTCGCGCTGGGCCGGGTCGCCCGGCTGGCGGCGCGGCTGCCCGGCCTACCGGTCGTGGTCGCGACCGCGGCCGGTATCGCCGGGCTGGCCCTGGCCGGGTCGCTGCAGACCCTGGGCGGTTCCGGGCCGGTGCTGGCCGCCGCGCTGGGCCTGGCCGCGCTGACCGGCGCCGCGGGCACGCTGCTGAGCGCACGCACGACGGGTGCCGGCCTGCTGGCGGCCGGCACGGCGCTGACCCTGGCCGGGTCGGTGCTGCTCGCCGACGCCGGGCGGTTGCGGCCGCTGTCGCTGCTGGCCCTGGCCGCGACGGTTCCCGCCGCAGGAGCCGCACTGCGGCTGCCGGCGGTGCGGGAGTGGGCGACCGGGGCCGCGCTGCTGGCACCGGCGGTCGCGGTCCTGCTCGCGCGGGAGGACCGGTGGCTGCCGGCCGCCACCGCCGGCCTGCTGCTCGCGCTGGTCGGGGCCGTCGGCTTCGCGGTCGGCGCGTTGCGCTCGGGACGCCCCGAGGAGTGGAGCGGGCCGGCAGCCGGGTCGTTCGCCGGGATCGCCGCCGCGGCGACGAGCAGCGACGTGGACGCCTGGGGGCAGGTGGGCCTCCAGCTCGCCGTGGTCGGCGTCGCCGCGGGTTGCTACGCGCTGGTCAGTGGCCGCCGCTGGGTCGGGGCGGTCGCCGTCGCGGACCTGGTCGTCGCCAGTTGGGTGGCGATCGGCGGCGCAGGCGTGCAGACCCCGGAGGCCTACACGCTGCCGGCGGCGGCCGGCCTGCTGGTCGTCGCGGTGCCCCGGCTGCGGGCCGGCGCCCGGTCGTGGTCCGCGGAGGGTGCCGCCGCCGGCGTGGCGCTGCTGCCCTCGGCGTTCGTGGTGGTCGCCGAGCCCTCCGCCCTGCGGCTGGTGCTGGTCGTCGCCGGTGCCGCCGTCCTGACCGCCGGTGGCGCGCTGCAGCACCGGCAGGCACCGTTCGTGCTGGGGGCCGCCGCCCTGGCCTTCGTGGTCCTGGGGCGGCTGGGGCCCTATGCCCCGCTGCTCCCGCGCTGGGTGAGCCTGGCCGCGGCCGGGCTCCTGCTGCTCGTCGTCGGCGCCACCTACGAACGCCGCCGCCAGCAGGCGCGGGAGGCGGTCGCCTGGGTCGCGCAGATGGGCTGAGTCCGGGCGCCCGGACGGCGGTGCGGCCGTAGCGTGGGAGGTCCGGCGCTCGGCGGAGGAGGTGTGGGGGTGGTCCAGGAACCGACGGCCCCGTATCCCCCGGCCCCGGACCAGCCGCGGCCGGCCGGGGCCGCCCCGCCGGAGTCGGAGACCGGGCCCGGTCGGGTCAGCCCGCAGAGCGTGCTGCTGGGGGCGGGCGCGGTGGCCGTGGTGGCCGCCGGCGCCGCGTCCCTGCCCGTCGGCGGCCCGGTCGGCCGCGGGTTGGTGGCCGTGCTCGCCTGCGTCGCGGCTGCTCTCTCGCTGACCGCCGGCCGGCGCGGTCTGCGCACCACCGAGGAGGTGCTGGCCGGCTGCACGGCGGTGCTGGCGGTCATCGCCGCGCACTCGTCCGACGGGGGCTGGTCCCCGCTGGTGCTCGCCGCGCTGGCCGCCGCGCTCCTCGTCCTGGGCCTGCTGGGCCGCGCGGCGGCCACCTGGCCCGTCAGCTCCTGGGCGACGGCGCAGGTCGCCGTGCTCACCGCCCTCGGCGACCTCTCCGGCGGATCGGGGCCGCATGCAGCAGCCGTCCTGGGCACCGCGCTGTTCGGCCTGCTGGTGGCCTGGCGGGGTCGCCGATCGGTGGCGGTGGTGGCCCTGCTCAGCACCGCGCCGTGGTGGCTGGGCGGCGTGCTGGAGGGCCTGGGCGTGGCCTGGGCCGGGAACACCGACGCCGCGACGCGCACGGGGGCTGCGGCGCTGGTCATGGCGGTCGCCGCCGGCCTGCTGACCGTCCGGTCCCGCCGGGAGCTGCGGCCGTTCCTGGGCCCGCACCGAACGGTCCCCGTGCTCACCGGACTGGTCGCCGGCGCGGCCGCGGCCGGGGCGCTGTCGGCAGCCGGCCCGGTCGGCGTGCCGCTGACCGGGTACCTGGGGCTCGCCCTGGCCGTCGTGGTGGCCGCCGTCGCCTCCCCCCGGCCGGAGTCGGTGCTGCGCCCGGCCGGGCTCATCGCGGCGAGCACGCTGACCGCGCTCGCGGTCGGGCAGCTGCTGGCCGCCGGCCGGTGGCCGGCGCTCGCGCTGCTCCTGGTCGCCGCGGCACTGCCGGCCCTGCTCGTCGCTGCGCGGCAACCGGTGGACCGCCCGGTCGCGCTCCCCGTCGCGGTGGGCTGCCTGGCCGGCGCGGTGCTGCTGGGCGACACCGGCGATGTGCTCGGCCCGGCGCTGGCCGGCACCCTGCTGCTCGGCCTGGCCGTGGCGTCGCTGGGCGTCGCGACCCTGCTCCGATGGGAGCGCCCGGAACCGCCGCTCGCGGTCACCGGCGCCGTCGTGGGGGTGGTGGGCCTGGTGGTCTCCGGGCACTGGGAGTCCGCGGCACCGCAGCTGGCCGTGCTGGGGGTGGCGCTGACCGGCTACGGGACCATCGCCGAGCGCAACGGCGCCCGGGCCGCCGGCTGCGCAGCCCTCGTCGGGGCCGCGTGGCTGACCGCGCGCGGCGCCGATGCGGGCGTGGCGGAGGCCTGGACGCTGCCCGTCGCCGCGGCCCTGCTGCTCTACGCCGGGCCGCGGTTGGCCGACGCGCCGTCCCGCTCGAGCTGGGGGCCGGGCCTGATCGCCGGGTTCGGCCCGTCGGTGGCCCTCACGCTGGTCCATCCGGGGGTGGTCCGGGTGCTGCTGGTGGTCGCCGCGGCGACGCTGACCACGGTCCTGGCCACCCGCTGGGGGGTACAGGCGCCATTCCTGGTGGGCGCCGGCTCGCTGGTAGTGGTGTCGGTGGGCCGGCTGGTCGATGCCCTGCCGTGGCCCGGTCTAGCCGCCGTCGCCGCGGCCGGCGCCTGCCTGCTGGCCGTCGGAGCCGGCTACGAGCACCGCCGTCAGCAGGCCCGCGGCGCCCTCGCCCGGGTCGGGGACATGTGGTGACGCCAACCGTTACAGCTACTGCACTCTCACAGGCTCTCGCCGAGGGGAGCCGGCCCCGCTGCAGGGCCCCGCGCCGAGCTTGCGAGGCGTGGGGGCAGCGGGGTCCTTCCTCAGACCCGGAATCCGAGGGCGCGCAGCTGCTCGCGGCCGTCGTCGGTGATCTTGTCCGGGCCCCACGGCGGCATCCAGACCCAGTTGATCCGGATGTCGTCGACCAGCCCGGGGCCGGGGCCACCGGTCAGTGCCTGGCGGGCCTGGTCCTCGATGACGTCGGTCAGCGGGCAGGCCGCGGAGGTCAGCGTCATGTCGATGATGGCGACGTTGGCGTCGGCGTCCACATCCATGCCGTAGACCAGGCCGAGGTCGACGACGTTGACGCCGAGCTCGGGGTCGACCACGTCGCGCATGGCCTCCTCGAGGTCCTCGATCAGGGCCGACTTGCCGCCGACGAGGGCCGGCTCGGTGGTCGGCTCGACGCTCGACCCGGTGGTCTCGCTCATGACTGTGCTCCTTCCGTCGGGGCGGGGGCTGACGACCACGCTCGGGCGCTGGCGTCCTTGAGGGCCATCCAGCTCATCAGCGCGCACTTGATGCGCGCCGGGTACTTCGAGACGCCGGCGAAGGCGACGGCGTCCTCCAGCTCGTCCTCGAGCTTCTCGGCCACCGCCGGGTCGCCCTTGCTCTGCATCAAGGTTCTGAAGTGCTCGCCCGTGGCCAGCGCGTCGGGCACGGTCTTCCCGATCACCAGGTCGTACATGGCCGAGACCGACGCCTGGCTGATCGAGCAGCCCATCCCCTCGTAGGAGACGTCGGCGATCGTGTCGCCGTCCAGGTGCACCCGCAGGGTGACCTCGTCTCCGCAGGTCGGGTTGACGTGGTGCACCTCGGCCTCGAACGGCTCCCGCAGTCCGCGGCCGTGCGGGTTCCGGTAGTGGTCCAGGATGATGTCCTGGTACATCGACTGCAGCTGCACTCAGCTCACCCCTCCGGCCGCGACGCCGAAGAACTGCTGCGCGGAGCGGATGCCGTCGGCGAGCGCATCGATGTCGTCGTACCCGGTGTGCACGTAGAACGTGGCCCGGGTGGTGGCCGGCACGCCGTAGCGGCGGACGACCGGCCAGGCGCAGTGGTGCCCGACCCGGACGGCGATGCCCAGGTCGTCGAGGACCTGGCCGACGTCGTGCGGGTGGATCCCCTCGACGGTGAAGCTGACCGCTCCGCCGCGGGCGACCGTGTCCGGCGGGCCGATCACCGTGACGCCGGGGATCTCGGCGAGCCGGGCCAGTGCGTACCCGGTGAGTGCCTGCTCGTGCGCCTCGACCTTGTCCATGCCCAGCCGCTGCAGGTACTCGACCGCGGCGCCGAGCCCGATGACCTGTGCGGTCATCGGCACGCCGGCCTCGAAGCGCTGCGGCGGGGGCATGAACGTGCTGCCCTCCATCCGCACGACCTCGATCATCGAGCCACCGGTGAGGAACGGCGGGAGCGCGTCGAGCACGTCGTACCGGCCCCAGAGCACCCCCACCCCGGTGGGCCCGAGCATCTTGTGCCCGGAGAACACCAGGAAGTCCGCGCCGAGCGCCGTGACGTCGACCGGCTGGTGCGGCACCGACTGCGCGCCGTCGACCAGCACCAGGGCCCCGACCTCGCGCGCCCGGGCGACGATGTCGCCGAGCGGGTTGATCGTGCCCAGGATGTTCGACTGCTGGGTGACCGCGACCAGCTTCGTCCGGTCGTTGACCACCGTGGCCAGGTTCGCGAGGTCCAGCCGGCCGTCGTCGGTGAGCCCCAGCCAGCGCAGCGTGGCGCCGGTGCGCTCGCACAGCTGCTGCCACGGCACCAGGTTGGCGTGGTGCTCCATCTCGGTGACGACGATCTCGTCACCCTGACCGACGGCGTACCGGCGGAACGCCGGTTCCTTCGCCGTGGCGGCGTTGGACAGCGCGTAGGCGACGGTGTTGATCGCGTCCGTCGTGTTCCGGGTGAAGACGATCTCGTTCTCGGGTGCACCGATGAACGCACCGATGGTGGCCCGGGCCGCCTCGTAGAGGCCGGTGGCCTCCTCGGCGAGCTGGTGCGCGCCCCGGTGGGGGGCGGCGTTGTGGTTCTCGTAGAAGTCGCGCTCGGCATCCAGGACGCTGCGCGGCTTCTGCGACGTGGCCCCGGAATCGAGGTAGACGAGACGGCGCCCGTTCCGGACCGTGCGGCCCAGGATCGGGAAGTCCGCCCGGATCGCCTCGACGTCCAGCGGCAGCGGCGCCTGCGGCGCCCCGGCGGGACGCGAGACGGTCTGGGTCACTGATCCTCCTCGCTGGCGCTCGTCGGCACAGTGCCCCGGGTCGCCCTGCCCATGGCAGACCTCGCAAGCTCGGTCATGCGGTTGCCTCCACGGCGGCCTGCTCGGCGGAGTCCTTGACGTAGGCGGCGTAGCCCTCGTTCTCCAGCTTCTCGGCCAGCTCCGGGCCGCCCTCCTCGACGATCCGGCCGGCCACGAACACGTGCACGAAGTCGGGCTTGATGTAGCGCAGGATCCGCGTGTAGTGGGTGATCAGCAGCACCCCGACCGGGCTCTCGGCCTTCGCCCGGTTGACGCCCTCGGAGACGATCCGCAGCGCGTCGACGTCCAGGCCGGAGTCGGTCTCGTCGAGAACGGCGACCCGGGGCTTGAGGAGCCGCATCTGCAGGATCTCGTGGCGCTTCTTCTCACCGCCGGAGAAGCCCTCGTTGACGTTGCGCTCGGCGAACGCCGGGTCCATCTCCAGCGCGGTCATCTCGGTCTTGACGTCCTTGACCCAGGTGCGCAGCTTCGGCGCCTGGCCGGTCACCGCGGTGGCCGCGGTGCGCAGGAAGTTCGACACCGAGACCCCGGGGACCTCGACCGGGTACTGCATGGCCAGGAACAGGCCGGCACGGGCTCGCTCGTCGACGCTCATCGCGAGGACGTCCTCGCCGTCGAGGGTCACCGTGCCACCGGTGATGGTGTACTTCGGGTGCCCGGCGATCGAGTAGGCCAGGGTCGACTTGCCCGACCCGTTCGGGCCCATGATCGCGTGGGTCTCGCCACCGCGGACGGTCAGGTCGACGCCGCGGAGGATCTCCTTGGGGCCTTCGCCGGTGGCAGGGTCGCCCTCCCCGACGGTGACGTGCAGGTTGCGGATCTCGAGCACGCTGCCGGTCGCGGTGCCGGCGGCGGTGGCGGTGGGGCTGGTCACGGGGTTCTCGCTCCTCAGTTGCTGGCCACGGCGATGGGGGCGTCGACGTCCACGAGCACGTCGTCACCCTCCACCCGGACCGGGTAGACGGGCACCGGCTCGGTGGCCGGGAGGTTCGTGGGCTGGCCGGTGCGCAGGTCGAAGCAGGACCCGTGCATGGCGCACTCGATGGTGGGCGCGCCGTCGACCTCGTCGACGTCGCCGTCGCTCAGCGGGACGTCGGCGTGCGAGCAGACGTCCTGGATCGCGTAGATCTCGCCGTCGAGCTGGACGACGGCGACGTCCACGCGGGCGAGCTCCATCCGCAGGGACCCCTCCTCGGGCACCTCGGACAGCGCGCAGACCCGCTCGTACGTCATGGGTCAGACCACCTCGACGGGCTGCTCGTCCAGCTCCGGCAGGGCACCGAGGCGGGCCTCGATGGTGCGCATCAGCCGGTCCTGCAGGTCGGGGAGCCCGATGTGCTGGACGACGTCGGCGAAGAAGCCGCGCACGACCAGGCGCCGCGCGGTCTCGGCGTCGATGCCGCGGGAGCAGAGGTAGAACAGCTGCTCGTCGTCGAACCGGCCGGTGGCGCTGGCGTGGCCGGCGCCGACGATCTCGCCGGTCTCGATCTCCAGGTTGGGCACCGAGTCGGCGCGGGCCCCGTCGGTGAGCACCAGGTTGCGGTTGAGCTCGTAGGTGTCGGTGCCGGTGGCCGCGGGGCGGATCCGGACGTCACCGACCCAGACCGTGTGCGCCTCCTCCCCCTGCAGCGCGCCCTTGTAGACGACGTTGCTGCGGCAGTTCGGCGTGCCGTGGTCGACCCACAGCCGGTGCTCCTGGTGCTGCGTCCCGTCGGCGAAGTAGACGCCGTAGAGGTCCGCGGAGCCGCCGGGGCCGGCGTACTGGACGTTGCTGACCAGCCGGACGAGGTCACCGCCGAGGGTGACGACGACCTGCTTGAGGCTGGCATCCCGGCCGATGACGGCGTCGTACTGACCGCCGTGCACGGTGCCGGGCGCCCAGTCCTGCACCGAGACGACGGTCAGCTGCGCACCGTCGCCCAGCAGGAAGGCCACGCCACCGGAGTAGCGGGCCAGGCCGCTGTGATCGAGCACGACGGTGGCCTGGGCGAACTGCCCGACCTCGACGACGAGCTGACCCCAGACGACCGCGTCGTCGGCGGCGGCGTCCGGACCGGTGCCGGACAGCCCCAGGGTGACCGGGCGGTCGAGCACGGCTTCCTTGGCGATCCGGACGACGGCCGCGCCACCGCTGCGCTGCCGGGTGAGCGCGGCGAGCCGGTCGACCGGCTCGGGCAGGCTCTTGAGCAGTGGGTCGCCCGCCTCCACGGAGGTGAGCTCGACGCCCTCGGGCAGGTCGGTCTCCCACCGGAGGGAGGCAGAGGACCCGGGAGCGGGCGCAGCGCCGTCCAGCAGCGGGCGGATGCGGCGCATCGGGGTGAACCGCCACTCCTCCTCGCGGCCGGTGGGGACACCGAAGGCGTCCGGGTCGGTGGAGGTGAGACGCTCGGCCGGCGAGCCGGTCGGGGTCGGGCCGCCGTGCGAGTGCGAGCCGGGGCCCGCCTCGCCGGCAGCGCCGGTGCCGGCGGCCGGGGTGGTCGGCGGGCCGGCCTGCGCGCCGACGCCGGGAGCGAACAGCTCCGAGGCGAGGGCGGCGGACCCGTCCGCGGCGGTCTCGGTGTGGGTGTTCTGCGAACTTGCCGACATCAGCCGACGGCACCTTCCATCTGGAGCTCGATGAGGCGGTTGAGCTCGAGGGCGTACTCCATCGGCAGCTCCCGGGCGATGGGCTCGACGAAGCCGCGCACGACCATCGCCATCGCCTCGTCCTCGGACATGCCGCGGCTCATCAGGTAGAAGAGCTGGTCCTCGCTCACGCGGGACACGGTCGCCTCGTGGCCCATGGACACGTCGTCCTCGCGGACGTCGACGTAGGGGTAGGTGTCCGAGCGGCTGATCGTGTCGACGAGCAGCGCATCGCACTTCACCGTGGACCGGGAGCCGTAGGCGCCCTCGTCGATCTGCACCAGGCCGCGGTAGGACGTGCGGCCACCGCCGCGCGCCACCGACTTGCTGATGATGTTCGACGAGGTGTGCGGTGCGGCGTGCACCATCTTCGCGCCGGCGTCCTGGTGCTGGCCCTCACCGGCGAAGGCGATGGAGAGCACCTCGCCCTTGGCGTGCTCACCGGTCATCCACACGGCCGGGTACTTCATCGTCACCTTGGAGCCGATGTTGCCGTCGACCCACTCCATGGTCGCGCCCTCGTGGGCCACGGCCCGCTTGGTGACCAGGTTGTAGACGTTGTTCGACCAGTTCTGGATGGTCGTGTACCGGCAGCGCGCGTTCTTCTTGACGATGATCTCGACGACGGCGGAGTGCAGCGAGTCGCTCTTGTAGATCGGTGCGGTGCAGCCCTCGACGTAGTGCACGTACGCGCCCTCGTCGATGATCATCAGGGTGCGCTCGAACTGGCCCATGTTCTCGGTGTTGATCCGGAAGTAGGCCTGCAGCGGGATCTCCACGTGCACGCCCTTCGGCACGTAGATGAACGAGCCACCGGACCACACCGCGGTGTTCAGCGCGGCGAACTTGTTGTCCCCGGAGGGGATCACCGAGCCGAAGTACTCACGGAACAGGTCCTCGTGCTCGCGGAGCGCCGTGTCGGTGTCCAGGAACAGGACGCCCTGCTCCTCGAGGTCCTCACGGATCTTGTGGTAGACGACCTCGGACTCGTACTGGGCGGCGACACCGGAGACCAGGCGCTGCTTCTCCGCCTCGGGGATGCCGAGCTTGTCGTAGGTGTTCTTGATGTCCGCCGGGAGGTCGTCCCAGGTGGCTGCCTGCGCCTCGGTCGACTTCACGAAGTACTTGATGTTCTGGAAGTCGATGCCGGACAGGTCCGAGCCCCAGTCGGGCATGGGCTTCTTGCCGAAGAGCTTGAGGGCCTTGAGCCGGCGCTCGAGCATCCACTCCGGCTCGCCCTTGCGCGTGGAGATGTCGCGGACGACGTCCTCGTTGATCCCTCGGCGGGCCGAGGCGCCGGCGACGTCGGCGTCCGCCCAGCCGTACTTGTAACGACCGAGCGAGTCGATCTGCTCGTCCTGCGTCATGGGGGCACTGGCCTCGGGCGTGGTCGCCACGGGCTGCTGGGTGCTGGTCATGCGGGGGTCCTCTCCCGGTCGATCGAGGGGGTCGCTGCAGTGCTGGCGCCGGCGTGTTCCCGCGAGGGCGTGGAGTGCGCGGCGCGACCAGCAGGTACAGGGCGTGCGGGGGCGGCTTTGTTCCCTCCGCGGAGGGTGAACTGCCCCGGTATGTGGGTGGTGCAGATGCCATCGCCGTGGGCGATGGTGGCCAGCCGCTGGACGTGCGTACCGACCAGGCGGCCGATGACCGCGGTCTCAGCCTCGCACAGCTGCGGGAACTCGGCCGCGACGTGGGCGACCGGGCAGTGCAGCTGGCAGAGCTGGCCGCCGCCGGAGATCGCCGACGCGCTGGCCGCGTAGCCCTCCGCGCTCAGCGCCACCGCCAGCACCTGGGCCCGGTCGACGACCTCGCCGTCGACCGCACCGGCCTGGGCGCCGGCGACCGCCGTCGAGCAGCGCTGCTCGAGGCCGGCCAGCTGCTGCTCGGCCACCTCGCGGACGGCGTCGGGGCCACCGGAGGCGGCCACGAAGCGCAGCGCGGTGAGCGCCAGGTCGTCGTAGGCGTGCGGAAAGGCCGAGCGGCCGGTGTCGGTCAGCGTGAACCGGCGGGCCGGACGCCCCCGGCCGCGGCGCCCGGCACCGAAGGAGCCCGGCCCCGCGCCCTCGGCCACCCGGCCGGCGGCGACCAGGGCGTCCAGGTGGCGGCGGACCGCTGCCGGGGACACGCCCAGCCGGGCGGCGAGCTCGGCCGCGGTCTGCGGGCCGTGGTCGAGGAGCAGCGCGCTGACCCGGTCGCGGGTGCGCCCGTCGTCTGCCGGAGCGGGGCTCCGGACGGTCGCTGCAGCGGTTTCCACAACACGAGTGTGTGCTATTTCCGGGAGCCCGCAAGCAAGGCGGCCCTTACCTGCGGGCTCCCGGGACGGCCGTCACACCGAGGCGGCGACCGTGTCGTCGACGTCTCCGTCGGAGACGGCGAACTCCAGTCCGCCGTCCCCCACCGCGGCCACCACCTGCTGCCCGGCCCGGAGCCCGCCGCCGAGCACCAGCCGGGACACCGGGTTGTCGACCTCCCGCTGGATGGCCCGGCGCAGCGGCCGGGCGCCGAAGGTCGGCTCGTGGCCGCGCTCGGCCAGCCAGGTCACCGCCTCCGGGGCGACCTCCAGCGTGATGTCCTGCGCCGCCAGGCGCCGCCGGGTCTCGTCCAGCAGCAGGTCGGTGATCCGGGTCAGCTGCTCGGTCTCCAGCTGGCGGAAGACGACGATCTCGTCGATCCGGTTGAGGAACTCGGGCCGGAACGCCTCCCGCAGCCGCCGCATCACCTGGTCGCGCAGGTCGTTGCCCGCGTTGCCGCCGGCGGTGAAGCCCAGCGGTCCGCGGCCGGCGTTGACGATCGCCTCCGAGCCGAGGTTGCTGGTCATGACCACCACGGTGTTGGCGAAGGAGACCGTGCGGCCCTGGGAGTCGGTGAGCCGGCCGTCGTCGAGCACCTGCAGCAGGGTGTTGAAGACGTCGGGGTGCGCCTTCTCCACCTCGTCGAGCAGCACCACCGAGTACGGGTTGCGCCGCACGGCCTCGGTCAGCTGCCCGGCGTCCTCGTAGCCGACGTACCCAGGGGGCGAGCCGACCAGCCGGCTGATCGTGTGCCGCTCCTGGAACTCGCTCATGTCCAGCCGCACCATCCGGTCGGAGTCGCCGAACAGCGCCTCGGCCAGCGCCCGGGCCAGCTCCGTCTTGCCGACGCCGGTCGGGCCGAGGAACAGGAAGCTGCCGATCGGCCGGTCGGGATCCCCCAGGCCGGCCCGCGAGCGGCGGATCGCCTCGGAGACGACCTCGACCGCCTCGTCCTGGCCGATCACCCGCTCGTGCAGCACGTCCTCCAGCCGCAGCAGCCGGTCGCGCTCCTCCTCGGTGAGCTGGGTGACCGGGATGCCGGTGGCCCGGGAGACCACCTCGGCGATCTCCGCCGTCCCCACCTCGGGGATGCCCGCGTCGCCGCCGGTCCGGGCCCGCTCGAGCTCCGCCGTGGCGGCCGCGATCTCGTCGCGCAGCGTCGAGGCGCGCTCGTAGTGCTCGGCCGCCACCGCCTGGTCCTTCTCGCGCTGCAGCCGGTCGACCTCCTGCTCCAGGGAGCGCAGGTCGGTGGTCGGCGTCTTTACCCGCAGTCGCACCCGGGCGCCGGCCTGGTCGATCAGGTCGATCGCCTTGTCCGGCAGGTGCCGGTCGGCGACGTACCGGTCGGACAGCTCGGCGGCCGCGACCAGCGCCTCGTCGGTGAACCGCACCTGGTGGTGGGCCTCGTACCGGTCGCGCAGGCCGCGCAGGATCTCGATGGTGTCCAGCGTGCTGGGCTCGGGCACGAGGATGGGCTGGAAGCGCCGCTCCAGGGCCGGGTCCCGCTCGATGCTCGTGCGGTACTCGTCCAGGGTGGTGGCACCGATGACGTGCAGCTCGCCGCGGGCCAGCGCCGGCTTGAGCATGTTGCCCGCGCCGGCCGAGCCCTCCGAGCCACCGGCGTTGACCACCGTGTGCAGCTCGTCGATGAAGACCAGCAGCGAGTCGCTGTTGTCGCGGATCTCGTCGATGACCTTCTTCAGCCGCTCCTCGAAGTCGCCGCGGTAGCGGGTGCCGGCCACCAGGCCGGTGAGGTCGAGTTCCACCAGGCGCCGCCCGCGCAGCTGGTCGGGGACGTCCCCGACCGCGATCTGCGCCGCGATGCCCTCCACGATGGCGGTCTTGCCGACACCGGCCTCACCGATCAGCACCGGGTTGTTCTTGTTCCGCCGGGACAGGACCTCGATCGTCTGCTCGATCTCGGCGGCCCGGCCGATGACCGGGTCGATCCGGCCGCTGCGGGCCAGGTCGGTGAGGTCCCGGCCGAACTCGTCGAGCGTCGGGGTCTTCGACGGCGGCTGCTCGCCGCCCTGGCCGCTGCCGCGCGGCGCGCCCGCACCCGCCGCCCCCCGCTGCAGCGCCTCCGGCGTGACCCGGGCACCGTGCAGCACCCGGCCGGCACCGGACTCGGGGTTGAGGGCCAGGGCGAACAGCAGGTGCTCGGGCCCGATGTAGGTGGAACCGCTGGCCCGGGACACCTGGTGCGCGTCCAGCAGGGCCCGCTTGGCCGCCGGCGTCAGCGCCGGCGGCTGCCCGGTGGGCTGCCCGCGCCGCAGCTGGGCCTCCAGCTGGCTGCGCAGCGCACCGCCGTCCGCGCCGGCCCGGGCCAGCAGGGTGGCGGTCGGCTCGTGGCCGGCGAGCGCCCACAGCAGGTGCTCGCAGTCCAGGTCGGGGCTGCCCCACTCGGCGGCCTGCCGGGCGGCGCTGGACACCACCTCACGGGCCTGGTCGCTGAGCAGCTGGGTGATGTCCACCCGTTGCATGCCCCGGCGGGCACCGGGGCCCGTGAAAGCCTGGAAGAAGTCGTCGAAGGGGCCGCCCCCGAAAGGGGAGCCGAAGAAACCGCTGGTCATGGGATCGCTGCTCTCTCTCGCGTCGTCCGTACCGGTGCTCGCCTACCCACCGGGACGCCGCGCACCGCAGTCAGCGGAAGTGGATGTGGTCCGCCGGGTCTGCGCTCGTCCGGGTGGGCCGCCGTCCGACTGATTCCGCCGGGGGCGGGGGCACCTGCGGTCAGTAGCATCGACGGGGTGTCAGTTCTTCCCGCGACGGTGCGCAACTCCACGGTGTCCCGGCTCGCACTGGCGAGCGTGGTGGCCAACGGCCTGATCGTGCTGACCGGCGGCGTCGTCCGCCTGACCGGCTCCGGGCTGGGCTGCCCCACCTGGCCGCGCTGCACCGAGGAGAGCTTCGTGAGCACCCCCGAGCTCGCCGTCCACGGGGTGATCGAGTTCGGCAACCGGCTGCTCACCTTCGTGCTCGTCGCCGTCGCCGCGGCCACCCTGATCGCGGTGTTCCGCTCGGCCCGCCGTGACCTGCGGCGCTGGGCGGTGCTCGCCTTCCTCGGCATCCCGGCCCAGGGCGTGGTGGGCGGCATCACGGTGCTCACCGGGTTGAACCCGTACACGGTGGCCGCGCACTTCCTGGTGTCGATCGGCCTGGTGGCCATCACCACGACGATGTGGCTGCGCTCCCGGGAGCCGGGTGTCGGGCAGCTGCTCGTCCGGCGGCCGTTCGCGCTGCTGGCCCGCGGCATCGCCGCCGCCACCGCGCTGGTCCTGATCATCGGCACCCTGGTCACCGGCAGCGGCCCGCACAGCGGCGACCCGGACGCCGGCCGCACCGGCTGGGACCCGGCGCTGGTCAGCCAGCTGCACGCCGACGTCGTGTTCCTGCTCGTCGGTCTGACCGTCGCCCTGCTGGTGGCCCTGCACGCCACCGACTCCCCCGGCCGGGTCCGCCGGGCCGCCCGCGACCTGCTCGTCGTGGAACTGGCCCAGGGCGTCGTCGGCTACGTGCAGTACTTCACCGACCTGCCGATCGTGCTGGTGCTGGTGCACATGGCCGGGGCGGTGCTGATCACCGTCTACGCGGCCCGGCTGCTGTGGTCGGTGCGCGGCCCGGCGTCCGAGCTGCCCGTCGACGATGACACCGCCGTCCTCCGGACGGCACCGCGGCCAGGAGCCGTTCCCCGGCCGTCATGAGCCGCTGAGGTCCCTCAGTCGTCGAACGGACTGCGCCGCGGCGGGGGCGGCGGGGTCCTTCTTCAGACCAGGACGTCGACGACCAGGGCGATCGACAGCAACGTCATGTAGGTGATCGACACCGAGAACAGCCGCATCGGGCGGTCGGGCACGCCCGCCTTGATCCGGCTCAGCCAGGCGTGCGACTCCCCGACGTACCAGGCACCCAGACCCAGCGTGGCGATGCCGGTGGTCCAGCCCAGCAGCGGCGTCACCGGCACCATCAGGAGCGAGGTGCCCAGGGTGCCCCAGGCCCAGCCGACGGACTGGCGCCCGACGCTGACCGGTCCGGCGACGACCGAGAGCATGGGCACCCCGGCCCGGAAGTAGTCGTAGCGGAAGCGGCTGGCCAGCGCCCAGAAGTGCGGCATCTGCCAGCAGAAGACGATGCCGAAGAAGACGAGGGCCGGCCAGTCCAGCGAACCGGTGACCGCGGCCCAGCCGATCAGCACCGGAGCGGCGCCCGGCAGCCCACCGAAGACGGTGTTGTGCCGGGTCCGGCGCTTGAGCACCATCGTGTAGACCACGGAGTAGGCCAGCACCGCGCCGGCCGCGAGGGCGGTGGCCAGCGGCGTGGTGAACAAGCCGAGCAGAACCAGCGAGACCCACGCCAGCAGGACGCCGAAGTACAGCGCGGCACGGGGCTCGATCACCCCGCTGGGGATCGGCCGGTCCCGGGTGCGGGACATCAGCCGGTCGATGTCCCGGTCGTACCAGCAGTTGATCGTGTTGGCGGCCCCGGCGGCGAGCATCCCACCGACCAGGGTGGCCACGACCAGGCCCGTGCCCGGCCAGCCCCCGGCCGCGAGCATCATCGCCGGCAGGGTGGTGACCAGCAGCAGCTCGACGAGCTTGGGCTTGGTCAGCGACACGTACGCGCCCACCGTCGTGCGGGCCGAACGGAGTGCCCGGGCGCGGTCGACGGGGCGGTCGGCGATCGCCGTCACCGGATCCCCGGGAGGCCGGCATCGCGCGGGCAGCAGGGCACCACGAGGTCCTTCTCAGCCGGGGATGGGTTGCCCCTCCACTGTAGCCCCGCCCCCGGCGGGGAACGGCCGGGCACCACTAGGCTTGATCACGTTGATGCTGCGCGCGCAGCGGGTAGGGCAGTCGACGATGACGACGACGCACCTGCCACCCCAGGACGGGAACGGACCCGACCGGGCGACCGTGGCGCGCGCCGTCGTCCGCCCGGGGCGGGTGAACTCCGCGCCCCCGGGCGGTCCGCCACCCGACCGATCCCCGAGGGAGCACCGAGCGCCAGATGACCGCTGACAGTGGGACCAAGAGCACCCGGGCCGAGGCCCCGGCCGAGGCCGCGAGCGACGCCCCCACCGGTTCGCCCCGGCAGCCGACCCCGACCCTGCCCGACAGCTTCGGCGACCTCGACCGCAGGGCGATCGACACCGCCCGGGTGCTGGCCATGGACGCGGTCCAGAAGGTCGGCAACGGCCATCCCGGCACCGCGATGAGCATGGCACCGGTCGCGTACCTGCTGTTCCAGAAATGGCTGCGGCACGACCCCAGCGACCCGAACTGGGTGGCCCGCGACCGCTTCGTCCTGTCCATGGGGCACTCCAGCCTGACCCTGTACGTGCAGCTGTACCTCTCCGGCTACGGCCTGGAGCTCGACGATCTCCAGGCGCTGCGCACCTGGGGCTCGCTGACCCCCGGCCACCCCGAGGTCAACCACACCCCCGGTGTGGAGACCACCACCGGCCCGCTGGGCCAGGGCGTGGGCAACGCGGTCGGGATGGCGATGGCCGCCCGCCGCGAGCGCGGGCTGCTCGACCCGGAGGCCGCGGAGGGCGAGAGCCTGTTCGACCACACCATCTGGGCCTTCGCCTCCGACGGCGACCTGGAGGAGGGCGTCAGCGGCGAGGCCTCCTCGATCGCCGGCACCCAGCGACTGGGCAACCTCGTCCTGGTGTACGACGACAACGAGATCTCCATCGAGGACGACACGAACGTGGCGTTCACCGAGGACGTCGGCCAGCGCTACGAGGCCTATGGCTGGCACGTGCAGCACGTGGACGACGGCGAGGACCTCGCCGCCGTCGACGCCGCGTTCGCCGCCGCCAAGGCCGAGACCACCCGTCCGTCGATCATCGTGCTGCGCACCATCATCGGCTGGCCGGCACCCAACAAGCAGAACACCGGCGCCGCGCACGGCTCGGCCCTCGGCGACGACGAGGTCGCGGCGACCAAGCGGATCCTCGGCATGGACCCGGAGAAGTCCTTCGACGTCGCGCCGGAGGTCATCGAGCACGCCCGCAAGGTGGTGGACCGCGGCCAGCAGGCCCACACGGCCTGGCAGGAGCGGTTCGCCGCCTGGGAGCGGGCCAACCCCGACGCCGCCGCGCTGCTGTCCCGGATGTCCACCCGCACGCTGCCCGAGGGCTGGTCCGACGAGCTGCCGAGCTGGCCCGCCGACGCCAAGGGCGTGGCCACCCGGAAGGCCTCGGGCGAAGTGCTGGCCGCCCTCTACCCGAAGGTGCCCGAGCTGTGGGGCGGGTCGGCCGACCTGGCGGAGAGCAACAACACCGCGGTCAAGGGCGAACCGTCGTTCCTGCCGGCCGACCGGCAGACCAAGATGTGGTCCGGCGGGCCCTACGGCCGCACCCTGCACTTCGGCGTCCGCGAGCACGCGATGGGCGCGATCATGAACGGCATCGCGCTGCACGGCGGCACCCGCGTCTACGGCGGCACGTTCCTCACCTTCTCCGACTACATGCGCGGCGCGGTGCGGCTGGCCGCACTCATGCAGCTGCCGGTCACCTACGTGTGGACCCACGACTCCATCGGTCTGGGCGAGGACGGCCCCACCCACCAGCCGATCGAGCACCTGGCCGCGCTGCGCGCGATCCCCGGGCTGGACGTCGTCCGTCCCGCGGACGCCAACGAGGTCGCGGTGGCCTGGCGCACGATCCTCGAGCACAACGACCGGCCGGCCGGGATCGTCCTGTCCCGGCAGAACCTGCCCGTCTTCGACCGCGAGCAGGTCAGCTCCGCCGAGGGCGTCGCCCGCGGCGGGTACGTGCTCGCCGAGGCGTCGGGTGACACCCCCGAGGTGATCCTCATGGGCACCGGCTCGGAGGTGCAGATCGCCGTGGCCGCCCGCGAGACGCTGGAGGCCGACGGCGTTCCGACCCGGGTCGTCTCCCTGCCGTGCGTCGAGTGGTTCTCCGACCAGGACGACGCCTACCGCAACGAGGTGCTCCCGCCCACGGTGCGCGCCCGGGTGAGCGTCGAGGCCGCCGTCCCGATGGGGTGGCGGGAGTTCGTCGGCGACGCCGGCCGGATCGTCGGGCTCAACCACTACGGCGCGAGTGCGGCCTACACCGTGCTCTACGAGGAGTTCGGCCTGACCGCCGACGCAGTGGTGTCCGCCGCCCGCGAGAGCCTGCAGGCCGCGTCCGCCGACGTCGCGGTCCCGGCCGGCCCGGGCGCCTCGCGCGGCGGCCTGGACAACCCCACCGGCGACCGTTGAAGGACCCCGTCCTCCCCACCCTTCGCAAGCTCAGGGTGGGACCCGGGACAGGGCCATGAAGATCCCCCTAGGAAGGACCTGACTGATGACCCAGAACGAGAACCTCGCAGAGCTGTCGAAGGCAGGGGTCGCCGTCTGGCTCGACGACCTCTCCCGGGACCGGATCCGCAGCGGGAACCTGCAGTCGCTGGTCGACGAGCGCAGCGTCGTCGGGGTCACCACGAACCCGTCGATCTTCGCCGCGGCGATCAGCGGCTCGGACTCCTACGACGACCAGCTGCACGCGATGGCCGTCCGCAAGGTGAGCGTCGACGAGGCGCTGCGCACCATCACCGCGGCCGACGTCCGGGACGCCTGCGACCTGCTCGCGCCGGTCGCCGCCCGCACCGGCCGGGACGGCCGGGTGTCGCTGGAGGTGGCGCCCGGGCTGGCCCGGGACACCGACGCCACCGCCGCGGAGGCCGCCCACCTGTGGTGGCTGGTCGACCGGCCGAACCTGTTCATCAAGATCCCGGCCACCGTCGAGGGGCTCCCGGCGATCACCACCTCGATCGCCGCCGGGATCAGCGTCAACGTCACGTTGATCTTCAGCCTCGAGCGGTACCGGGCCGTGATGGACGCCTACCTCGCCGGTCTCGAGCAGCGGCTGGCCGCGGACCCGCAGGTGTCCTTCGAGGGCATCGAGTCCGTGGCGTCGTTCTTCGTGTCCCGGGTGGACACCGAGATCGACAAGCGGCTCGACGCCAGCGGTGCCGACGCCTCGCTCAAGGGCAAGGCCGGTGTCGCCAACGCCCAGCTGGCCTACCAGGCCTACGAGGAGGTGTTCTCCTCCGACCGCTGGAAGGCGCTGGAGTCGCACGGGGCCCGGCCGCAGCGGCCGCTGTGGGCGTCGACCGGGGTCAAGAATCCCGAGTACTCCGACACCCTCTACATCAGCGAGCTCATCGCGCCCGACACGGTGAACACCATGCCGGAGAAGACCCTCCAGGCCTATGCCGACCACGGGCAGGCCGGCATCCCGGCCCAGTCGGCCTACGCCGACGCCGAGGGCGTGCTCAAGGCCGTCGCCGAGGCCGGGGTCGACCTCGACGACGTCTTCCGCGTGCTCGAGGACGAGGGCGTGCAGAAGTTCGCCGACGCCTGGGACGAGCTGACCGACTCGGTCAAGGAGCAACTGGAGGACAAGAAGTGAGTGGCAGGACCCCCCTGCCCCCCTGCAGGAAGCCCTGACCCTCCCCCGCCGCCCGGTGCAGCGCAGCCCCGGGCGGCGGGCGCACTCCCATCCGCACCACCTCCCGCACCACCGAGGACCTCCCGCACCACCGAGGACGGAGACCATGACCACCAACCCGCTGCGCGATCCGCGGGACCGGCGGCTGCCCCGGGTGCCCGAGCCCTGTGCGCTGGTGGTCTTCGGCATCACCGGCGATCTCGCCCGCAAGAAGCTGCTGCCCGCGGTCTACGACCTCGCCAACCGGGGGCTGCTGCCCACCAACTTCGCGCTGCTGGGCTTCGCCCGCCGGGACTGGGGCGACGTCGAGTTCGCCGAGCTGGCCCGCGCGGCCGCCCGTGAGCACGCCCGCACTCCATGGCGCGAGGAGGTCTGGGAGCGGCTGGCCAACAGCGTCCGCTTCGTGCAGGGCTCCTTCGACGACGACACCGCCTTCGACGAGCTGGCAGGCAACCTGGCCGAGCTCGAGGGCAGCCACGGCATCGGCGGCAACGCCGCCTTCTACCTGTCGATCCCACCGGCCATGTTCCCGGTGGTGCTCAAGCAGATGCAGCGCACCGGGATGGCCGACAGCACCCCCGACCGGTGGCGCCGGGTCGTGGTGGAGAAGCCGTTCGGCACCGACCTGCCCTCCAGCCGGGAGCTCAACGAACTGGTCGACTCGGTGTTCAGCGCCGACGACGTCTTCCGGATCGACCACTACCTGGGCAAGGAGACGGTCCAGAACCTGCTGGCCCTCCGCTTCGCCAACACCCTGTTCGAGCCGATCTGGAACGGCCACCACGTCGACTCGGTGCAGATCACCATGGCCGAGGACGTGGGGATCGGCGGCCGGGCCGGGTTCTACGACCAGACCGGCGCCGCCCGTGACGTGCTGCAGAACCACCTCCTGCAGCTGTTGGCGCTCACCGCCATGGAGGAGCCTGTCGAGTTCTCCGCCGAGGAGATCCGCACCGAGAAGCTCAAGGTGCTGCGCGCGGTGTCGGCGCCCAGCGACATGGCCACCTTCGCCGTCCGCGGGCAGTACGAGCAGGGCTGGCTCGCCGGCCAGCGCGCCCGCGGCTACCGGCAGGAGGACGGCGTCGACCCCGACTCGACGACCGAGACCTACGCCGCCGTCCGGCTGGGCGTCGAGACCCGCCGCTGGGCGGGCGTGCCGTTCTACGTGCGGACCGGCAAGCGGCTGCCCCGTCGGGTCACCGAGATCGCCCTGTCGTTCCGCCGCGCGCCGCACCTGCCCTTCGCGCCGACCGACACCGAGGAGCTGGGCCACAACCAGCTGGTGATCCGGGTCCAGCCCGACGAGGGGGTCACGCTGAAGTTCGGCTCGAAGGTGCCCGGCAGCGTGATGGAGGTCCGCGACGTCGCGATGGACTTCCTCTACGGCGAGCAGTTCACCGAGGCCAGCCCCGAGGCCTACGAGCGGCTGCTGCTCGACGTCCTGCTCGGTGACGCGACGCTGTTCCCGCGGAACGCCGAGGTGGAGGCGTCCTGGGCCGTCATCGACCCGCTCGAGCAGTTCTGGGCCGACACCGAGCCCCATCCGTACCGGGCCGGCGAGTGGGGCCCGCGGGCGGCCGAGGAGATGCTCGCCGCCGAGGGCCGGCAGTGGCGCCGGCCGTGATCGGGCCGGCGACCCGGCACCCGGCTCCTCCCGCCCCTCCCCCGAACGGAGCAACCCCATGACCACGCTCTGGGACACCACCGGCTCGGCCGTGGTCAAGGAGCTCGCTGCCCAGCGGCGCACCGGTGGCGCGGTGATGAGCGGGGTGGCCCTCACCCTGGTCGTCGTCGCCGACGAGGGCCGGGTCGCCGAGGCCGAGGAGGCCGCCACCGCCGCCGCGGAGGTGCACCCGTGCCGGCTGCTCGTCGTCATCCGACGGCAGATCGACGCGCCCATGCCGCGGCTGGACGCCGAGGTGCTGATCGGTGGCCGGCTCGGCCCGGGGGAAGCCGTGGTGATGCGGATGTACGGCCGGCTCGGCCTGCACGCCGAGTCCGTCGTGCTGCCCCTGCTGGCCGCCGACGCCCCCGTGGTCACCTGGTGGCACGAGCGGCCACCGGCGCGGATCGCCACCGACGCGCTGGGCGTCATCGCCAACCGCCGGGTCACCGACTGCTCGATGGCCGAGGACCCGCTGGAGGCACTGCGGGTCCGGGCGGAGGACTACGCGCCCGGCGACACCGACCTCACCTGGACCCGGAGCACGCCGTGGCGGGCCACGCTCGCCTCCACCCTCGACTCGGTGGCCGGGCGGCGCGGTGGCGCCGTGCGGGTGCTCGGCGGGCAGGTCGAGGGCGACCCGGCCAACGCCACCGCCCAGCTGATCGCCGGCTGGCTGTCCGCCCGCTGCGGATGCCGGATCTCCGTCGTGCCGAGCACCCGGACGCCGGCCTCGTCGGGGGTCGACGGCGTGGTGCTGCAGCTGGACGAGGACGAGGAGCTGCGGCTGCAGGACGACCGCAAGGGGAGCGCGGTCATCACCCAGCCCTACCGTCCCGATGCCGTCGTGGCCCTGCCGGACCAGTCCCTCGGCGAGCTGATCGGTGAGGAGCTACGCCGGCTGGACTCCGACGAGCCGTACAGCGAGGCACTGGAGACGGCCACCGGGGTGGCCGGGCTCTCCGAGCACCCGGCCGGCCGGGAGCACGTCTGGTTCGACCCGATGCGCCCGGCCGACGCCGGCACCCCGGCTCCCACGGTCCCCGCGGACTCGGAGGGCACGGACGAGGTGGCCGAGGCCGGCGAGGACGACGACGCTGCCGACGATCCGGCGGCCTCCCCCGACGAGCAGGCGGTGCCCCGGTGACGCACTCCCCCGGCGAGCGGATCGCGGCGGCCCTGAAGAAGGACCCTCCTGCCCCCCACCGCTCGCACGCTCGCGGCGGGCCCCTACAGGAGGGCCACGTGCCGGACGTGGTGGTCGAGCCGGACGCCGACCAGCTCGCCCGCTCGGTCGCCTCCGCCCTGGTCGCCCGGCTGTCCGCGGCGCAGGCCGTGCACGGCACCGCGTCGGTCGTGCTCACCGGCGGCGGCATCGGTACCGCGGTGATGAAGCACGCCGCCGCCCTGGCCGCCGAGCCCGAGCACGCCGTCGTCGACTGGTCGGGCGTGGACGTGTGGTGGGGCGACGAGCGCTTCGTTCCCGGGAACGACGACGAGCGCAACGAGAGGGCCGCCCGCCGGGTGCTGCTCGACCCGGTGGGCGTACCGGCCGGACGGGTGCATGCGATGCCCGCCTCGGACACCCGGTTCGCCGAGCCCGAGGACGCCGCCGCCTGGTACGCCGACGAGCTCACGGCGGCCGCCACGCGACCTGAGCTGACGGCCCCCCCGCAGGGTCCCGCCGCGAGCTCGCGAGCGGTGGGGGGCGGGGGGATCCTTCAACTCCCCCGCTTCGACGTGCTACTGCTCGGCATGGGGGCCGAGGGCCACGTGGCCTCGATCTTCCCGGAGTCGCCGGCGGTCACCGCGGAGCGCACGGTGGTCGCGGTCCGGGACTGCCCGAAGCCGCCGCCCACCCGGATCAGCCTGACCCTGCCTGCCATCTGCTCGGCCGAGGAGGTCTGGCTGCTCGTGTCCGGTGAGGCCAAGGCACCCGCCGTGGCCCGGGCGCTGTCCGGGGCGGCACCGACGGACGTGCCCGCGGCCGGCGCCCGCGGCACCCGGGCCACCCGCTGGCTGCTGGATGCCGCCGCGGCCAGCCGGCTCCCCCGGACCTGACGCGGCCCCCTGCAGGGTCCCGCCGCGAGCTCGCGAGCGGTGGGGGGCAGGGGGTCCTTTCTCAGGCGCCGCGGCGGGCGCGCAGGCGGGTCAGCGCCTCCTCGAGCAGGGCGTCACCGTCGGCGTCGCTGCGCCGCTCCCGGACGTAGGCCAGATGGGTCTTGTACGGCTCGGTCCGCGGCGCCGGCGGCGGGTTGTGCTGATCGGTGCCGGCGGGGAGCCCGCACCGCGGGCAGTCCCAGTTCACCGGCACCTCGACCTCCATGGCGAAGGCGATGCGGGACTCGTGCCCGTTCGCGCACCAGAAGTCGACCCTGCGCCGCGGTGCCGTCTCGCCCCGCTCGGCCTCACCCATCGGACCCGCGCCGACCCGGCTTCCCCGGATCGCGTTGCCACCAGCCACGATCGCTCCCCTGACGGCCGCGTGCTGCGGCCACGTCCTGCGGCACCGGAGTTGATCACCGCTCGGGCAGTCTAGGGCCAACGACGCCCTGCTCAGGTCACGATGCGGACACCCTGCGTACCGGCTCGCTGCGGACCGGTCGGTTCGGTGCCGGAAATCCGCCCCAGCGGCGGGTGCCGGGCGCTGTCGCCCGGGTTCAGCCGGCCTTGATGAGGATGCCGAGGGCGACGATGCAGACCGTCCATACCATCCCGGCGAACACGGTCAGCCGGTTGAGGTTCTTCTCCACCACCGACGATCCGGACAGCTGTGAGGCGACCGCGCCACCGAACATCGACGACAGGCCACCACCCTTGCCCCGGTGCAGCAGGATCAGGACGATCAGCAGCACGCTGGTGAGGACCAGCATGATGTTCAGGACGAGCTCGATCATGGACGTGTCTCCTGTCCCGTGGACCACGGGGGTGTGGGCGTGCACCCGGACGGTCGGGGGCTCTCGACGGTCCAGCCTAACCGACGGGGGTCAGCCGGCACCGGCGTCACGCCCGCTCAGCGAACACCGGCGGTCGCGACGTCGTAGCTGCTGTACGGCCGCATGACCACGCCGTTGCGCAGCCGCTGCCCGGCGAGCAGCTGCACCCTGTTCTCCGCCAGCGGAACGTACGCCCCGGTGGCCGCCGCCGCGGCCGCGACCTGCCACCAGGCGTCGGTGGCCGCCGCCGGATCCGGGGCCGCCCGGGCGGCGTCGACCAGCGCATTGACCCCCGGGTCGGCCAGCCGGGCGTAGTTGGTGTTGCCCACCGCCCTGATGGAGCGCCCGTCGACGAGCGGCACCAGGAACGACGGGGGGGTCGGGAAGTCGGCCGTCCAGGTGGCCATGACCAGGCCGTAGCCGGCGGCGGTGACCGCGTCCGGCTTACCGACGCCGGCGGCGTAGTAGGTCGCCGGGTCCAGCGGCCGGACCTCGGCCTGGATGCCGACCTCGGCGAGGTCCGCGGCCAGGGACTCCGCGACAGCGACGCTGGTGGTCGCGTCGGCCACCGCCAGCACGGTGCCGAACCCGTCGGGCTTGCCACAGGCGGCCAGCGCCTCCCGGGCGGCGGCCAGGTCCGGCTCCGGGTCCGGGTCCTCCGGCGCCCCCGCCAGTGCCCGCGGCCACAGCTGCGAGACCCGCACCGCGTGCTGCGCGCCGCCGAGAGCGTCCTGCACCGCCGACCGGTCGACGACGGCGGCCACGGCTGCCCGGCAGTGCGGGTTGTCCATCGGCGCGACGGTGGTGGGCAGCGCGAGCAGCCGGATCGCGCCACTGGTCACGTCGTCGATGCGCGCGGCCAGGTCGCCGTCGTCGAGCCGGCTGATGGTCGCCTGGTGCACCCCGGTGCCGGACAGGTCGATGTCGGCCGACCCGGCCAGCAGCGCCTGGTCCCGCGCGACGGCGGTGAGGCCGGTGCGCACCAGCACCTCGTCGGGCAACGCGGTGCGGACGTCGTCGGTGGCCGGGTCCCACTGCGGGTTGCGGGCCAGCCGGACGCCGACCTGGGGGTCGACCGAGGTGATCGCGTAGGGGCCCGTGGAGACCGGGTCCCGGCCGTAGTCACCGGCGGTGTCGGCATCGAGGGGTACCGGGCTCGAGGAGGGCAGCGCCATCACGAACGGGAAGTCCGGCGACGGAGTGCGGAGGGTGAAGACGATGGTGCGGTCATCGGGGGTGGCGATGGAGGGCAGCCCCAGCCGGCCGGGCGACTCGTCCTGGTACGGGCCGGCGTAGGGGTCGGCCGGGTCGTCGAGCAGGTCCACGACGTAGGTGGGCCCGCCCACGACGACGTCCGAGGCGAACGACCGCTCGATGCCGTACTTGACGTCCCGTGAGGTGATCGGCTGCCCGGTCTCGAACCGCACTCCCTCGCGCAACGTGAAGGTCCAGGTGCGGCCGCCGTCCGGGCTGGTGCCCAGGTCGGTGGCCAGGTCAGGCACCAGCTCGTCGGTGTGGCCGGGTTCGGACGAGTAGGTGACCAGCGTGCGGACGTAGAGCCGCATCAGGTTCCAGACCCCCGGGAGGTAGGACCGCTGCGGGTCCAGGCTGTCCAGTGGTCCCGTCACCAGCCGCAGGGTGCCGCCGGCCGCGTCGGACGGGGCGCGGACGCCGCCCACCCCCGCGTCCGGCTCACCCACCTGGGTCGGGACGCCGGCCGCGCCACTGTTGCCGCCGCCACACCCGGCGACGAGCAGGAGGCAGGCCAGCGCGGCAACGCACCGGCCCGCCCCCCGGCGGGTGCGGGGGCGGGCCGGCGCGTGCTCGGTACGGCTGTTCAACTGGGTGCTGCTCCGCCCCGGTTCGGGCCGGCGGCAGCTCAGCTGCCGTCGGCGGCGGTCCGACAGATGGACGCGAACTCGTCGGCGTCCAGGCTGGCCCCGCCGACGAGGGCCCCGTCGACGTCCGGCCCGGCGAGGATCCCGGCGGTGTTGCCGGCCTTGACCGACCCGCCGTAGAGGATACGGACCACCGCCGCCGTCTCCGGGCCGTATCGCTCGGCGAGCCGCGCGCGCAGCGCCCCACAGACCTCTTGCGCATCATCGGGGGTGGCGACCTCACCGGTGCCGATCGCCCACACCGGCTCGTAGGCGATCACGAGCTCCTGCAGCCGGTCGGCCGCCAGCCCCTCGAGGGCGGCGTCGAGCTGCCCGGTGCAGTGGCCGACGTGCTCCCCGGCCCGGCGGACGTCGAGACCCTCCCCCACGCACAGCACCGGGACGAGGCCGTGCCGGAGAGCCGCCTGCACCTTGGCGGCGACGATCGCGTCGTCCTCGCCGTGCAGCGCGCGCCGCTCGGAGTGGCCCACCAGCACGTACCGGCAGGCCAGCGCGGCCAGCATCGCGCCGCTGACCTCACCGGTGTACGCGCCGGAATCGTGCGCCGACAGGTCCTGCGCGCCGTACCCGATCTCCAGCTTGTCGCCGGCGATCAGGGTCTGGACGCTGCGCAGGGCCGTGAACGGCGGGACGACGACCACCTCGGCCGCCTCCAGCTGCGGTTCCTTCAGCGAGAAGGCCAGCTTCTGCACCAGGCCGATGGCCTCCAGGTGCGTGAGGTGCATCTTCCAGTTGCCGGCGATCAGCGGACGGCGACCCTCCCGGGGAGCGCGGGCCTTGCTCGTGCGTGCCATGCCCGCCTCCTCAGTTCGCCAGCACCGCGAGGCCCGGGAGTTCCCGGCCCTCGAGGTGCTCCAGCGACGCGCCGCCGCCGGTGCTGATGTGGCCGTAGGCGGACTCGTCCAGCCCGAGCTGCCGCACCGCGGCCGCCGAGTCGCCACCGCCGACGACGGACAGCCCGTCGACGTCCGCCACCGCCTGGGCCACCCCGCGGGTGCCGGCGGTGAACGGAGCGAGCTCGAACACGCCCATCGGCCCGTTCCAGAACACCGTGCGCGCCCCGGCCAGCTTCCCGGCGAAGAGCTCGACCGTCCGCGGGCCGACATCCAGCCCCAGCTGCCCGTCCGGGATCTCCGCGACGGGGACGACGGTCGTCTCGACGTCGGCGCTGAACTCCGGGGCGCAGACCACGTCGACCGGCAGGACCAGGCGGTCGCCGGCCTCGGCCAGCAGCCGGCGGCAGGTGTCGACCTGGTCGGCCTCCAGCAGCGAGCCGCCCACCCCGTGGCCATGTGCGGCCAGGAAGGTGAAGCACATGCCACCGCCGACCAGCAGGGTGTCGACCTTGGGCAGCAGCGCCTCGATGACGGCGAGCTTGTCGCTGACCTTCGAGCCACCGAGGACGACGACGTAGGGCCGCTCGGGGTTCTCCGTCAGCCGGTCGAGCACCTCGAGCTCGCGGGCGACCAGCCGGCCGGCCGCGTGCGGGAGCCGCTCGGCGACGTCGAACACCGAGGCGTGCTTGCGGTGCACCGCCCCGAAGGCGTCGTCGACGTAGAGCTCGGCCAGGCCGGCCAGCCGGTCGGCGAGCTCGCCGCGGGCGGCGTCGTCCTTGCTGGTCTCAGCCGCCTCGAACCGGACGTTCTCCAGCATCAGCACCTCGCCGTCGGCGAGCGCCGCGGCCCGGGCCGTGGCGTCCGGGCCGGCGACGTCGGCCGCGAGCGGCACCGGGGTGCCGAGCAGCTCGGCGAGCCGGGCGGCCACCGGGGCGAGCGAGAACTGCGGGTCCGGCTCGCCCTTGGGCCGGCCCAGGTGGGCGGCCACGACGACCCGGGCACCGGCGTCGCGCAGCGCCGAGATCGTCGGCAGGCTGGCCTTGATCCGGCCGTCGTCGGTGATCTCGCGGGTGGCCTTGTCCAGGGGGACGTTCAGGTCGGCGCGCAGCAGCACGCGCCGACCCGACACCCCGTCAGCGACGAGCTCGTCGACGGACCTCATCAGAGCTTGCTGCCCACCAGCGCGACGGAGTCGACCAGGCGGTTGGAGTAGCCCCACTCGTTGTCGTACCAGCCGACGACCTTCACCTGGTTGCCGAAGACCTTGGTCAGGCCGGAGTCGTAGATGCACGACGCCGGGTCGGTGACGATGTCGGAGGAGACGATCGGCGCGTCGGTGTAGACCAGGTAGGGCGCCAGCGGGCCGTCAGCAGCGGCCTTGTAGGCGGCGTTGACCTCCTCGACGGTGACCTCGCGGGACAGCGTGACGGTGAGGTCGGTCGCGGAGCCGGTCGGGACCGGGACGCGCAGCGCGTAGCCGTCGAGCTTGCCCTTGAGCTCGGGCAGCACGAGGCCGATGGCCTTCGCCGCACCGGTGGAGGTCGGGACGATGTTCAGCGCGGCGGCGCGGGCGCGGCGGAGGTCCTTGTGCGGGCCGTCCTGCAGGTTCTGGTCGGCGGTGTAGGCGTGGATCGTGGTCATCAGGCCACGCTCGATGCCGAAGGCGTCGTTGAGCACCTTGGCCAGCGGGGCCAGGCAGTTCGTGGTGCAGGACGCGTTGCTGATGATCGTCTGCGTGCCGTCGTACTGCTCGTGGTTGACGCCCATGACGATCGTGAGGTCGTCGTCGGTGGCCGGCGCGGAGATGATGACCTTCTTGGCGCCGCCGGCATCGACGTGCTTGCGGGCGTCGGCCGCCTTGGTGAAGAAGCCGGTCGACTCGACGACCACGTCGACGCCCAGCTCACCCCACGGCAGGTTGGCCGGGTCGCGCTCGGCCAGCACCTTGATGGTGGTGCCGCCGACCTTGATGCCGTCGCCGACGACCGAGACGTCCTCGGCCAGCTTGCCCAGGATGCTGTCGTACTTCAGCAGGTGCGCGAGCGTCTCCGGGGTGGTCAGGTCGTTGACCGCCACGATCTCGATGTCCGCGCCGCTGGCGGCGGCCGCCCGGTAGAAGTTGCGGCCGATCCGGCCGAACCCGTTGATCCCCACCCGTACCGTCACTGCTGACCTCCATGAGCCCGAGCTGCGCACCGGTGGCAGCGCGTGCGCGCGGCCACATGTCCGGGTCAGCCTATCGGCCCTGCCGCAGCCCGGCCCGGCCCCCTCGGGACCCGGGCCGTTGGTCCCGGCCACCCTTCAGGGGCCCGCGCCGAGCCTGCGAGGCGTGGGGGGAAGGGTGGTCCTTCTACTACTGGGCCAGCATGTCGTCGGTGACGACGGACTCCGTGTCGGGGATGCCGAGATCCTTGGCGCGCTTGTCGGCCATCGCGAGCAGCCGGCGTATCCGGCCGGCGACGGCGTCCTTGGTCATCGGCGGGTCGGCGCGCTGACCGAGCTCCTCCAGGGAGGCCTGCCCGAACTCCAGGCGCAGCCGGCCGGCGACCAGCAGGTGCTCGGGGGCGTCGTCGGCGAGGATCTCCAGGGCGCGCTCCACCCGGGCGCTGGCGGCCACCGCGGCGCGGGCCGAGCGGCGCAGGTTCGCGTCGTCGAAGTTGGCCAGCCGGTTCGCCGTCGCCCGGACCTCGCGGCGCATCCGCCGCTCCTCCCAGGCCATGACCGCGTCGTGCGCACCCATCCGGGTCAGCAGCGCGCCGATCGCGTCGCCGTCACGGACGACGACCCGGTCGGTGCCCCGGACCTCGCGCGCCTTCGCCGCGATGCCCAGCCGGCGGGCGGCGCCGACGAGCGCCATGGCCGCCTCCGGCCCCGGGCAGGTGATCTCCAGCGACGAGGAGCGCCCCGGCTCGGTCAGCGAGCCGTGGGCGAGGAAGGCCCCGCGCCAGGCGGCCTCCGCGTCGCCGATGCCACCGGAGACGACGGCCGGCGGCAGGCCGCGCACGGGACGGCCGCGCTGGTCGACCAGGCCGGTCTGCCGGGCGAGCCCCTCCCCGTGCTTGGCGATGCGCACCAGGTACCGCACGCCGCGGCGGATGTTGCCGCCGGCGAGCACGCTCACGCCGCTGGTGTAGCCGTAGACCTCGCTGATGTCGCGCCGCAGCCGCCGGGCCACCGAGCCGGTGTCCAGCTCGGCCTCGATGACCACCCGGCCACCGACGATGTGCAGGCCACCGGAGAAGCGCAGCAGCGCCGTCACCTCGGCCTTGCGCTCGGAGGTCTTGGTGCACTCCACGCGGGAGAGCTCGTCCTTGACCATCGCCGTCATCGCCACGTCGGACACCTCCGTGTCGCCCCGGTGCGACCGGATCGTGAGCTGCGTGTGGTTCCCATGCGCGGTCTTCCTTCCCCCTGAGTGCCGGCCCCGGACCGGTCGGCCGCTCCTCCGCGGCTCACCGCGCGCCGACCACGGAGGCCAGCGCGGTGGCGAGCCGCACAGGATCGTGCCGCGGCGTGCCGTCCGACGCGGCCACATGCGCCAGCACGAGCTCCGCTCCACATCCCTGCACAGCAGACAGCAGACCACGCCGGTCAACAACCGCAGCCGCATCGGCGATCACCGTGTGCAACGACACGCCTCCCAAGTGTCCCAGAAGCACGTTCAGATGCTCCTCCGGGGAGAACCCGTCCGTCTCGCCGGCCTGCGGTTCGAGGTTGAGCACGACGATCACCTTGGCCCGGGTGGCCTCCAGCGCGTCCCGCAGCCGCGGGACGAGCAGGTGCGGCAGCACGGAGGTGTACCAGGACCCCGGCCCCAGGCAGACCACGTCGGCGGCGGCGATCGCCGCCACGACGGCGTCGGAGACCGGCGGGTCCGGAGGTGACAGCTGGATGTCCTGCACCCGGCCCGGCGTGGCCGCGATCGCCACCTGCCCGCGGATCCGGCGGAACCGCTCCGGGTCGTCGGGGTCGACGCTGGCCACCGTGGCGACCAGGTCCAGCGGCACGTCGGCCATCGGCAGCACCGTGCCGCGGGCTCCCAGCAGGCGACCGATGACATCCAGGGCGCGCACGGTGTCCCCGCCGTACATCTCGGTGAGCCCGGTGAGCACCAGGTTGCCCACCGGGTGGCCGGCGAGCGCACCGGTGCCGCCCAGCCGGTGCTGGAACAGCGCGGCCATCTCCTGGGTGCGGGCGTGGTCACCCGCCAGGGCGGCCAGCGCCATCCGGAGGTCGCCGGGGGGCAGGACCGGCATCTCCCGCCGGATGCGCCCGGAGGACCCACCGTCGTCGGCGACGGTGACGACGGCGGTCAGGCACCCGGTGAGCTCCCGCCAGGCGGCCAGGGACGCGGCGAGGCCGTGTCCTCCGCCCAGCGCGACCACCCGGAGGTCATCCACTACTCGCGGCCCAGGTCGCGGTGCTGTGCGGTCGCCGCGACGCCCTCGGCGGTGAGCCGCCGGGCGAACTCCTCGGCCATGGCGACGCTGCGGTGCTTGCCGCCGGTGCAGCCGACGGCCAGGGTCAGGTAGCGCTTGCCCTCGCGCCGGTAGCCGGGAACCAGCAGGCGCAGCACCTCGGTGTACCGGTCGAGGAACGCGCCGGCGTCGTCCTGGCTGAGGACGTAGTCGCGCACCTGGGGATCGCGGCCGGTCATCGGCCGCAGCTCGGGGACCCAGTGCGGGTTGGGCAGGAACCGGGCGTCGACGACGAGATCGGCATCCAGCGGCAGGCCGTACTTGAAGCCGAAGCTGAGCACCGTGGCGACCACCTGCGGGGGTGCACCGTGCTCGATGAACGCTGACTCGAGTGTCGCCCGCAGTTGGTGCACGTTGAGGTCGCTGGTGTCGATCCACAGGTCGGCCTCACCGGCGATGCCGGTGAGCAGCTCGCGCTCGGCGTCGATGCCGTCGATGAGGCGACCGCTGCCCTGCAGCGGGTGCTCCCGGCGGACCGACTCGTACCGGCGGATCAGCACCTCGTTGCGGGCGTGCACGTAGACCACCCGTGGCCGGTGCCCGGCGTGGTCGAGCAGCCGGATGGACTCCTGCAGGTCGGTGGAGAACGCCCGGCTGCGGACGTCGACGACCGCGGCGAACCGGCGCACGTCACCGCGGGCGCCCAGCTCGACCATCGGCTGCAGCAGCGCCGGCGGCAGGTTGTCGACGACGAAGAAGCCGAGGTCCTCCAGCACCCGGCCGGCGGAGTTCTTCCCCGCCCCGGACAGCCCGGTCACCACGACGACATCCAGCGGGGCGACCTCGGTGGATGCCCCGTCGGCGGACGGCGGCACGTCGCGCTGCGGGCCCGCGCCCCGGTCGTCCAGCGGCACCGCGCCCTCGCCTGCGGCGCTCACGGGTTCTCCTCGCCGGAGCTCGTCGGCCGCGTTCGCGGCGCTGCTGTGCTCATTCGCTCGCTCGCTCACGTGCCGGCCCCGGCGGCCGGCTGGACGCGCCCGATCTCCGCCGTCTCCCCCGCCATCTCCCCCGCCGCGGCACCGGGTGCCCCGGGCGTCGGCTCGGCGACCGCGGCGAGCACGGCCTCCGCCGTGCGCCGGCCGATGCCCGGCACCGCCGTGAGCTCGTCGACGGTGGCGGCCCGCAAGCGCTTGAGCGACCCGAACTGCTTCATCAGTGCCTTTCGCCGTGTGCCGCCCAGCCCCGGCACGTCGTCCAGGAGTGAGACCAGCATGGTGCTGGAGCGCTTCTGCCGGTGGTAGGTGATCGCGAACCGGTGCGCCTCGTCCCGGATGCGTTGCAGCAGGTACAGCGCCTCGGAGGTGCGCGGCAGGATCACCGGGTCGGGGTCGTCGGGCAGCCAGACCTCCTCCATGCGCTTGGCCAGGCCGCAGACCGCGATGTCCACGATGCCCAGCTCGGCCAGCGAGCGACCGGCCGCGGCGACCTGCGGCGCCCCGCCGTCGACCACGAGCAGGTTGGGCGGGTAGGCGAACCGGCGCGGCCGCCCCTCCTCGGCTGCCACACCCTGCTCGTCGCGGCGGTCGGCCTCGTCCCTGAGGTGCCGGGCGAAGCGGCGCCGGACGACCTCGGCCATCGCAGCAGTGTCGTCGGTGCCCTGGGCGACCGCGAACCGGCGGTAGTCGGACTTCTTCGCCATGCCGTCCTCGAACACCACCATGCTGGCCACCACGTTGGTGCCCTGGACGTGCGAGATGTCGATGCACTCGATCCGCAGCGGCGCGTCGGGGAGGTCGAGCGCCTCCTGGATCTCGGACAGGGCCAGGGACCGGGCGGTGAGGTCGCTGGCCCGCTTGACCCGGTGCCGGGCGAAGGACTCCTGGGCGTTGCGCTCGACGGTCTCCATCAGGCTGCGCTTGTCGCCGCGCTGGGGGACGCGCAGTGACACCCGCGAGCCGCGGAGCTCGCTGAGCAGCTCGGCGTAGACCTCGGCGTCCTCGGGCAGCTCGGGGACGAGCACCTCGCGCGGCACGGCCTCGCCGGCCTCCCCGACCCCGGTCTGATCGTCGACGCCGCCGTAGACCTGCAGCAGGAACTGCTCGACCAGCTGGCCGGTGCTGACGTCCTCGACCTTGTCGATGATCCAGCCGCGCTGGCCACGGACCCGGCCGCCGCGGACGTGGAAGACCTGGACGGCGGCCTCCAGCTCGTCCTGGGCGAAGGCGACGACGTCGGCGTCGGTTCCGTCACCGAGGACGACGGCCTGCTTCTCCAGCGCCCGCCGCAGCGCCCCGAGGTCGTCGCGCAGCCGGGCCGCCTTCTCGTACTCCATCTCGGCCGCGGCCGCGGCCATCTGGCGTTCCAGCCGGCGGATGATCTGGTCGGTGCGGCCGCCCAGGAAGTCGCAGAAGTCGTCGACGATCCGCCGGTGCTCGTCCGGGGTGACCCGCCCGACGCAGGGCGCGGAGCACTTGCCGATGTATCCCAGCAGGCAGGGGCGCCCGATCTGGCCGGCCCGCTTGAACACCCCTGCCGAACAGGTGCGGGCCGGGAAGACGCGGGTCAGGGTGTCGAGGGTCTCGCGGATCGCCCAGGCGTGCGCGTAGGGCCCGAAGTACCGCACGCCCTTGCGCTTGGGGCCGCGCATGACCTGCAGCCTCGGGACCTCCTCGTTCAGCGTGACCGCCAGCGACGGGTAGCTCTTGTCGTCGCGGTAGCGGACGTTGAACCGGGGGTCGAACTCCTTGATCCAGTTGTATTCGAGCTGGAGGGCCTCGACCTCGGTGCCGACGACCGTCCACTCCACGCTCGCGGCCGTGGTGACCATCTGCCGGGTGCGCGGGTGCAGGCCGGAGACGTCGGCGAAGTAGCTGTTCAGCCGCTGGCGGAGGCTCTTGGCCTTGCCGACGTAGACGACCCGGCCGCCCGGGTCGCGGAACCTGTAGACCCCCGGCGACTCTGGGATGCTGCCGACCGCTGGGCGGTACGTGGACGGGTCGGGCATGGCTCCAGATTAGGTCGGGGCACCGACGGTCCGCCGACGCCGTCCCCCGCGTCGCGGTGACGGCCGACGGTGGTGACGAGGACGCAGGTCAGCAGGACGCCGGGTCAGCTCGCCTTCTTGCGGACCCGCTTCTTCGGCGCGGCCGCGGCGGTGACCGCGTCGGCGTCGAGGATCTGGGCGAGGAAGCGGCCGGTGTGGCTCTCCGGGACGGAGGCGACGAACTCCGGGGGGCCCTCCGCGACGACCGTGCCACCGCGGAAGCCACCCTCGGGGCCCATGTCGATCAGCCAGTCGGCACTCTTGATCACGTCCAGGTTGTGCTCGATGACGATGACCGAATTGCCCTTGTCGACCAGGCCCTGGATGACCAGCAGCAGCTTGCGGATGTCCTCGAAGTGCAGCCCGGTGGTGGGCTCGTCGAGCACGTACACGGTGCGGCCGTTCGACCGCTTCTGCAGCTCGCTGGCCAGCTTGACCCGCTGCGCCTCACCGCCGGACAGCGTGGTCGCCGGCTGACCGAGCCGGACGTAGCCGAGACCGACGTCGGTGAGCGTGCGCAGGTAGCGGGCGATCGCCGGGATGGCGGCGAAGAAGTCGGCCGCCTCCTCGATCGGCATGTCCAGGACCTCGGCGACCGTCTTGCCCTTGTAGTGCACCTCCAGGGTCTCCCGGTTGAACCGGGCGCCCTTGCAGACCTCACACGGGACGTAGACGTCCGGCAGGAAGTTCATCTCGATCTTGAGCGTGCCGTCACCGGAGCAGGCCTCGCAGCGCCCGCCCTTCACGTTGAAGGAGAAGCGCCCGGGGAGGTACCCGCGCACCTTCGCCTCGGAGGTGCTGGCGAACAGCTTGCGGACGTGATCCCAGACGCCGGTGTAGGTCGCCGGGTTGGACCGCGGGGTGCGGCCGATCGGTGACTGGTCGACCCCGACGACCTTGTCGAGCTGGTCCAGGCCGGTGACCGTGCGGTGCCGCCCGGGCACCAGGCGGGCGCGGTTGAGCTGATTGGCCAGCACCGTGTAGAGGATGTCGTTGACCAGGCTGGACTTGCCCGATCCGGACACCCCGGTGACGGCGACCAGGCAGCCCAGCGGGAACGTCACGTCGACGCCTCGCAGGTTGTGCTCGCGGGCGCCCTTGACGACGAGCTCGCGTCCGGGGCTGGGCCGGCGGCGCTCCTCGGGGATGACGATCTCCATCCGCCCGGACAGGTAGGCGCCGGTGAGTGACCGCTCGCTGGCGAGCAGCTCGTCGTAGGTGCCACTGACCACGACCTCGCCGCCGTGCTCGCCGGCACCGGGGCCGATGTCGACGATCCAGTCGGCCTTCTTGATCGTGTCCTCGTCGTGCTCGACGACGATCAGGGTGTTGCCCATGTCGCGCAGCCGGACCAGCGTCTCGATCAGCCGGATGTTGTCCCGCTGGTGCAGCCCGATCGACGGCTCGTCGAGGACGTAGAGCACGCCGACCAACCCGGAGCCGATCTGGGTGGCCAGCCGGATGCGCTGCGCCTCGCCGCCGGCCAGGGTGGCGGCCGGGCGGTCGAGGGACAGGTAGTCCAGGCCGACGTCGACCAGGAACGACAGCCGGGCCTGGATCTCCTTGAGCACCCGGTCGGCGATGGCGCGCTCACGCTCGCCCAGCTCCAGCGCGCCCAGCCACTCCGACGCGTCGCCGATGGAGAGGTTGGTGACCTCGGCGATCGACCGGCCGTTCATCTTGACCGCGAGGATCTCCGGCTTCAGCCGTGTCCCGTGACAGACGGGGCACGGGACATCGCGCATGTAGCCCTCGTACTTGTCCTTCATGAACTCGCTGTCGGTGTCCTCGTGGCGGCGCTCGAGGAAGGGCAGCACGCCCTCGAAGGCGGCGTAGTAGCTGCGCTCGCGGCCGTAGCGGTTCTTGTAGCGGACGTGCACCTGGTCGGGGGAACCGTGCAGCACCGCCTTCTGCACCCGGGCCGGCAGCTCCTCCCACGGGGTCTCCATCGAGAACCCGAGCATGTCCGAGAGGCCGCTGAGCAGCCGGGTGAAGTACTCGTTGCTCATCGAGCCGGCCCAGGGCGCCACGGCGCCCTCGCCGAGGCTCTTGGTCGGGTCGGGGATGACGAGTTCGGGGTCGACCTCCTTGCGGGTGCCGATGCCGGTGCACTCGGGGCAGGCGCCGAACGGGGAGTTGAAGGAGAACGAGCGGGGCTCGAGCGCCTCGAAGGACAGTCCGTCGTCGATGCAGGCCAGATGCTCGGAGAAGGTGCGCTCGCGGTGCGGGTCGCCCTCGGGCAGGTCGACGAAGTCGAGGACGACCATCCCGCCGGCCAGGCCGAGCGCGGTCTCCACGGAGTCGGTGAGCCGACGCTTGGAGCTCTCCTTGACGGTGAGGCGGTCGACGATCACCTCGATCGTGTGCTTCTCCTGCTTCTTGAGCGTCGGTGCCTCGGTGAGCGGGTGCACGGTGCCGTCGACCCGGACCCGGGAGAAACCCTGGGTCTGCAGCGAGCCGAACAGGTCGACGTACTCGCCCTTGCGGGCGCGGACCACGGGGGCGAGCACCTGGAAGCGGGTGCCCTCCTCCATGGCCAGCACCTGGTCGACGATCTGCTGCGGGGTCTGCCGCGAGATCGGCTTGCCGCAGTTGGGGCAGTGCGGCTGGCCGGCGCGGGCGTAGAGCAGGCGCAGGTAGTCGTAGACCTCGGTGATGGTGCCCACGGTCGACCGCGGGTTGCGGTTGGTCGACTTCTGGTCGATGGAGACCGCCGGCGACAACCCCTCGATGAAGTCGACATCGGGCTTGTCCATCTGGCCCAGGAACTGGCGGGCGTAGGCCGACAGGGACTCGACGTACCGGCGCTGACCCTCGGCGAAGATGGTGTCGAAGGCCAGGCTGGACTTGCCCGAGCCGGAGAGCCCCGTGAACACGATCATCGCGTCGCGGGGCAGGTCGAGGTGGACGTCCTTGAGGTTGTGCTCGCGGGCGCCGCGGACGACGAGCCGGTCCATGTGATCCCTGTCGGTCGCAGTGGTTCGTTGCTGGGTGGAACGGAGTACCCGCGGGGCCGCTTCCCCGATGTGCTGGACGGCACCCGGGCGGCGGTGCCCGGTCAGCCCGCCGTGTTCCCGGCGGGGACGAGTGGATCGAAGACAGGCGCGTGCCGGCGCCAGGGCAGCCGGCGCTCGAGCTCTCCGGCCAGCCAGAGTAGTCGCGTCTCGGACCCTGCCGGCCCGACGAACTGGACCGACGTCGGGGTGCCCTCGGGACGCGGTGCGGTGGGCAGCACCAGGGCCGGTAGGCCGGCCAGGTTCCAGGCCGACGTCCAGGGCGCCCAGCGGGCGTTGGCCGAGATGTTGGCCAGGAACCCGCGCTCGTGCCAGGGCCGTGCGGGCAGCGGCGGGCCGCTGACGACCGGGCTGAGGAGCACGTCGACGTCGGTGAAGAATGCGGTCATCCGGGCGCGGAACGCCTCGGCGGTGCGCGGCCGTAGCAACCCGGCCCGGCGGGCGAGCCGCCCCAGCCGGGCGTGCACCCGGCTGCGGGGCTGCAGGGCGGCCCGGTCGAGGCCGAGCGCCTCGGCGTCGGAGTCGGCACCGGCCAGCCAGCGCACGACGGTGCCCAGCGCGGCGGACGGCGGCAGCACCGGCTCGCGCCGGACGACCACGTGCCCGGCCGCCCGCAGTTCGGCGACGACGGCATCGAGCGCGGCGCGGCCCGAGGCGTCGAGCCGGACACCGGCCACCGGGGACCGCGTGGAGACGGCGATGGTCAGCGGCCGGCCGGGCGCGGCCGGCTCGGCCGGTGGGCGGCCGGCCAGCACCGCCGTGGCCAGGGCGAGGTCGGCGACGGTGGTGGCCAGCGCACCGTTCTCGGCCATGCCCGACCAGCTGTCGGCACCGATCAGGGCGGGGACCACGCCGCGGCCGGGCTTCAGCGTGACCAGGCCGCACGCGGCGGCCGGCAGCCGCAGGGAGCCCATGCCGTCGTTGCCCTGGGCGAGGGGAACCACTCCGGCGGCCACCGCCGCGGCGCTGCCGCCGGAGGAACCGGCCGAAGAACGCGCGGTGTCCCAGGGATTGCGGGTCACCGTGCCGGGGCCGTCCGTGGCCGAGTAGAGGCACAGCTCCGGAACGCGGGTGATGCCGAGCACGATCGCGCCGGCGGCCCGCAGCCGGGCGACGACCGGGTGGTCGGCGGTGGCCGGCGACGGGTCGTGCGCCGCGGACCCGTCGGTGGCCACCTCGCCGGCGACGGCGACGTTGTCCTTGATCGCGATGGGCACGCCCGCGAGCGGCAGGTCGGCTCGCCGCGGGGACGCGTCGACCGCGGCGGCCTCGGCGAGCGCGGCCTCGGCGCGGACGACCCGGAAGGCACCGATCCGGCTCTCCACCGCCGCCAGGTGGTCGAGGTGCGCCTGCACCACCGCCACGGCGGACAGCTCGCCGGACCGCACACGGGCCGCGATCCCGGTGGCGGGCGCACCGACGATGCCCGGCGCAGCGTCCTCCCCGCCGCCCGTCGCAGGCGGCCGGGGGGCTGCACTAGCGTCCATGCCGTCGAACCTATCCGGGAGCACCGACAGTTCTCAGGCGGGAGCGGGATGAGCGCACAGACCTACACCGGTGACGTCGAGGTCGGCGGGCCTGCCGACACCCGGGAGCTGCCCGGGCTCACCATCACCAAGCTCGCGGTGAGCGAGATGGCGAACAACGCGTACCTGCTGACGGCCACCGCGACCGGGGAGTCGCTGCTGGTCGACGCCGCCGCCGACGCCCCGGCGCTGCTGGCGATGATCGGCGACGCGGGCGTGCGCACCGTCGTCACCACGCACGGGCACTGGGACCACCACCGGGCACTCCCCGAGATCGTCGAGGCGACCGGCGCCGAGACGGTCGCCCACCCGGCGGACGCCACCGACCTCCCCGTCCCGGTGAGCCGGCCGGTCGAGCACGGCGACACGGTCCCCGTCGGGGACCAGACGCTCGAGGTCGTGCACCTGCGCGGCCACACGCCCGGCAGCATCGCGCTGGTGTGGCGGGGGCCGGAGGGGGCGGGCACGCACGTGTTCACCGGCGACAGCCTCTTCCCGGGCGGGGTGGGCAACACCCAGCAGGATCCGGAGCGGTTTACCAGCCTGGTCGACGACGTCGAGGCCCGGCTGTTCGGAACGCTGCCCGACGAGACGTGGGTCTACCCCGGCCACGGCAGGGACACGACGATCGGCGCCGAGCGGCCGCACCTCGCGGAGTGGCGCGAGCGCGGCTGGTGAGCGGGCCGTCGGCTGCTCAGCCCTGGTAGCCCTGTCGCAGGTCCGCCACGATCCGCGGCCGGTCCAGGGTGGACGGCTCGAGCCGCTGCGGCTGCCGGTCCGGGGCGAACACCCCGGCGGCAGTCAGGGTGGCCGCGTCCAGCGACCGCAGCACCGGGCTCCGCGCGGACAGGGTGAGCTCCGGAGGCTGCGCGCCGGCCGCAGCCAGCACGAAGCCCCAGTCGCCGAAGCTGGGGACGTGCACGTGGTACGGGGTCGGCTGCAGGCCGGCCGAGGCGATCGTCGAGACCGTTCGCGAGTAGGCGGTGGGGGTCGAGTACGGGCTGCCGGCCTGCACGGTGACCAGCCCGCCGGGGGCCAGCACCCCGCGCACCAGGCCGTAGAACTCGGTGGAGTACAACCGGCCGAGCACCGGGGTGTCCGGGTCCGGCATGTCCACGACGACCGCGTCGAAGGCGGCCCGGGGCGCGTTCCGCAGCCACCGGAAGGCGTCCTGCAGGACGACATCGACCCGCGGGTCGACGAGCGCACCCCGGTTGAGCTGGGCCAGCCGGGTCCGGGCCAGCCGCACCACCTCCGGGTCCAGCTCCACCTGCACCACCTCGGCGACCGACGGATGGCGGAGCACCTCCCGGGCGGCGAGGCCGTCGCCGCCACCCAGGATCAGCACGCGCCGGGGGTCGCGGGCCAGCGCCGGGTGCACCAGCGCCTCGGTGTAGCGGTACTCGTCGACACTGCTGAACTGCAGGTCGCCGTCCAGGTACAGCCGCAGGTCGGGGCCGCGCCGGGTGAGCACGATCTCCTGGTGGTCCGACCGGCCGGCGGAGACGATCGGGTCGGCGTAGAGCCGCTGCCGTGCGGTGACCTCGATCTCCCGGGCGTTGACCAGCAGCACGCCGAGGAGGGTCGCGGCACACAGCAGGGCGGCGCCGGCGGACCGCCGGGCGCGGGGGCTCAGCTGCGCCCGCAGCAGCAGCGCCGAGACCACGGCGGCGGCGAGCACGTTGACCAGGCCGGTGAGCGCCGCGCCGCGGATCTGCCCGGCCAGGGGCAGCAGCAGGAACGGCCAGGCGAGCCCGCCCAGCAGCGCCCCGGCGTAGTCGGCCGCGTTGAGGTCGGCCAGCAGCCGCCCGGTGCCGCGGGCGTCGGCGGCCCGACGACCGGCCTGCAGCAGGGTCATGAGCAGCGGCAGCTCGGCGCCGACGAGGACGCCGATGAGCAAGGTGGCCAGCACGAGCACCGACCCGCTGGTGCCGTACCAGGAGAAGGTGACGTACAGCGTGACCGCGCTGAGGCCGCCGACGACGCCGAGCAGGATCTCGACCGCGACGAACGTGACGGCGGCATGTCCCAGGAAGGGCTTGACCAGCAGCGCGCCGGCACCCAGCGCAGCCACGAACCCCGCGACGATCAGCGAGGTCTGGGTGATCCCACCCCCGACGAGGCTGGCCGACAAGGTCAGCAGGACCAGCTCGTAGACCAGCCCGCACGCCGCGCAGACGGCCACTGCGGCGAGCAGCAGCGGCCGGGACCGCCGCCCGATGGCGACCCCGTCGGACACCGTGGCGGCCTCGCTCACCGGCGGCGCGGGGGCGGCCACCGGCTCAGGACAGCGCCGCGGCGTTGACCGCGCCGACGGCCAGCAGCGTGGCCGCGACCGCCCAGGCGGCGGCGCTGAGGTGCGGCTCGTCGACCAGCTCGGCCAGCCGGGCGGGAACCACCAGGTCCAGCACCCGCAGGGCGACGGCCTGCAGGACCACGCCGACGAACCCATAGACGGCGGAGTCGACCAGGCCCTGACCGAGGGAGTCGGAGCTGGTCATGATCGCCGTGACCACGATGACGGCCAGGGCCAGGTGGTTGGCGGCCAGCAGGATCACCGCGTTCGGCCTGTGGTGCGTGTAGACCTGGGTGCGCAGGTTGCCGGGCGTGAGCAGGTCGAGCGCCAGGAAACCCAGGCTGAGCACGGCGGCGCCGACCAGGAAGAACAGCAGCGTGGCCACCACTCCCTGGCCGAGGTCGCCGCCGTCGATGGTGCCGAATTCGAGGGCGAACGAGGTCACTGCACTCTCCTGAGGGTGGGGATGCGGGGGCTCACTTGCCGTCCCCGGGGCCGCCGTCGCCGCCGCCGGCGGCCGGTGAGCCCGGACGGAAGCCGGGGCCGAGGAAGGCGTAGAAGCCGCTGCGGTAGCGGTCGTCGAGGTCCTCCATGCGGACGGTGCTGCCATCCGGGGCGGCGCTGACGATGACGATGTCGTCGTCGTAGCGGAGGTACTCGCTACCGCCGTCGGCCTGACGTTCGGCCGGCCGGGCCGCGTCGACGATCGCGGTCGCCGTGGTGCCCACGGGATCCGGGGACGCGTAGGTCCGGGAGTCGCCGCTGTTGTCGGTCAGCTCGTACGTGTCGTCCAGGAAACCGCGGACGTCGTTGCCTGCGCCGCAACCGGTCAGCAGGAGCAGAGCGGTGAACAGGGCGGCCGCGATGCCCCCCGGTCGGTGCGCGCGGCTCACGACGGCGACCACCGGCTGGTGGTGGCGACCAGGTCACCGGTCTGCGGGCCGGGGTAGAGGTGCCAGGTCGACCAGGTCCAGCCGCCCGACGGCAACGGGCCGGCCGTGAGCGCGGTGAGCGCGCTGCTGGCGCCGGGGAACGTGCCGCACAGCCAGTCGGCTCCACTCCGGGCGCGGGCGCGCAACCGGGCGGCGGAGGCGTCCAGGTCCGCCGCGGGGAGGGAGGTGATCGTCGCGGACATCTCGTAGCCCCCCGATCGGGCGCTGGCCGGCAGCCGCTGTCCTCCCGCGGCGACGGCATCGCAGGAGACCTGCTCGGTCAGCCGGTGACCGGGTGTCGTGGCGGTCACGACGTGCGAGGCACCGAGGACACCGAGCACCAGGACCCCGCCGCGACCGTCGCGCAGCACGAGCTCGGCCAGCGGTTCGGGGGCGGGCGCATCCAGCAGCAGACCGAGAGCGTCAGCGGCGACGTCCCGCGGCGTCACGTCCAGGAGATGGACGGTCATGCGCCGGGCGCCGAGTGGTAGACGGTCAGCTCGGCCGGCGTGACCACCCGGCCGGTGGAGACCTCCCAGGACTGGGTGTCGGCCCAGCGTTCGAAGGCCAGGAGGCCGGTGCGGTCGGCCGTCGCGTAGTCGGCGTAGTCCATGGTCCCGGTGGGCGGGGTGCCCGTGGTGCCCTCGGCGGTGTAGGTGGCGCGGCCGCGTTCGATGCGGCGGTGCACCCGGTCGTCGAGGATGACGTCGCCGTCCGGGGTGAGGCCGGTGCCCTCCCGGCGCATCCACAGGGTCAGTTCCAGGTCGCCCTCGTCGTCCTCGACGCTGAGCCACCGGCGACCGGTCGACCCGTCGAGCAGGTGCTCGCGCCAGGTCATCCCGCCCTCGCTCAGCGCGATCGTCCCGCGGACGACGTGGTCGATGCCGGCGTAGGTGATCACGTCTCCGACGCCGATGGCATGCGGGTCCCAGTCGGCGGGCTGGTCGGCCAGCGGATCGACGCGGGGCGTCCGGGACGGCGCAGCTCGCCGCCGGGCGCGAACGGCGACCACCACCGCCACGACGAGGGCGACCAGCAGGAGGACGAACAGCAGTTCGGGCATCGGCTACTTCCGGTCTGGTGTGCGCGAAGCAGGAACCCTATCGACAGGCGATCCCGGATGGGCCCCGTCGAGCGCCGGAAGTGATCTTCCCCCGGACCGCGGCAACTCAGCTCACAGCTGCACGCCCCTCGTCAGCGCGCCGTCCACCACCAGGTTCGTGCCGGTGGTGAAGCTGGACACCGGGCTGGAGAGGAACACCACCGCCCGGGCCATCTCCGCCGGCGTGCCCATCCGGCCGGTCGGGTTCAGCGCCAGGGAATCGGCGTACAACTGCGGCTGACCGGTCTGGATCTGGTGCCAGACACCGCCCTCGAAGTACGTGTTGCCCGGCGAGACGGTGTTCGCCCGGACCCCGGTCGCGGCCAGCTGGTACGCCAGCCCCTGCACGTAGTGCACGATCGCGGCCTTCATCACACCGTACGGGCCGGCGGTGAAGTCGATCTCCCGGCCGGAGACGCTGGAGATGGCCACGATCGACCCGCGGCTCTCGATCAGGTGCGGCAGCGCCGCGGTCACGAGCCGCACCGTGCCCATGAGGTCGACCTCGAAGGACGCGCGCCAGTTCTCCTCGCCGTCCCCGATCGCCAGCGCGCTGACGTTCGAGACCACCGCGTCGATCCCACCCAGCCGGCCGGCGGCCGCCTCGACCCACCCGGCCAGCGCGGCGGCATTCCCGACGTCGACCGCCGTCCCGGTGACCCGGTCACCGACAGCGGCCGCGGTGGTGGCACAGACGTCCGCGCTGCGGGCGCAGAACTCGACGGCGGCGCCCTCGGCGGCGAACGCCTCGACGATCGCGCGGCCGATGCCGCGGGTACCCCCGGTCACGAGCACGCGGGAGCCGGTCAGCTGCAGGTCCACGGAGGTTCCTTCCGGGTGGGTCGGCGCGGGGTGGGTCGGCGCAGGGTGGGGCGGCGCAGGGTGGGGTCAGCGCAGGGTGGCGGCGCGGCGCCGCAGGTCGTCGTGCAGGCCGCCGTAGGCCGAAGCCCCCGGCAGCAGCGACTTGCGGGCCTTCACGACGGCGGAGTAGTTCGCGTCGACGACGTTGGCGATCGGCACCTCGACGATCTGCGAGAGCAGCTGGTAGGCGTCCATCGCGTGCAGGCCGTACAGCTCCTGGAACCAGCGCACCAGCTGGGTCTGGCCGATCCGCCAGGCGTCCTCCAGCGGCCGGCTGGACCCGACGGTCATCCAGTGCGTGTCGTCCTCGATCCGGGGCCAGGCCGGTCCGCCGGCGGAGTCGCCGCCCTTGACCAGCTCGACGATGACCGTCGTGGTCATCGCGCCCTCGACCGCGGTGCCGCAGGCCTCTCCCTCGCCCTGGCGGTAGTGGCCGTCACCGAGGGAGAACAGCGCGCCCGCCACGTTGACCCGCAGGAAGCACGTCGAGCCGGGGCGCATCTGCGGGGTGTCCATGTTGCCGCCGAAGGCGTCGGGCACCAGCGAGCTGCGCACCTCGTTGCCGGCCGGCGCGACGCCGACCGTGCCGAGCATCGGCTCCACCGGCAGCTCGATGCTCAGGTCGCTGTGCCGGGCCACGAACGTGACCGTGTTCCGCGCCCGGTCCAGCTCGTAGATCCACGTGGTGTCCGGCAGCGGCTCCTGCAGCGTCGCCGTCCGGTCGGTGCCGGTGAGCCCACCGAAGAACGGGATCGCCGCGGACGCACCCCAGTCGCGGGCCGGCTCCATCGCGACGAAGTGCAGCGCGAGGGTGTCACCGGGCTCGGCGCCCTCGACCCAGAACGGGCCGGTCTGCGGGTTCACGTAGCGCAGGTCGACCTTCTCGCTGGACAGGTCGGTGGCCGAGCGGAGGGCACCGGAGAACGCGTCGTCCGACCACAGCCGCAGCGCGGTGCCGGGGGTGACCCGGCGCAGCGGCGCGACGCCACCGAAGGTGAACGCGTACTGCAGATGCGAGGGAACGACCTCCACGACGTCCATGGCGGCACCCTAGGACACGGCCGGCCGGATGATCACGGTCGCAGTCGCACTCGGTCCGGCGTCAGTTCCGCCACCGACGGGACGCCGAGCAGGGCCAGCGTGCGGGCCACCTCCGCGGACAGCAGGTTGACCGCCCGCTGGACGCCGCGCTCCCCACCGGCCATCAGCCCGTAGAGGTAGGCCCGGCCGACCAGCACCCCCTGCGCCCCGGAGGCGACGGCGGCGACGATGTCCGCGCCCTCCAGCACCCCGCCGTCCAGGTACACCTCGGCCCGCCCGTCGACGGCCCGCACCACGTGCGGCAGCTCCTCCAGCGGCGTCGGTGCCCGGTCCAGCTGTCGGCCGCCGTGGTTGGAGACGACGACGGCGTCCGCGCCGGCGTCCACCACCGCCCGGGCGTCCTCGGCGGTCTGCACGCCCTTGACCACCAGCTTCCCGGGCCACGTGGCCCGCAGGTCGGCCAGGTCGGCCAGCGTGGCGGCCGGCTCGAACACCCGGTCGGCGAGCTCGGCGACGGTGCCACCCCACGAGTTCAGCGACGCGAACTCCAGCGGCGGGGTGGTCAGCAGGTCGATCCACCAGCGCGGGTGCACCGCGGCGTTGGCCATCGTGCGCAGCGAGAGCGCCGGCGGGATGGTGAACCCGTTGCGGACGTCGCGCAGCCGGGGCCCGGCCACCGGGGTGTCCACGGTGAGCACCAGCGCCTCGTAGCCGGCTGCCCGGGCCCGCTCGACCAGGTCGGCGCTGGCCGCCCGGTCGCGCCACAGGTAGAGCTGGAACCACCGGCGGGCGCCCGGCGCTGCCGCGGCCAGGTCCTCCAGCGACGTCGTGCCCATGGTGGACAGCCCGTACGGCAGCCCGACCCGCTCGGCCACCCGGGCCACCGCGGGCTCCCCCGCGGTGTGCATCAGCCGGGTGAACCCGGTCGGTGCGAGCACGAACGGGACCGGGGACGGCCGGCCCAGCAGGGTCGTGCCGGTGTCGACGACCGAGACGTCACGCAGCACGCTGGGCCGGAACTCGACCCGGGCGAACGCCTCCCGGGACCGGCGCAGGCTGATCTCGGCGCCGGCCGCGCCGTCGGTGTAGTCGAACACCGCCCGCGGCACCGTGCGCCGGGCCAGGTCCCGCAGGTCCCCGATGGTGGCCGCCCGGCCCAGCCGCCGGTCGGTCGCGTCGCCGGGCAGCACCCGTGGCCGGATCAGCTCCGACAGCTCGGACCAGCGCGGTACCCGTCGTGTGACCACCTGTCCTCCTCCCTCTCGATCGTCGGCTTCAGAGCCGGGTGGCCGGCACGGTGAGCATCTCGCCGCGCCGTCCGGACGGCTCGCCGTCCACGGCCGCGGCCTCGGCCGGTCCTGCGCTGTCCGCCGCACCGTCTCCGGCCGGCGGCCCGGCGGTCAGCTCCCCCACCGACGACGGGTTCTGCGCGGTGGGCAGCCACCGGGCCCACCAGCGCAGCACGTGCTCCAGCCGGGCCAGCCGGTGCTTCGGCCGGCCGGACCGGGACAGCTCGTGGCCCTCTCCCGGGAACAGCAGCAACTCGGTGGGGACGCCGCGGCGCTTGAGCTCGACGTAGAGCCGGGTGCCCTGCTCCAGCGGGCAACGCCAGTCCTCCTCCGAATGGACGACGAGGGTCGGCGTGGTGATCTCGTGCGCGTGCGCCAGCGGCGACTGCGCGGCGATCCGCACCGGGTCGGTGCCCACGTACTGGTCGGCGAAGTAGAACCCGATGTCCGAGGAACCGACGAAGCTCACCGGATCGTTGAACGCCCGCTCGCTGATGCCGGCCGCGAACCGGTCGGTGCGACCCAGCAGCAGCGTGGTCAGGAAGCCGCCGTACGACCCGCCCATCAAGCCCACGCGGGACGGGTCGAGGACGGGATCGGCCAGCGCGTCGTCGAGGAAGGCGAGCACGTCGGCCGCGTCGAGCTCGCCCATGTGCTCCTTGATGACCCGCCCGTGCGCCTGCCCGTAACCCGACGAGCCCCGCGGGTTGCACTGCAGCACCGCGTAACCGGCTTCGACGTAGGCCTGGGTCTCGTCGAACAGGGTCCAGCCGTACTGCGAGAACGGGCCACCGTGCACGGTGAGCAGCACCGGATGCGGCCCCGGCCCCGCCGGCGTGGTGAGCCAGCCGTGCACCGGGTAGCCGTCGGGGGCGGTCGCCGTCCGCTCGCGCATCCGGTGCAGCCGGCCGGTGGCCTGGAGCGGGGCGCCGAAGCGGGTGAGCAGCCGCCGGCGGCCGGGCGTGATCGCGATCAGCTCGCCGGCCGAGCGGTCGTGCGCGACGGTGGCCACGACCACGCCACCGCCGACCCCGACGCCGCGGACGGTGAACGACCCGTCGACCAGCTCCTCGGGCTCGCTGCCGTCCAGCGGCACCCGCAGCAGCTCCACCGAGCCGCGCCGCTGGACCCCGAAGAAGGCAGCCCCGTCAGCGACGACGGTCGTGGGCGTCTCGTCCCCCCGGTCGTGCTCCTCCGGGTCGAGCACCGGTACCGGGTCCCCGCCGGAGACCGGCACCCGGCACAGCGTGGCGTTGCGGGCGACGAAGTCCACGCCCGCGGGTCCGAGGTCGGGCTGCGCGGTGAGGTACAGGGTGTCGCCGTCCGGGCCGTAGGCCGGTTGCAAGCACCCCGACCGTCCCGCGGTGACCCGGCGCAGCTCCGAACCGTCGGTGCGCACCACGTACACGTCGGTGACCAAATCGGCGTCGGCGCGCTCGTGCCGGGCGGAGACGAACGCCAGCTCGGTGCCGTCCGGGCTCCACGTGACGTCGCTGTCGTCCACGTCGCCGTCGGTGATCTGCACCGGCTGCGGTGTGGGCGCCGCGTCGTCGTCGAGCTCGCCGGGCAGGTCGACGACGAACACGTGGCTGCGGCGGTCGGTGCCGAAGCCCAGCGCGTCCTGTCGGTACTTCAGCGTGGTGATCAGCCGGGGGGCCTCCGCCGATGCCGGGACGTCCTCGTCGGTGCCGTACCGGCCGGGCTCGGGCAGGCGCGCGGTGTAGGCCAGCCGGCGGGAGTCGGGCGACCACACCGGCGCACCGGCGCCGAGGTGGTGGTCGGTCAGCCGCCGGGCGGACCCTCCCCCCACGGCCAGCACGTGCACCTGCGGCCGGCCCTTCGGCTCGGCCGACAGGTAGGCCAGCCAGCGACCGTCCGGGGAGAAGGCCGGGGCGCTGTCGGTGTGCCCGGAGGTCAACGGCCGCGCCGGCGCGGTGGCGTCGGTGGGCACCGTCCAGAGCTGGCTGCGGTACTCGTCGGCCACCAGGTCCAGCCGGGTGACGGCGACGACGGCGGTGCGCCCGTCCGGGGACACCGCCGGCACACCGGGGACGCGCAGCAGGGACAGGTCGGTCGGCCGCATGAGCGCACGCTAACCGAGGGCCGGCCGGACGCCGGTGCCCCATCGCGCCGGTCGGCTCAGGAGGTGAGCCGCTCCCGGCGGATGGCGCGCACCAGGCCGAGCGCGCCGACGACCGGCAGCAGCGCGAGCAGCAGCAGACTGCGGTCGAGCCCGAGGACCTCCCCCGCACCGCCGACCACGGCCGAGCCGACGCCGCCGCCGACGAGGAACACCAGCGTGGCGATGCCGAGGGCCACCCCGCGGACGTCGGCCGGGACGGCACTCCCCACCGCGGCCATGAGGGCGGGCTGGCCCACCCCGAAGGCGAGGGTCACCAGGACGACGGCCACCACCAGCGCCGGAGCGGAGCCGCTGGCCGCGCCGGCGGCGGCGACGACGAGCGCCAGCGCCGCTGTCACCCCGGACATCGCCAGCGAGCGGGCGGGCCCGAGCCGGGCGATCAGCGGCCCGGACAACCGCGGCGCGAGGAACCCGGTGACCGCGCTGGGCACCAGGGCCAGCCCGATGTGCAACGGCGTCCAGCCCTGCCCGGCGAGGACGGCCGGCACCGCGATGAGCAGCGCGAACCAGGCCGCCGGGACCGCGGAGGCGGCGAGGGCGCTGCGCACCACGACCGGCTCGCGGAGCACCGCTCTCGGCAGGAAGCCCTCGGGCCGACGGCGGACCTGCGCGGCGACCGCGGGTACGCCCAGCCCGAGCAGCAGCGCGCCGACGGTGGCGATCACCGCCCCCGAGGAGGGCGACTGGACCAGCAGCACCAGCCCGGCGGCAGTGGCCGCCACGAGCACTGCGCCGAGGACGTCCAGCCGCGCGCCGGTTCCCGTGCTCGGGACCGAACGCCAGAGGACCGGGACCAGCAGCAGCCCCAGCGCGGGCAGCGCCACGACCGCGCGCCAGCTGGACAGGTCCTCCACCAGGCCGCCGGCGAGCGGCCCCAGCGCGCTCACCGCGGCCGCCGTCCCGGCGACCCGGCCCAGGGCGGTGGAACGGACCGCGCCCTCGTACTTGGCGCTGACGATCGCCATGCCGAGCACCGGGACGGCGGCGGCGCCGGTCCCCTGCAGGAGCCGGGCGGCCAGCAGCACCTCGAAGCTCGGGGCGAAGGCGCCCAGCACCGCACCGGCGGTCATCAGCCCCACGCCCACGACCAGCGGCAGCCGGATGCCCGCCAGATCGGCGACCCGACCGTAGACGGCGGTCGCGACGGCGAGCATCAGCGCGTAGAGGCTGATCACCCACGAGACCCCGCCCGTGGTCAGGTCGAGGTCCGCGGCGATGGCCGGCAGGGTGACGGCGACGGCCGCGCTGCCCATGCCGGCGAGGCCGAACAGCAGGCCGACGAGCGCAGCGATCCGGCCGGCGTCCGTCGTGGGGGTCACAACCCGCCCCCAACCGGGAACGCCGCCGGCCTGTTCCCGCCGGAGACGGTCGGCTGCGGTCGTTCCACCAGCCGCCGTAGAACCTCGCTGGCCTCGGCCGCCGAGGCCCCCCGTGCAGTCGGCGGGCGAGGATCGGGGTGGGCGCTCCGGAGAGACGCACCGGGGCGGTGCCCGGACGACGATCGCCGTCCGGGCACCGCCCCGGCACTGCCCAGGTCAGCCGACTGCTCAGCGCTGGTCGCGGGGCCCCTGCTCGGTCACCGGAACGTCCCGCGGCGTCGGCGGGGCGTCCGTCGACGGCGCGTCCGGCACGCCGGGGGCGCCGATGTGCCGGCCGGTGCTGTCCGCGCCGGGGTCCCCGGCACCGGGGTGGGTGGCCCGGCGCTGCGCCTCGTCGCGCTTGTTCTTCCGCAGGCTCAGCACGGTGGTGACCAGGAGGGTGACCAGGATGACCAGCAGAGACAACCAGGTCGGGATCTCCGGGACCGCCGTGACGTGCTCGCCGCCGTTGATGAACGGCAGCGTGTTCTCGTGCAGCGCGTGGATGACGAGCTTGATGCCGATGAAGCCGAGGATGACGGACAAGCCGTAGGCCAGGTACACGAGCTTGTCGAGCAGCCCGTCGAGCAGGAAGAACAGCTGGCGCAGGCCCAGCAACGCGAACGCGTTCGCGGTGAAGACGAGGTACGTCTCCTGGGTCAGACCGAAGATCGCCGGGATGGAATCGACGGCGAAGAGGATGTCGGCGCTGCCGATGGCGATCAGCGCGATGGCCAAGGGGGTGATGTGCCGCTTGCCGCTGATCTTCGCGGTGAGCCGGTCGGAGTGGTACTCCTCGGTGGTGGGCACCACCTTGCGGGTGAGCCGGAGGACGGAGTTCTCCTTGAACTCCTCTTCCTCGTCGTGCCCGCCGCCCTTCGCCTGCGCGTAGGCGGTGTAGAGGAGGAACCCGCCGAAGAGGTAGAAGATCCAGCTGAAGTTCTCGATCGCCGCGGCACCCAGGAAGATGAAGATCGTCCGCAGCACCAGCGCGAAGGCGATGCCGAAGAGCAGCACCTTCTGCTGCAGCTGACGGGGAACCGCGAAGCTGGCCATGATCAGCACGAAGACGAAGAGGTTGTCGACCGACAGGCTCTTCTCGGTGACCCAGCCGGCGAAGTACTCGCCGCCGTAGGTGGGCCCCCAGACCCACAGCACGATCAGTCCGAACACCAGCGCGATGCCGACGTAGATCGCCGACCAGGTACCCGATTCCTTCAGGGTCGGCGCGTGCGGCGTCCGCACGTGGCCGTAGAAGTCGAAGACGAGCATCCCGATGATCGCGGCGACCGTGATGCCCCACACCCACAAGGGGACGTCCATGCAGTTCCTCCGGTTGTCTGGCTCGTGTCAGCACCGGAGGTCTCTCCCGCCGGCCCGCGAGACGGGTCGGCCGGCAGCGCCGGGGACCATCGGATCCCGTGTTGACGACGCTGCCGCGGTCGGGATACTCCCCTCCACGTGAGGCCCGCTCAACCCGGCGCATCAACGCACCGGACCCGGCGTTCCCGGCCCCAGCGTCCCCTACGAACGGCCGTTGCGCACAGTTCCCGCGGCCATCGGCGATTTCCCGGATGGCGGCGCTGCTCAGGCGTGCGCGGCGTCGAACTGCCGCAGCTCCCTCTTCAACTCGTTCAGCTCGTCGCGGAGCCGGGCGGCGACCTCGAACTGCAGCTCCCGCGCGGCGGACAACATCTGCTCGTTCATCGTCGCGATCAGATCGGCCAGCTCGTTGCGGGGCAGCCCCTGGACGTCGATCGCCCCGGCCTTCTTGCCACTCGTCCGGGACGACAGCCCCGGCACGGGCGACTTACCGCGGGACTGCTGCCGGCCGGACCCGCCGAGCAGCTCGGTGGACTCGACGTCCTCGGCGGCGGCGTAGATGCCGTCGAGGATGTCGACGATCTTCTTCCGCAGCGGCTGCGGGTCGACGCCGCGCTCCTGGTTGTAGGCGATCTGCTTCTCCCGACGCCGGCTGGTCTCGTCGATGGCCTGCGCCATCGACGGGGTGATCTTGTCGGCGTACATGTGGACCTCACCGGACACGTTGCGCGCGGCGCGGCCGATGGTCTGGATCAGCGACGTCCCGGAGCGCAGGAAGCCCTCCTTGTCCGCGTCGAGGATCGCCACCAGCGAGACCTCCGGCAGGTCGAGCCCCTCACGCAGCAGGTTGATCCCGACCAGCACGTCGTACTCGCCCTGCCGCAGCTCGCGCAGCAGCTCGACGCGACGCAGCGTGTCGACCTCCGAGTGCAGGTAGCGGACCTTGATGCCCAGCTCCAGCAGGTAGTCGGTGAGGTCCTCGGACATCTTCTTGGTCAGCGTGGTGACCAGGACCCGTTCGTCCTTGTCGGTGCGCAGCCGGATCTCGTGGACCAGGTCGTCGATCTGGCCCTTGGTCGGCTTGAGGACGACCTGCGGGTCGACCAGGCCGGTGGGCCGGATGACCTGCTCGACGAACTCGCCCTGCGTGCGGCCGAGCTCGTACTTCCCCGGCGTCGCGGACAGGTAAACCGTCTGGCCGATCCGGTCGGTGAACTCCTCCCACCGCAGCGGGCGGTTGTCCATCGCCGAGGGCAGCCGGAAGCCGTGGTCGACCAGGGTGCGCTTGCGGCTCATGTCACCCTCGTACATGCCGCCGATCTGCGGCACGGTGACGTGGGACTCGTCGATGACGAGCAGGAAGTCGTCGGGGAAGTAGTCGATGAGGCAGGCACCGGCCGAGCCCGGGGCCCGGCCGTCGATGTGCCGTGAGTAGTTCTCGATGCCCGAGCAGAAGCCGACCTGCCGCATCATCTCGATGTCGTAGGTGGTGCGCATGCGCAGCCGCTGCGACTCGAGCAGCTTGCCCTGCCTGTCCAGCTCCGCCAGTCGCTGCTCCAGCTCCGCCTCGATCGTGGCGATCGCCCGCTCCATGCGCTCGGGGCCGGCGACGTAGTGGGTGGCCGGGAAGACGAACAGCTCGTCGACCTCGCGGATCACCTCACCGGTGAGCGGGTGCAGGTAGTACAGCCGCTCGATCTCGTCGCCGAACATCTCGATCCGGCAGGCCAGCTCCTCGTAGACCGGGAAGACCTCGATCGTGTCGCCCCGGACCCGGAAGGTGCCGCGGGTGAAGGACAGGTCGTTGCGGGTGTACTGCTCGGTGACCAGGGTGCGCAGCAGTTCCTCGCGGTCGCGCTGCTCCCCCACCTTCACCTTCAGTGCCCGCTCCACGTACTCCTGTGGCGTGCCCAGGCCGTAGATGCAGGAGACGGTGGACACCACGACCACGTCACGCCGGGTGAGCAGGCTGTTCGTCGCCGAGTGGCGCAGCCGCTCCACCTCCTCGTTGATCGAGGAGTCCTTCTCGATGTAGGTGTCGGTCTGCGGGACGTACGCCTCGGGCTGGTAGTAGTCGTAGTAGGAGACGAAGTACTCCACCGCCGCGTCGGGCAGCAGCTCCTTGAACTCGTTCGCCAGCTGCGCCGCGAGCGTCTTGTTCGGCGCCATCACCAGGGTGGGCCGCTGCACCTGCTCGATCAGCCAGGCCGTCGTCGCGGACTTGCCGGTGCCGGTGGCCCCGAGCAGCACGGTGTCCGTGTCACCGGCGTTGACCCGCTCGGCCAGCGCCTTGATCGCGGCCGGCTGGTCGCCGGCGGGCTGGAACTCGCTGACGACGCGGAAACGCCCTCGAGTGGGCCGGATGTCCGTGGAGGTGGGCACGGCACGACGGTACGACGGAGGTGTGACAGAACGGGTTGCGAGCGTCGTCCGGGAGCGGTGGGGCGTCGTGCTGCCCGTCACCGCACCGTGACGTGTGGTTGGCCGCAGGATCGGGCAACGCACGCTTGATATCCGTGCCGCCGCGACAGCGGCGTGCTCCGGCCCCGACCCCCGGGGCCACCATCCAGGAGGAAGACCCGCCCATGACCACCAACGTGTGGCCCGGTACCGCCTACCCCCTCGGCGCGAGCTATGACGGGACCGGCACGAACTTCGCGATCTACAGCGAGGTGGCCGAGAAGATCGAACTGTGCCTGTTCAACGACGCGGGCAAGGAAGAGCGCATCAAGCTGCCCGAGATGGACGCGCACGTGTGGCACGGTTTCGTGCCCGGCGTCCAGCCCGGCCAGCGCTACGGCTTCCGGGTGCACGGGCCCTACGACCCGTCCCAGGGCCAGCGGTGCAACCCGCACAAGCTGCTGCTCGACCCGTACGCCAAGGCGATCGACGGCGGCGTCCGGTGGCATCCCTCCGTCTTCGGCTACAGCTTCAAGACCGGCAAGCGCAACGACCAGGACTCGGCCAAGCACATGCCGAAGTCGGTCGTCGTCAACCCGTACTTCGACTGGGGCGTGGACCGCCCGCCGCGCATCCCGTACCACAAGACGGTCATCTACGAGGCGCACGTCAAGGGCCTCACGATGACCCATCCCCGGGTACCCGAGGAGCTGCGCGGCACGTACGCCGCCCTCGCCCACCCGGCGATCATCGAGCACCTCACCGAGCTGGGCGTGACCGCGATCGAGCTCATGCCGGTGCACCAGTTCGTGCAGGACGACGCGCTCGAGCGGAAGGGGCTGCGCAACTACTGGGGCTACAACACCATCGGTTTCTTCGCCCCGCACAACGAGTACGCCAGCAACACCACCAACGGGATGCAGGTCGCCGAGTTCAAGGGGATGGTCCGCACCCTCCACGAGGCGGGCATCGAGGTCATCCTCGACGTGGTCTACAACCACACCGCCGAGGGCAACCATCTGGGCCCGACGCTGTCGTTGAAGGGCATCGACAACGTCGCCTACTACCGGCTGGTCGAGGACGACAAGCAGTACTACATGGACACCACGGGCACCGGGAACTCGCTCAACGTCCGGACCCCGCAGTCGCTGCAGATGATCATGGACTCGCTCCGCTACTGGATCACCGAGATGCACGTCGACGGCTTCCGCTTCGACCTCGCCTCGACCCTGGCCCGCCAGTTCCACGAGGTCGACCGGCTGTCCGCGTTCTTCGACCTGGTGCACCAGGACCCGATCGTCAGCCAGGTGAAGCTGATCGCCGAGCCCTGGGACATCGGCGACGGCGGCTACCAGGTGGGCAACTTCCCGGCGCTGTGGACGGAGTGGAACGGCAAGTACCGCGACACCGTGCGCGACTTCTGGCGCGGCGAGGACGCCACCGTGGGCGAGTTCGCCAGCCGGCTCACCGGCTCGGCCGACCTGTACCAGCACTCCGGCCGGCGCCCGGTGGCGAGCATCAACTTCGTCACCGCGCACGACGGCTTCACGCTCAACGACCTCGTCTCCTACAACGAGAAGCACAACGAGGCCAACGGCGAGGACAACAACGACGGCGAGAGCCACAACCGCAGCTGGAACCACGGCGCCGAGGGCGACACCGACGAGGTCGAGATCCTCGAGCTCCGCGCCCGGCAGCGGCGCAACTTCATCACCACGCTGATGCTGTCGCAGGGCGTGCCGATGCTGCTGCACGGCGACGAGCTGGGCCGCAGCCAGGGCGGGAACAACAACGGCTACTGCCAGGACTCCGAGCTGACCTGGATCGACTGGGAGCACGTCGACGAGGGGCTGCTGGAGTTCACCAAGCTGGTCACCCGGCTGCGCACCGAGCACCCCACCTTCCAGCGACGCCGGTTCTTCCACGGCCGGCCGGTGCGGCGCGAGGAGGGCGACCCGGTTCCCGACATCGCCTGGTTCACCCACGCCGGCGAGCTGATGACCGAGGAGGACTGGGACGCCGCGTACGCCAAGTCGATCGGCGTCTACCTCAACGGCCACGGCATCCGCTCCACCGACGAGCGCGGCGACCCCGTCGTCGACGACTGCTTCTACCTGGCGTTCAACGCCTGGCACGAGGACATCGGGTTCACCGTGCCACCGGCCGAGTACGCCGAGGGCTGGACCGTCGTCGTGGACACCGCGGAGATGGGCGAGGTGGAGCCGGTCGAGGTCAAGGCGGGCGAGACGATCACCCTCGCCGCCCGGGCCATGGTCGTGCTGTGCGCGTCGGCGTGACCGCCCCCACCCGCGGTGGCGACGGCCGCCGGGAGGTGCCGGCCAGCACCTACCGGCTGCAGGTGACCGCGGACTTCACCCTGGACGACGCCGCCGCGGTGGCCGGCTACCTGGCCGACCTCGGGGCGACCCACGCGTACTCCTCGCCGCTGCTGCGCTCCGCGGCCGGCAGCACCCACGGGTACGACACCACCGACCACGCGCACATCGACGAGCCGCGCGGCGGGCGGGCCGGGTTCGACCGGTTCGTCGCCGCGCTGCACGCGGCCGGGCTCGGCCTGGTGCTGGACCTGGTGCCCAACCACATGGGGGTGGCCGACGCGCACGAGTCGGGCTGGTGGTGGGACCTGCTCAAGCTCGGCCGGGACAGCCCGCACGCCGACGCCTTCGACGTCGACTGGGACTTCGGGGGCGGCCGGGTGCGGCTGCCGGTGCTCGGCTCCGCCGAGGACCTGGCCACGCTGGAGCTGGTCCGGGCCGACGGCGAGTGGGAGCTGCGCTACTACGACAACCGGTTCCCGGTCGCACCGGGCACCGCCCGGGACGGCGACGACCCGGTCGCCGTCCACGACCGCCAGCACTACGAGCTGGTCGACTGGCGCCGGGCCGACGCGGAGCTGAACTACCGCCGGTTCTTCGCGATCAACACCCTCGCCGGGCTGCGCGCCGAGGACCCCGCCGTCTTCGCCGCCACCCACGAGCTGGTCGGCCAGCTGGTGGAGTCCGGGGCCGTCGACGCGCTGCGGATCGACCACCCCGACGGCCTCGCCGACCCGAGGGCGTACCTGGACGCGTTGGCCCGGCTGTCCGGGCACCGGTGGACGGTCGTGGAGAAGATCCTCGAGCCCGGCGAGCAGCTGCCCGCCGGTTGGGCGACGGCCGGGACGACGGGCTACGACGCCCTCGCCGAGGTCGACCGGGTACTGGTCGACCCGGCCGGCGAGCCGGCGCTGACCGCGCTGGACACCGAGCTGGCCGGCACGCGGGTGGACTACGCGCAGCTGGTGCGGATGTGCAAGCGCGAGGTCACCGACGGCATGCTCGGCTCCGAGGTGGCCCGGCTGACCCGGATCGTCGGCGAGCTGCCCGGGGTGCCGGCCGAGCTGGTCACCGAGGGCCTCGCCGAGCTGCTGGCCGGCTTCCCGGTGTACCGCAGCTACCTGCCCGACGGCCGCGAGCACCTCGACGAGATGGTGCGCGCGGTCCGGGAGCGCCGTCCCGAGCTCACCGCCGCGGTCGATGCCCTGCACCCACTGCTGGGTACCGCCGGCTCCGAGCTGGCCACCCGGTTCGAGCAGACGTCGGGCCCGGTGATGGCCAAGGGCGTCGAGGACAGCGCCTACTACCGGTGGGCGCGGTTCGTCGCGCTCAACGAGGTGGGTGGCGACCCGGCCCGGTTCGGGACGACGGTGGCCGACTTCCACGCCGCCCAGCGGCTGCGCGCCGAGCGGCTGCCGGAGTCGATGACCACGCTGTCCACCCACGACACCAAACGCAGCGAGGACGTCCGGGCCCGGCTGGCGGTGCTGGCCGAGCTGCCCACCGAGTGGGCCGGGCTGGTTCGCGGCTGGCTCGATCGGCACCCGCTGGCCGACCGCTCGCTCGCCCACCTGGTGTGGCAGAACCTGGTCGGGGCGTGGCCGCTGTCCCGGGAGCGCGCGCACGCCTACGTGGAGAAGGCCGCCCGCGAGGCCGGCACCTCGACGACCTGGACGAACCCGGTGCAGGAGTTCGAGGACCAGCTGCACGCGCTGGTCGACGCCGCCTTCGACGACCCGACGACCGCCACGGAGGTCGACCGGTTCGTGGCGCGGATCGCACCGTTCGGCTGGTCGAACTCGCTGGCGCAGAAGCTCCTGCAACTGACCATCGCCGGCGTTCCGGACGTCTACCAGGGCACCGAGCTGTGGGACTTCTCGCTGGTCGACCCGGACAACCGGCGTCCGGTCGACTACGACCTGCGGCGCTCGTCGCTGGCCCGGCTCGACGAGGGCTGGATACCGCCCGTGGACGACACCGGTGCCGCCAAGCTGCTGGTCGTCTCGCGGGCGCTGCGGCACCGCCGCGACGTCCCCGAGGCCTTCGGCGGCTACACGCCGGTCGAGGCCACCGGAACGGCGGCGGACTCCGTCGTCGCCTTCGACCGCGGCGGCGCCGTCACCGTCGCGACCCGGCTGCCGGTGCGCCTGGCGGGCACCGGCTGGGGCGATACCGCGCTGCACCTGCCCACCGGCTCGTGGCGGGACCTGCTCACCGGCAGCCGGGTGGTCTCCGACGCGTCCGGCGCCGCGGTCTCCGAGCTACTCACCCGCCTGCCGGTCGCACTGCTCGCCCGCGACTAAAGAAGGACCCCCTGCCCCCCACCACTCGCACGCTCGCGGTGGGTCCCTGCAGGAGGCCGATCACTAACGCAGGGTTACAGGCCGGGGACGCTGCGGCGTCTCCGGCCCGGCCTGTCGGAGCCCGAGCTGGGCGGATGTCGGACCGAGCGATCCGGACCGAAGCGGAACCGGGCGGTTTCGTTCACAGTGGGAGAGCGCCTGGGCCACACCGGACGGGCGCGAGGCACCGGACCGCCGAGCCCCGTCCGCCGGCAGCCTGACACCGACCCACCCAGGACGGGGACGGGGAACCCACTTCCGACGCGCAGCGCGTGTCTCGGGGTGAAGCCGTGCCGCGCCCTTCCGGGGGTGCGAGCGGCCGGGCACCGATTCGCCCGAACCCGACAGCTAACCCCGCAGGCGGTGATCGGAGGATCACCCATGTCCCACCTCTCCATGAGCCGCGCCCGCCGCAGCGCACTCCGCGCCGGAACGGTCGCGGTCGGCGCCGCCGCCCTCGGGATCGGCGTCCTCGCCGGGCCCGCCTCGGCGTCGCACTACGACTGGTCCGGCGTCGCCCAGTGCGAGTCCAGCGGCAACTGGCAGATCAACACCGGCAACGGCTACTACGGCGGGCTGCAGTTCAGCTCGCCCACGTGGCTGGGCCACGGCGGCGGCGAGTTCGCTCCGCGCGCCGACCTGGCCACGCCGGCGCAGCAGGTCGAGGTCGCCGAGCGGGTGCTGCTGACCCAGGGCGTCGGCGCCTGGCCGACGTGCGGCAAGCAACTGCGCGACGGCACGACCCCGGCGGCCGCTGCCCCCGCCCCGGCACCGGCACCGGCGCCTGCTGCGGCGCCCGCGCCCGCGCCCGCGGCCTCGGGCGACACCTACACGGTGCGTCCCGGTGACACGCTGGCGGAGATCGCCGCCGCGCACGGCACCAGCTGGCAGGAGCTGCACGGCCGCAACTCCGCCACGGTGCCGAACCCGCACGTGATCCGGGTGGGCCAGCAGCTGGCGCTGTGACACCCGGGCGGCCGGAGGACGTCGTCCTCCGGCCGCCTCCGGGGCGCGATCGTGGGGCACCCCACGGTTGGCGCCGCCCGTGGCGGGCATGATCGGCCAGGCTCCGTCGGAGCCGCACCGCCGCGATCCGAGCAGGAGTTCCCATGGCAGCACCGTCCGCCTCGCCCGCCGAGTTCTCCGTCTGGGCCCCGCTGCCGGAACGGGTGCGCGTCACCGTCGACGGCACGATCTCCGACATGCAGCGCGACGACGCCGGCTGGTGGCGGGCCACCGTGGATGCGGCCCCGGAGGCCGACTACGGCTTCCTGCTCGACGACGACGAGACACCGCGCCCCGACCCGCGCTCGCGCCGCCAGCCCGAGGGCGTGCACGGGCTGTCCCGCCGCTTCGACCCCTCGGCGTACCCGTGGGGTGACTCCAGCTGGACCGGCCGTCCGCTGGCCGGGAGCGCCGTCTACGAGCTGCACGTCGGCACGTTCACCCCCGAGGGCACCTTCGATGCCGCGATCGGCAGGCTCGGCCACCTGGTCGAGCTGGGCGTGGGCTTCGTCGAGCTGCTGCCGGTCAACGCGTTCAACGGCACGCACAACTGGGGCTACGACGGCGTCGCCTGGTACGCCGTCCAGGAGACCTACGGCGGGCCCGAGGCCTACCAGCGCTTCGTCGACGCCTGCCACGGCTGCGGTCTGGGCGTGATCCAGGACGTCGTCTACAACCACCTCGGGCCGTCGGGGAACTACCTGCCGGAGTTCTTCCCGATCTTCGCGGAGGGCGGCGCGAACAGCTGGGGCAAGTCGATCAACCTGTCGGGCCCGGAGTCCGACGAGGTGCGCCGCTACATCCTGGACAACGTGCTGATGTGGCTGCGCGACATGCACGTCGACGGGCTCCGGCTGGACGCGGTGCACGCGCTGGTCGACGAGCGCGCCACCCACCTGCTCGAGGAGATGGCCACCGAGGTCGACCGGCTGTCGGTCGCCGAGGGCCGGCCGTTGACGCTCATCGCCGAGAGCGACCTCAACGATCCGCGGATGGTCACCCCCCGGGTGGCGGGCGGCACCGGCCTGGACGCGCAGTGGAGCGACGACTTCCACCACGCGCTGCACGCCACGCTGACCGGTGAGGAACAGGGCTACTACGCCGACTTCGCCGCGGCCGGCATCGGCGCGGTCGCCAGGACGCTGACCGGCGCCTTCTTCCACGCCGGCGACTGGTCGAGCTTCCGCCGCCGGCACCACGGCCGCCCGGTCGACACCGCGAGCCTGCCCGGCTGGAAGTTCGTCGGCTACCTGCAGGACCACGACCAGATCGGCAACCGCGCCGTCGGCGACCGGATCTCCGCCTCGCTCTCCCCCGGCCTGCTCGCGGCCGGCGCCACCCTGGTGCTGACCAGCCCCTTCACCCCGATGCTGTTCATGGGCGAGGAGTGGGGCGCGAGCACGCCGTGGCAGTTCTTCACCAGCCACCCCGAGCCCGAGCTGGGCCGGGCCACCGCCGAGGGCCGGATCGGCGAGTTCGCCGCGCACGGCTGGGACGCCGCCGTCGTCCCGGATCCGCAGGACCCGGAGACGTTCACCCGCTCCAAGCTGGACTGGTCCGAGCTGGGCCGGGCGCCGCACGCGGAGCTCTTCGAGGTGCACAAGGCGCTGCTCGCGCTGCGCGCGGCGCACCCCGACCTCGTCGACCCCGACCTGTCGGCCGTGCAGGTGCACTGGGACGACGCGGACCGCTGGCTGGTCGTGTACCGCGGCTCGCTGCGGGTGGTCGCGAACCTGTCCGACCAGCCGCGCGAGATCGACCTCGACGTCCCGGCGACCGGGGTGCTGTTCGCCACCGCGGAGCTGCCGGTGCTGGACGACGACACCGTGACGCTGCCGGCGGAGAGCGCCGCCGTGCTGACCACCCGCTGACGGTGCAGCGGCTGCTGCCCTCGCCCGGGCCGGTCGACGAGCGCGGGCTGGCCGAGGCGTACCGGCTGCCGGGCGGCCGGCACGTGCGGGTCAACTTCGTCGCGGCCCTGGATGGCGCCATCAGCGTGGCCGGGCGCAGCGGCGGGCTGGGGTCCGACGGCGACCGGCGGGTGTTCCGGGTCCTCCGGGCGCTGGCCGACGCCGTCCTCGTCGGGCACGGCACGGCCGCCGCCGAGGGCTACCGGCCGGTGCTGGCCGATTCCCCCGTCGGCCGGTTGCGGACCGCGCTGGGCAGCCGGCCGACCGCGCCGGTCGTGGTTGTGTCCCGGCGGGCGTCCCTGGCCCCGGACGCGCAGCTGGTCACCGACGCGGTCTCCCCCACCGTGCTGGTCACCTGCGCCGCCGCGGACGCCGGCCGGCGGGCCGCGCTGGCCGCCGCCGGCGTGCAGGTGCTCGTCTGCGGGGACGACGACGTCGACCTGCCCTCGGCGGTCGACGCCCTCGCCGATCGCGGCCTGGCCCAGCTGGTCTGCGAGGGCGGACCGGCGCTGTTCGCCGCCGCGCTGGCCGCCGGCGTCGTCGACGAGCTCGACCTGTCCGTGGCCCCGTTGCTGGTGGGCGGCGGACCAGGCCTCCTGGCGGGCCCGCCCCTGCCCGGGCCGGCAGCTGCGGAGCTGGTCCAGGTGCTCGAGGAGGGCGGCTACCTGTTCACCCGGTACGCGCTGGCCGGCCCGGCACCGCCCGGTGCTGCTTGACTGCCCCCATGGACCTGCCCGTGCTCCCGCCGGTCAAGCCGATGCTCGCCAAGCCCGCGGCGAAGCTGCCCACCGGCGACGACCTGTTCTACGAGCCGAAGTGGGACGGTTTCCGTTGCATCGTGTTCCGCGACGGCGACGAGGTGGAGCTGGGCAGCCGCAATGAGCGCCCGCTGACCCGCTACTTCCCGGACGTGGTCGCGGCGGCGAAGGCCCAGCTGCCCGAGCGCTGCGTGGTCGACGGCGAGATCGTCGTCCCGCGCGGGAACCGGCTGGACTTCGAGTCGCTGCTGCAGCGCATCCACCCCGCGGCCTCGCGGGTGGACAGGCTGGCCGCGGAGACGCCGGCGTCCTTCGTCGCCTTCGACCTGCTGGCCCTCGGGAACGAGTCGCTGCTGGACACCCCGTTCGGCGAGCGGCAGGCCCGGCTGCGGGCGGCGCTGTCCGGCACGCAGGCGCCGGTGCACGTCACCTCCGTGACCCAGGACGCCGAGCTGGCCCAGCGGTGGTTCGCCGAGTTCGAGGGCGCCGGCCTGGACGGCGTCATCGCCAAGCGCGCCGACCTGCGCTACGCCCCCGACCAGCGGCTGATGACCAAGGTGAAGCACGTGCGCACCGCCGACTGCGTGGTCGCCGGATTCCGCTGGCACAAGAGCGGCCCGGTGGTCGGGTCGCTGCTGCTGGGCCTCTACGACGGTGCCGGGACGCTGCAGCACATCGGGGTCGCGGCCTCGTTCACGATGAAGCGCCGCGCCGAGCTGGTGGCGGAGCTCGCCCCGTTCCGGGCCGACGCGCTCGGTGACCACCCGTGGCAGGACTGGGCGAACGCCCAGGTGGAGAACGAAACCGAGCACCGGATGCCCGGGGCGACGAGTCGCTGGAACGCCGGGAAGGACCTGTCCTGGGTGCCGCTGCGCCCCGAGCTCGTGGTGGAGATCAAGTACGACCAGCTGGAGGGCAGCCGGCTCCGGCACACCGGGCACTTCCTGCGCTGGCGCCCCGACCGCGAGGCCCGCTCCTGCACCTACGACCAGCTCGAGGTCCCGGTGCGCTACGACCTCGCCGAGGTCCTGGGCGGCTGATCGGTGTGCCCGGCCCGGCCGACCTTTACCCTGGGTGATCGTGACCGTCACCCGCCGCCTGCTGGCCGCCGCCGGACTCGTCCCGGCCACCGTGCTGGCCCTGGTGGGCTGCACGTCGTCCGACGACGACACCCAGCCGACCGCGAGCTCGTCCAGTGCCGCGCCCGCGACGGCCGAGGCCGACGAGATCGACTGGACCGACTGCGACGCCGAGATCTCGACGATCGTCGCCGGCCGGCCGGGCTCCGAGCGGGATCTCATGTTCTCCTGCGGCACGACGTCCGTGCCGGTCGACCACGCCGACCCCGGCGGCCCGACCCTGCAGCTGTTCCTGGTCAAGGCGGTGCTCGCCGGGCAGACCGACCGGATCGGCTCGCTGCTGGTGAACCCCGGTGGTCCGGGCGTCTCGGCCACCGACGCGGCGGTCCAGTCGGCGCTCACCCTGCCGATCGAGGTCCTCAACCGCTTCGACATCGTCGGGCTCGACCCCCGCGGCGTCGGGTTGTCCACGCCGGTCGAGTGCATCAGCGACGAGCAGAAGGACGCGATCACCGCGGCCGAGCCACGGCCGACCACGGCCGAGCAGCTCGACGCGGCGTTCACGATGGCCGAGGAGGTCGCTGCCGGGTGCGCCGAGCAGTACGACACCACGCTGGGTGCCTTCAACACCGTGGCCGCCGCCCGGGACATGGACCTGGTGCGCCAGGCGCTCGGGGACGAGCAACTGACCTACCTCGGCTACTCCTACGGCAGCACGCTGGGCTCCACCTACGCCGAGCTGTTCCCCGAGAACGTGCGGGCCCTGGTCCTCGACGGCGCGGTCGACCCCGACACCGACGCCCAGGGCGACGCGGAGGCGCGGGCCCGCGGCTTCGAGGACGCCTTCAACGCCTTCGCGGCCAACTGCACCGGCCTGGTCGGCGGCTGCCCCGTCGGCCCCGACCCGCGGCAGTTCCTGAACGACGTGCTGGCCCAGGCCGCCGCCGCGCCCATCCCCAGCAGCCGGCCCGGCGAGACCCGGCAGGCGACCCCCGGGCTGGTGCTCACCGGGGTGCGCTCGGCGCTGTATCAGCCGAGCGCCTGGCCGCAGCTGGCGCAGTCGCTGGCCAGTGCCCGCAACGGCGACTCCGCCGGCATCCTCACCCTCGCCGACACCCACACCGGCCGGAACGCCGACGGCACCTACAGCAACGTCATCGACGCGAACCGCACGATCACCTGCGCCGACACCGCAGCCGAGTTCACCGGCGAGGAGGTCCGCGCCCTCGTCGCGGACTGGAGCGCGCGCTACCCGCTGTTCGGCGCGGGCGCCGCGACCAGCCTCTACACGTGCTCGGCCTGGGATGCCCCGCGCACGCCGCTGCCCGAGCGCGACGCCGAGGGCAGCGCGCCGATCGTCGTCATCGGCACGCGCGGTGACCCGGTGACACCGCTGCAGGGCGCAGTGGACCTGGCCGAGGACCTCACGAGCGGGGTGCTGCTCACCTGGGACGGCAGCGGGCACACTGCCTATCCCAAGACCGATTGCGTGACCGCGGCCGTGAACGCGTACCTCATCGACCTGGTCGTGCCCGCCGACGGGCTCACCTGCCCGGCCTGACCTGATCGGAGCCCGCATGGCCAGCAGCAAGGATGCCGTCGTCCTGCAGGTGGACGGCCACGAGGTACGGGTCAGCAATCCGGAGAAGCCGTACTTCGCCGACCAGGGCCTCCGCAAGATCGACGTCGTCGAGTACTTCATCGCCGTCGGGCCGGGGATCCTGCTCGCGCTGCGGGACCGGCCCACGACGCTGGAGCGCTGGCCGGGCGGGGTGTTCGAGGGGGCGCGGATCTCCACCCGGATCGACAACACCGGTGACGCGTTCTACCAGAAGCGGGTGCCCAAGAACGCCCCCGACTGGGTGCCGACGGCGCACATCACCTTTCCCAGCGGGCGCACCGCCGACGAGATCGCCCCCGACTCGGTCGCCGTCGTCGCCTGGTGCGCCAACCTCGGGACGCTGACGTTCCACCCGTGGCCGGTATCCAGGACCGACGTCGAGCAACCCGACCAGATCCGGATCGACCTGGACCCGCAGCCGGGCACCGACTTCTCCGACGCGGTATGGGTGGCCCCGCACGTGCGGGAACTGCTCCACGAGTTCGGCATGGAGGGCTGGCCGAAGACCTCCGGTGGCCGCGGAGTGCACGTCTACGTGCCGATCCAGCCGCGCTGGACCTTCCCCGAGGTGCGGCGTGCGGTGATCGCGTTCGGCCGCGAGCTGGAGCGGCGCCTGCCCGACCGCGTGACGATGAACTGGTGGAAGGAGGAGCGCGGCGAGAAGATCTTCATCGACTACAACCAGATGGCCCGTGACCGCACGATCGCGAGCGCCTACTCCATCCGGCCCAAGCCGCACGCGCCCGTCTCCGCGCCGGTCGACTGGGACGAGCTGCCCGACGTCTCCCCGTTCGACTTCGACGTGCGCACCATGCCGGCGCGCTTCGCCGCCGTCGGTGACAGGCACGCCGGGCTGGCCGACCACGCCTTCGGCATCGAGCCGCTGATCGAGTTGGCCGATCGCCAGGAGCGGGACCTCGGGATGGGTGAGATGCCCTACCCCCCCGACTACCCCAAGATGCCCGGCGAGCCGATGCGGGTGCAGCCCAGCCGGGCGAAGAAGCCGGCCGCCGACCCGGCCTGACCGGGCGGCGGCCGGCCGCCGGCTACGCCTGCTGCAGCTGCGGCTGGACGTGCTCGACGAACAGGTCGAGCGAGCGCCGCGCCTCGTCCATGGTCATGTCACCGGTCGGCAGCATGAGGACGACCCGGTCGACCATGCCGGGCTCGAGGAAGCCGGCGAAGCGCTCGGCGATCTGCGCCGGAGTGCCGGCCCCCAGCCCGATCGACATCTCCAGACCCGCCAGGATCTTCCCGAGGGGAGCCATGACCTCCGCCCGCTCGTCCTCGGAGATCACCGTGTGGTCGAAGCGGTGGGCCGATGTCGTCCGCCGTCCCAGGCCGTCCGCTCCGCGCCGGGCCACGGCCACGGCGTCCTCCTCCCGCTCCGCGATCGCCAGCAGCATCGAGCAGGCCACCTGCGGCCGGGCGTCCGGGCCCTCCAGCCGGATCCGGTCGCCCTTGTGCTTCTCCCAGCTCTCCACGTACAGCTCGTACGCCGCCGGGCTGATCGGGCCCGGCCACATCAGGCTCATGCCGTACCGGCCGGCCGTCTCGGGATTGCCCGGGTACCAGAACGGGATGTGCTCCTGGAACGGCTTGGTCGACATCGGCATCGTCGGGAAGTCGTGGTACCTGCTCTGCTCACTGGAGATCTCCCCGGTGCGCAGGGCGTCGGCGATGATCCCCAGCGTGTCGACGAACCGCTCCTTGGCGTCGCGGTGGTCACTGCCGTGCCAGGCGTGCTCGGCCGGCACCGCGCCCCGCCCGACCCCGTAGTCCAGCCGCCCCTCGGTGAGCTGGTCCACCACGCACATGTCCTCGATCAGCTGGACCGGGTGGTGCATCGGCAGCAGCTTGACCATCGGGCCCAGCCGGATGCTGCTCGTGATCTGCGACGCGGCCGCCACCACGAGGTCCTGGTTCGGGGCCAGCGACAGGTCCGACCCGTGGTGCTCGGCCAGGTGGATGCTGGCGAACCCGGCCTGGTCCGCGGTGCGGAAGAGCTCGAGGCGGTCCTTCAGCAACCGGTGCGTCGGGGTTCCGGGGATGCCCTCGATGTGGTCGAACAGGCCGAAGGTCGGGACGGGCATGTGGGGCACCTCACTGGTCGTCGGGTCGGGCGAGTGTGCCACGGCCCCCGCGGAGGGCCGGGCGACGGAGTGCGCTGACCGGCGGTTCCCGTGCGGCGGGCTGCCACTCCCCGCACGCCGTTCCGGGCCGGGCTCACCCAACCGGGTGAGCACGCCCACCGGACGTGCCGCCCGGACTCGTCCCGCCGCCCTTCCCTGTCGTTGATCGATCCGTCGGTCGGAATCAGGGAGGACCCGGGCCATGCGCGCCTCGTTCGTCGTGTACGGCGTGCTGTACGTCGTCATCGAGATGGTCGGGTACCAGCTCGAGCTGATCGGCTGGCCGCAGATCACCGCACTGGACGTCGCGAGCGCGGTCACGAACGCCCTGCTGTGGGTTGCGCTGGTCGCCGCCGTCCTGGTGGCGCTGGACGTGGCCGGTGACCGCTGGCGCCGCCACCGCCGGGAGCAGCAGCGCGAGCTGGCCTGGGACGCGAGGTGGCACCGCCGTCAGGACTGGGACGACGCGGGCCCGATCACCGTGGCCAGCTGGCGCTCCCCGATGCCGGCCCTCCCTCCGGCGGCGGCCCGGCCCGATCCGGACGCCGTTCCGCGCGTACGTCTGCTCTGAGGCATCCGCGCTGGTCACCGAGGGTTTCCCGGACAGCACCAGCGGGCATCCGCCACCACCGGCTCCGAGAGAGGAAGACCCGTGGACACCTGGCTCATCGTGGTGATCGTGATCGCCGTCCTGGTGCTGCTGGCGCTGATCGCGCTGGCAGCGACGAAGCGGGGCGGCGCGGGCAAGGAGCGCAAGCGCGCCCAGGCGCGTGACCACATGCAGGAGGCGCAGGTGCGTGCGGCCAACGCCGACAAGGAGCAGGCCCTGGCCGACGAGCAGGCGGCCCGCGCGCGCCGGGAGCGCGCCGAGGTCGAGGAACGCGCCGCCCGGGCCGAGCAGGAAGCCCGCGATCGCATGGGGCACGCACGGGAGGAACGATCCGCCGCCCAGCAGCTGCAGGACAAGGCCGAGAAGCTCGCTCCCGGCACGGTGCGTCGTGACGACGACAGCGGCACCGCTCAGCGGCGCTGAGCCGGTCGGCACGGGCCCGGGATGGGGCGCTCCGGCCGGTGCCGGCGGCTCCGGCAGCAAGAATTTGCATCGATCGGGGGTCCGGGGCAGCGCGAGGGGGGCATGTGCGGCTAGGGTTCAGTCGTCGGGAAGGCCCTGCAGATGGCAGGACCCCGACGTACGACCTCAGCTAGGAGCGAGCAATGCCCGAAGGAACAGTGAAGTGGTTCAACGCCGAGAAGGGGTTTGGCTTCGCCACCCCTGACGGGGGCGGCCCGGACGTCTTCGTCCACTACTCGGCCATCCAGACCAGCGGGTACCGCTCGCTCGACGAGGGCCAGCGCATCTCGTTCGACGTCGAGCAGGGCCAGAAGGGCCCGCAGGCCGCGAACGTCGCCCCGCTCTGACCCAGAGTGGGCGGCTGATCCCAGCCACCTGACCAACGACAGTGCCCTCGCCGGGGAAACCGGGCGGGGGCACTGTCGCGTCCGGCCACGGTGTCAGCGTGCGCGGGGGACGTAGCCGCCGATCAGCGCGGACATCAGCAGCGCCCCGTCGTTGGGCCCCAGGGCGACGGCGGCGTCGCACATCGCCTGCCACCGCTGCCGCTCCACCTCGGTCATCGCCCCGGCGGCCCGAGCTGCCAGCTGCTCCAGCAGGCGCTCCCACTCACCCTGCGGGGTCGGCCACAGCCCGGTCAGCCGGCGCGCCTCGGCCGAGGCCGACGTGAAGCGCACGATGTCACCGGCGTGGTTGGTCAGCGCCACGACGTAGCCGGCGGCCACCAGCGCGTTGGCCGCCGACACCACCTGCGGCTTCGGCAGCCCGCTGGCCGGCACGACGGCCCCCAGGTAGGGGGCGCTCCCGTGCGGCGGCTCGTCCAGCAGCCGCACGATGGCCCGCAGCACGGGCAGGTCGCGGGTGAACCACACGTCGTCCAGCGGTTGGTCCGCGGTCATGACGTCCTCTCGATCGGATGGCGGGGGCGGCGCTCCCAGCCCGTCCACGGTACGAGCCCCCCGCTGCCCGGCCGGACGGCCGTCGATGCACAGCCTCCGCACAGCGGCCGGTCCCGCTCCGATCCGTCCCGTGACGTGCTGCTGACAGTCCGGTCATGCCGCGCTGACCTGCGCAGACACGATCGGCCGTGCGAACCCCGAGGGGCGGCGCACGGGTGGCGCGCCCGCCGTACGGTGGAGACATGACCACATCCGCCCAGCAGCCCCAGGTCGTCAGGACCGACGAGGAGTGGCGCGCCCAGCTGTCGCCGGAGGAGTACGCCGTCCTCCGCGAGGCCGGGACCGAACGGCCCTACACCGGCGAGTACGTCGACACGAAGACGGCCGGTGTCTACTCCTGCCGCGCCTGCGGCGCCGAGCTGTTCCGCTCGGAGACGAAGTTCGACTCCCACTGCGGCTGGCCCTCGTTCTACGAGCCGTCCGTGCGCGACAACGTCGTTCTCCGCGACGACCGTAGCTACGGCATGTTGCGTACCGAGGTGCTCTGCGGCAGCTGCCACAGCCACCTCGGGCACGTGTTCGAGGACGCACCGCAGACGCCCACGGGCGACCGCTACTGCATCAACTCGGTGAGCATCGCGCTGGCCCCCAGCGAGGGCTGAGTTCCCCGCAGCACCACGCACGACAGCGCCCCCGCCCGGGATCACGGGCGGGGGCGCTGTGCTGTGCACCTCGCCGACGGAGGAGGCTGGTGGCCGGCGGCGATGTAGGGCGCGGACGCCATACCGGCCCGCCAGGGCCGTCTGCGGACCCGTCGCGGAGGCCGGAGGCCTCCCGACGGGCACGCAGGAAACGGCTCAGCTCACCAGGGGCACGGCACCTGGCCGCGGTGTCATCCGGAGGATGACGATGTGCACCTCACGGCAGGTCGGCGACCAGCTCCGCGACCTGCTTGCGGGTGCCGGTGTAGAACGGCACCTCCTCGCGGACGTGCCGGCGGGCGCGGCTGGCCCGCAGATCGCGCATGAGGTCGACGATGCGGTGCAGCTCGTCGGCCTCGAAGGCGAGCATCCACTCGTAGTCGCCGAGGCCGAAGGAGGCGACGGTGTTGGCCCGGACGTCGGGATACGGCCGGGCCTGCATGCCGTGCTCCTTGAGCATGTCGCGCCGCTCCTCGTCGGGCAGCAGGTACCACTCGTAGGACCGCACAAAGGGGTAGACGCAGACGAAGCGGCGCGGCTCCTCGTCGGCGAGGAACGAGGGGATGTGGCTGAGGTTGAACTCGGCGGGGCGGTGCAGCGCCAGCTGCGACCACACCGGCTCGAGGTGCCGGCCCAGGGCGGTGCGGCGGAGCCGACCGTAGGCCTCCTGCAGCGCCTCGACCCGCTCGGCGTGCCACCAGATCATCAGGTCGGCGTCGGCCCGCAGACCGGCCACGTCGTAGACCCCGCGGACGACGACGTCCTTGCCGGCCAGCTCCGCGAACAGGGCGGTGACCTCGTCGGCAGCGGCCGCCCGCTGGTCGTCGCCGAGCGGGCGGGCCAGCTTGAACACCGACCACATCGTGTAGCGGATCTGGGCGTTGAGTTCGTTCGCCCGCTTACCGATGCTGCGCTCTCCGGTCTGCTGCTCGCTCATGTGCCCATTGTCGCGCGCCCGCCAGGAGCCCTGTCGCGCGGCCGCCGGGACGGTCAGCGGGGGGACGTCGTCCGGCGTCGGGGTGGCCGCAGGACCAGCGCCACGCCGACGGTGGTGACCACCACCCCGGCCAGCGACAGCAGCGGCAGCTCCTCGCCGAACAGCAGGTAGGCCTCGACGGCGGTGGCCGGCGGCACCAGGTACAGCAGGCTGGATACCCCGGAGGCGCTGCCGCGGCGCAGCAGGAACAGCAGCAGCAGGACGGCGCCGAGGGACAGCGGCAGCACCAGCCAGACCAGGGCGAGGACGAAGTCGGCGGTCCACTCGATCGTCATGCTCTCGGTCAGGCCGGCGACGGCGACCAGGGCGAGGGCGGCCGCGGCGTACTGCACGGCGGTGCCGGACAGCAGCGGGATGTGGTCGCCGTGCTTCTTCTGCCACAGCGTCCCGGCCGTGCCGCACAACAGGGCCACCAGGCAGGACGCGACGCCGACCGGCGGGAACGAGCCCTCGTCCCCCGCCGCGCTGGCCAGCCCGGGGGCGAGGACCAGCGCCACGCCGCCGACGCCGAGCACGAGCCCCAGCCACTGCACCGCCACCAGCCGCTCACCGAGCAGCCGGGTGGCCAGCGCCGCGGTCAGCACCGGCTGCAGGCTCACCACGACCGCGGCCACGCTCGCCGGCAGGCCGGAGTCGATGGCGAAGAACACGCCCCCGAGGTAGCCGGCGTGCAGCAGCAGACCGGCCACGCCGGCCCGGCCGGTCTGCGCCCGGTTCGCCGGCCAGGCGGCCCGCAGGACGACGGCGATCCCGGCCAGCAGCATCCCGGCCAGCGCCAGCCGCAGGGCCAGGAAGGTGAACGGCTCGGCGTAGGGCAGGCCGTACTTGGCACCCACGAAACCGGTGCTCCAGAGCAGCACGAAGACCACCGGTGCGACGGTGATCGCGGCCCCGCGCACGCGGGCCGGAGCGCTCACAGCAGCGCCGCGACGGCGCGGCGGGCGCCCCGGATGCAGGCCGGCACCCCGACGCCGCCGTAGGCGGCACCGGCGACGGCCAGCCCGGGCACGGCCCCGACGGCGTCCAGGACGGCGGTGACCCGCTGCGGGTGCCCGACCAGGTACTGCGGCAGCCCCCCGCCCCACCGGACCAGGTGGGTCTCCAGCGGCTCGGGGCGTTCGAGGTCGAGCAGGTCGGCGACGTCGGCGACGACGGCCGCGGTGAGGTCCTCGTCGGACCGCTGCAGCTGCGACTCGTCGCGGTACCGGCCCACCGACGACCGCACCCGCAGCACCCCGGCGCCGTCGGCGCCCCCGGACAGGTGCGGCCACTTGGCCGAGGAGATCGTCACGCCCTTCACCAGCCGCCCGGTCACCGGCGGCACGAGCAGCCCGGATCCGGCGGCCACCGGCTGGGCGGGGAACGCCATGGCGACCACGGCCATCGACGCGTACGGGATGCCCCGCAACGGTTCCTCCGCTCCGGGGGCGACGCCGGCGAGCAGCCGGGCGGCCTTGCCGGCCGGTGCGGTGACGACCACCGCGTCCGCGGTCAGGATGTGCGGCGACCCGGCCGGGCCGACCGACAGCTCGAACCCGGAGCCGGAGTGGCGCAGCGCGTGCGCCGGGGTGCGCAGCCGGATGTCGGCCCGGGACGCCGCGACGAGGGCGGCGGGCAGCGAGCCGATCCCGTCGGCGACGGTGACGAACACCGGCCCGTCGGCGTCGCCGCGGCTGCGCGCACCGGCCTCGCGGGCGGCGAGCGCCCCGGCGAGCACCGACGGTGCCCGGCGCAGCTGCGCGGCCAGCGCCGGCATGGTGGCGGCCAGCGAGAGGTCGTCGGGCCGGCCGGCGTAGACCCCGCCGAGCAGCGGCTCGACCAGCCGGTCGACCACCTCGTCGCCGAGCCGCTCGCGGAGCAGCCCGCCCACTGTCACGTCGCCGTTCGGGTCGAGGTGCAGCGGCGGCAGGTCGGCCTCGGCCCGCACCCGGGCCACCCCGGCCGGGGTGAGCACGCCGTCCAAGCCGTCCGCGGAGGTCGGCACGCCCTGGACCGTGCCCGGCGGCAGCGGGTGCCGGCCGTCGGGCAGGACGATCGACGCCTGCGTGGTGGCCGGCGCGACCAGCTGGCCGGCCAGCCCGAGGTCCTCGACCAGCTGCACCGCCTCGGGCACCCGGGCGAGCATCGCCTCGGGTCCGGTGTCGTACCACTGTCCGGCCAGCCGGACCCGGTCGAGCTTGCCGCCGATCCGGCCCGACGCCTCCAGGACGACGACCTCGTCGTCGGGGCGGGCGCGGTGCCACTCGTAGGCGGCGGTGAGCCCGGTGATGCCGGCGCCGACGACGACCAGCCGGGTCATCGGGCGGAAGGGGTGGGCGGGGTCATCGCTGCGAGAGCTCGTGCACCAGCTCGACCACGTGGGTCAGGACGCCGGGGTCGGTGTCGGGCAGCACACCGTGGCCGAGGTTGAAGACGTGCCCGCGGGCGGCGCGGCCCTGCTGCACGACCCGGGTGACCTCCCGGTCGACGGTGGCCCGGTCGGCCAGCAGCACGGCGGGGTCGAGGTTGCCCTGCAGCGAGTAGCCGGGTCCGACCCGGCGGGCGGCCTCGTCCAGCGGCACCCGCCAGTCGACGCCCACCATGTCGGCACCGGCGTCACCGATCAGCGGCAGCAGCTCCCCGGTGCCCACGCCGAAGTGGACCCGCGGCACGTCCGCGTCGCCGAGCCCGTCGAAGACCGCCCGGGAGTGCGGCAGCACCCGCTCGGCGTAGTCGGCGGCCGACAGCACCCCGGCCCAGGAGTCGAACAGCTGGACGGCCGACGCGCCGGCGCCGATCTGGGCCCGGAGGAAGACGGCCGCGGAGACGGCGAGGTGCTCCAGCAGCCGCTGCCAGGCCGCGGGCTCGGCGTACATGAAGGCCTTGGTGCGGGCGTGCTCCTTGGAGGGGCCGCCCTCGATCAGGTACGTGGCCAGGGTGAACGGGGCACCGGCGAAGCCGATCAGCGGTGTGGGGCCGAGCTCGGCGACCAGCCGGCGGACCGCGGTGACCAGGAAGTCCAGCCGGTCGGGTTCCAGCGGCGGGAGCGCGTCGACGTCGGCGACGGTGCGCACCGGGTGCGCGACGACCGGGCCGATCCCGGGCTTGATCTCGATGTCGACGCCGGCCACCACCAACGGCAGCACGATGTCGGAGAACAGGATCGCGGCGTCCACCCCGTGCCGGCGGACCGGCTGCATGGTGATCTCGGTGACCAGGTCGGGGTCCTGGCAGGCCTGCAGCATCGCCGTCCCGGCGCGCAGCGCCCGGTACTCCGGCAGCGAGCGCCCGGCCTGGCGCATGAACCACACCGGCGTGCGGGAGACGGGCAGGCCGCGCGCGGCGCGGACGAGGTCCGAGTCGGCGGGGCCGGGGGTCGCGGACGGTCCTCCAGGTGTTCCCACGGGGTCGATGCTCCCAGACGGCCCCGGCGGCCCACGGCGGCGCGTCGGGACCCCGCCGGGCGCCCGATCGGACCTACCCTGCGCAGGTGGCTCCGCAACGCACCCGTCCCGACGACGACGTGCAGGTCCCTGCCCCGTTCCGGGCCGCCCTCGAGGCGCTGTCCACCGTCCGGGTCCGCCCCGAGGTGGTCGTCGAGCACATCCCGGCGCCGCAGCGGCTGGCGCCCTACGCCCACGCGGTCGCGCTGACCGTCGGCGAGCCCGACGGCGACGACGAGGTCGAGATCGCCAGCGGCCGGTTCATCGTGCTGTTCGACCCGGCCGGACACCAGGCGTGGGCCGGTACCACCCGCTGCGTCGGCTACGTCACCGCGGTCACCGACGAGCACATGGTGGACGACGCCATGTTCTCCGAGGTCGCCTGGAGCTGGCTCACCGACGCCCTGGCCGACAGCGGCGCCGAGCACCACCACGTGGGCGGCACCGTCACCCGGACCGCCTCCACCCGCTTCGGCGAGATCGCCGCCCCCGAGCACTCGGTGGACGTCGAGATCCGCGCGTCCTGGACGGCGGAGGGCACCACGCTGGACCGGCACCTGCGCGCCTACCTCGAGGTGCTCGCCCAGGCAGCGGGCCTGCCGCCGGAAGGCGTGCACCTGCTGGGCGCGGGCGGGCAGACCGTCGGCACCGGCGCCTAGACTCCCCCCACGAAACCCCGGTGCGGCCGCTCGGAGCCGCACCGGACGCGCCGGTCACCTCCGACCGGCCGATGACGGGAGGCCGGATGTCGCTGGGCCTGTACCGGGCCGCCGGCGTCCGCCTCGCACCGGTCACGGGGGTGCTCTGCTGAGCACCGACCTGTCCGGCGCCGGCACCCCGGAGGAGCCGACCGTCGCCGCCCCCATCGCGGGTGCGGACGCGGAGGCTCCCGACGAGCCCACCGCCGTTCCCCTGCTGGCCCCGCGCGACGGGCTCCCCCCGGTCATCGACACCTCGACCGCGCTGGTCGACTACGCCGCGGCGCTGGCCGCCGGCACCGGCCCGGTGGCCGTGGACGCCGAGCGCGCGTCGGGCTACCGCTACGGGCAGCGTGCCTACCTCGTCCAGCTGCGCCGCACCGGCTCGGGCACCGGCCTCGTCGACCCGGTCCCGCTGCCCGACCTCTCGGTCGTCCAGGAGGCCATCGCCGACACCGAGTGGGTGCTGCACGCCGCCAACCAGGACCTGCCCTGCCTGGCCGAGATCGGGCTCGTGCCCGGCCGGCTGTTCGACACCGAACTCGCCGCGCGGCTGGCCGGCCTGCCCCGGGTGGGGCTGGGCCCGGTGGTCGAGTCGCTGCTCGGCTTCGCGCTGCAGAAGGGCCACTCGGCCGCCGACTGGAGCACCCGCCCGCTGCCCCGGGACTGGCTGGTCTACGCCGCGCTCGACGTCGAGGTGCTGGTCGACCTGCGCGACGCGCTGGCCGCGATCCTCGCCGACCAGGGCAAGACCGAGTGGGCGCGGCAGGAGTTCCAGGCGATCCTCGCCGCCGGCCCGCCCGCCGCCAGGGTCGACCCGTGGCGGCGCACCTCCGGCATGCAGGGGCTGCGCAACCGCCGGCAGCTGGGGATGCTCCGGTCGCTGTGGCAGGCCCGCGACGAGCTGGCCCGGCGCCGCGACATCGCGCCGGGGCGGGTGCTGCCCGACGCGGCGATCGTGTCGGCGGTGCAGGCCGATCCGAAGACCGAGAGCGCGCTGCTCGAGCTGCCGGTGTTCCGCGGCCGGGCCAACCGCAAGCTGGTGGGTACCTGGTTCGGCGCCCTGGCCCGTGGCCGCGCGATCCCCGAGGGCGAGCTGCCGCCGCACAGCCGTCCCGGTGACGGCCCGCCGCCGGCGAACCGCTGGGCCGACCGCGACCCGGCGGCCGCGGCCCGGCTGAAGGTCGCCCGGGCCGGGCTGACCCGGGTGTCCGAGGAGTGGTCGGTGCCGGTGGAGAACCTGCTGTCCCCGGACCTGATGCGCCGCCTGGTCTGGAGCCCACCGTCCCCGGCGGACGCCGACGCGGTGGCCGCCGTCCTGCGCGCCGGCGGGGCCCGGGAGTGGCAGGTCGAGCTGACCCGCGACCTGCTGGTCGAGGCGATCGCCGCCGGCTGAGGCGGCGCAGCGACGGGGCTCAGTCCGTGGTGAACGTCGCCTGCGACAGCTGGCTGTTCGCGTTCCGATCGCTCGCGATGACGATGTGCAGGTCGTCGTGCAGCGGCAGCGCCAGCGGCGTGCCGCGCCATCCGGCCCCCGGGCCGACCAGGTCCACCCGCGTCGACTCCCCTACCTCCTCACGCGCGGCGAGGTCGGCACGAGCGGTGGGTCAGCGGAACTTGTGCGTGAGGCTGTCCATGGTGCGGTTCACCGTCGCCACCTTGACGTGCGAGATTCCCGCCGTCGCACCGGCCGCCAGCATCGCCTCGTGCGCGGCGCGCAGCGTGGCCCAGACGGTGTCGGCGTCGCCCTCCAGCGTGGTGCCCAGCGCACCCACCTCGCAGCGCAGCCCGGAAGCCCGGATGACGGCGATCGCGGCCTCCACGTGCGCATGCCGGTCGTCCGGCCGGCCCGGCGGGGACGGCGCGACCTGGATCTCGGCGATGACCAGCGACGCACCGACCGGCGGGGTCACTGCTGCTGGCCCTCGACCTGCTGGCCCTCGGTGTCGGAGACCGGAGCGACGGTGTTGGCGCCGTTCGGGCGGTCGGCGAGCCGGGCGGCCCACTCGACGACCCGACGGGCGACGTCCTGCTCGGTGAGCCCGGCGTCGGCCAGCACCTGGCCGCGGCTGCCGTGCTCGAAGAACTGCTGGGGCAGCCCCATGGTGCGCACCGGCACGTCGCTGTCGGCGTCCTGCATCGCCCGGGTGACCAGCGAGCCGAGCCCGCCGGCCCGGCCGCCGTCCTCGACGGTGACGACCAGCCGGAAACCGGATGCCAGCGCCACGAGTTCAGCGGCGACCGGCATCACCCAGCGGGGGTCGACGACCGTGACGTCGATGCCGTGGTCGGCGGCGCGCTCGGCGGCGGCGAGGCACATCGGCACCATCGCGCCGGCGGCCACCAGCAGCACCTCCGGGGAGGCCCCGCGGCGCAGCACGTCGACCGGACCGCGGCGCTCCAGCGCGGGCACCTCGACCGGCAGCGCGCCCTTGGGGAACCGGACCACGGTGGGGCCGTCGGTCACCGCGACCGCCTCGCGCAGCGCCTCGCGCAGCGTCGGCTCGTCCCGGGGCGCGGCCAGCCGCAGCCCGGGGACGATCGAGGCGATCGACATGTCCCACATGCCGTTGTGCGAAGCGCCGTCCGAGCCGGTCACGCCGGCCCGGTCCAGGACGACGGTGACCGGCTGGCGGTGCAGCGCGACGTCCATGAGCAACTGGTCGAACGCCCGGTTGAGGAAGGTCGAGTAGATCGCCACGACCGGGTGCAGGCCGCCCATGGCAAGGCCGGCCGCCGAGGTGAGCGCGTGCTGCTCGGCGATGCCGACGTCGTAGGTGCGCTCGGGGAAGCGCTCGGCGAACGGAGCCAGGCCGGTCGGGTGCAGCATCGCGGCGGTGATGGCGACGACGTCGGAGCGCTCGGTGCCGATCCGCACGAGCTCGTCGGCGAACGCGTCGGTCCACTCCGGGCCCTTGGCGGCCGAGGACAGCCCGCTGTCGGGCTCGAAGACGCCGGTGGAGTGCCAGGCGTCGACGGTGTCGGTCTCGGCCGGCGGGTAGCCGAAGCCCTTGGTGGTCACGGCGTGCACGATCACCGGGCCGCCGAAGGACCGGGCCCGGCGCAGCGCGGACTCCATCACCTCGACGTCGTGGCCGTCGACCGGACCGACGTACTTCATGCCGAGGTCCTCGAACATCCCCTGCGGGGACAGGACGTCCTTGAGGCCCTTCTTGATCGCGTGCAGGGCGTCGTACAGCGTCGAGCCGACGACGGGGGCCTTGTGCAGCGCCTGGCGGACGGCGTCCAGCGCCTGCTCGTAGCCGGGGCGGAGCCGCAACGTGGCCAGCGCGTCGGCGACCCCGCCGATGGTCGGCGAGTAGGAACGGCCGTTGTCGTTGACCACGATGACCACCGGCCGGTCCTGGGCGGCGGCGATGTTGTTCAGCGCCTCCCAGGCCATCCCGCCGGTGAGGGCGCCGTCGCCGATCACGGCGACCACCGGGCGGCGCTCCCCGCGGACGGCGAAGGCCTTGGCCAGCCCGTCGGCGTAGGACAGCGACGTCGACGCGTGGCTGTTCTCCACCCAGTCGTGCTCGCTCTCCGTGCGGCTGGGGTAGCCGGAGAGCCCGCCGCGCTGGCGCAGCTGCTCGAAGCCGTCGAGCCGGCCGGTCAGCAGCTTGTGCACGTACGCCTGGTGGCCGGTGTCGAAGACGATCGGCTCGCGCGGGGACTCGAACACCCGGTGCACGGCGATGGTCAGTTCGACCGCGCCGAGGTTGGGGCCGAGGTGCCCGCCGGTCTTGGCGACGGCAGAGACGAGGGCGTCGCGGATCTCGGCGGCGAGAACGGGCAGCTGGTCGGGCTGGAGTGCCCGGAGGTCCGCAGGACCGGTCAGCGAGCGGAGCAGCGACACGACGCGACAAGGTCCCTTCGACGTCGACGGGGCTGAACGGGTGGCACACCGCCGGGATGTCCCACTGTAACCGCGCACGGCGCACCTGCCCCGGTGGACGAGGAGACCGGGAACGGCTCAGCGGCCGCCAGTGCGGGCGATCACGTGCGCGGGGACTGCGGTGCCCGGCGGGACGTCCGGCGCGGCCACCGGGGCGCCCACGACCGTGCCGACCGGCAGGACCCCGGCCCAGTACGGCAGCGACACGTCCGCCGGCTCGTCCGAGGGCGGGCCGCTGCGCACCTTCACCGACACCTCGGCCAGGTCGAGCCGCAACACCGTGGTGGCGGCGAGCTCGCGGCGGTCGGGAACGCGGCTGCCCGCCGACCGGCCGGGGACGACGCCGTCCACCAGCGCGATCAGCGCTGCGGACTTCTCGTCCGGGTCGTCGACGACGACGGCGGTGCCGTGGGCGACCACCGACCGGTAGTTGATCGAGTGGTGGAACGCGGAGCGGGCCAGCACCAGCCCGTCGAGCAGGGTCACGGTGACGCAGACGTCGAGCCCGTCGCCCCCGGCCATCCGGAGCGCCCGGGCGCCGGTGGAGCCGTGCAGGTACAGCCGCTCCCCCACCCGGGTGTGCAGCTGCGGCAGGACGACCGGCCGCCCGTCGACGACGAACCCGACGTGGCACACGACCGCCTCGTCGAGGACCGCGTGCACCGTCGCCCGGTCGTAGGACACCCGCTCCCGGCTGCGGGACGCCCGGGTGCGTGCGGTCGGGGGGTAGTCGGCGCCGGTCACGGGCCGATCCTGCCGGACCGGCACCGTCGGGCTCCATCGACTTCCTACAGCCGCGGTACCCAGCGCTCACCGCGGAGGGCGCCGGCGACGACCTCCACGCCCCGCGCGGCGCGGGCCAGCCGTTGCCCCTCGCGCTCGTAGGCGCTGATCGCGGCCTCCATCGCGGCCGGCGGCAGCTGGTCGGCCAGCTCCACCCGCACCGTCCGCCAGCCGGCGCGGGCGGCCTCCAGGCCGGCGGTGAGGTGGTCGGCGGCGAACCGGGCGAGCAGCACCGGGTACTGGCGCAGCACCTCGTGGGCGCGGTAGTCCGGCGGCACCTGGTCGTAGAGCCAGGCGACCGCCGTGCGCTCCCAGTCCGGAGCGCCCGGCGGGGCGACCTCGTCGGGCCAGCCGGGCGGCAGTGCGGCGTCCACGGGTCCAGTCTGACCGGCCGGCCAGGGACGGCATGCGGCGCCGCCCCCTGGATCCCGCTGCAGGTGATGCTCAGCGCACCAGCCCCGTGCTGGACCGGTCAGGCCGGGACCAGCAGCGCGACGCACTCCACGTGGGCGGTCATCGGGAAGCAGTCGAAGGCGCGCAGCCCGGCCAGCCGGTAGCCGGCCGCGGCGAACGCGGCCACGTCCCGGGCCAGCGACGCCGGATCGCAGGCCACGTAGACGACGGCCCGCGGACCGGCGGCGGCGAGCGCCTGGCTCACCCCGGGCCCGGCACCGGCGCGTGGCGGGTCCAGCACGACGACGTCGAAGGAACCCACTTCGGCCAGCAGCCCGCTCACGCCCTCGGCGTCGATGTCGCCCTGCCAGACCTCGGCCTGCGGCAGGTCGGCCAGGTTGGCGTCCGCGGCGGCGCACGCCCCGCCGTCGGCCTCCACGCAGACCACCCGGCCCGCCGGCCCGACCGCCGAGGCCAGCGAGCCCCCGAACAGCCCCACGCCGGCGTACAGGTCCAGCACGCGCTCGCCGCTCATCATCGCCGCGTACCCGGCGACGGCGCCCACGAGCGCGTCGGCGGCGCCCGGGTGCACCTGCCAGAAGCCGGTGCCCTCGACCTGCCAATCCCGGTCCCAGGCCCGGCGGGCAGCCCGCCCGGACGCCTCGACGGCGCGGTGCTCCCCCGCCGGCACCACCCGGGTCGACTGCGGATGGCCGCGTCGGTCCAGCCGGGTCGTGCTGATCGCGCCCTCGGAGTCGACGGCGACGTCGACCGCCCCCGCCCCCGGCCAGGTGCGGCCGAGCACGGCGGCGGCGGCCGGTTCCATGGTGATCGGGCAGTCCGCGAGCGGCAGCACCTCCCGGGAGCGGTGCGGGTGCAGCCCGGGCCGGCCGGACCGGTCCACCGCGAAGCGCGCCCGCGACCGCCACCGCAGCGGGCCGCCGGGCAGCTCCTCGACCTCGACGGCGACGTCCATGCCGGCGAGCCGGGCGAACTGCTCGGTGAGGACGTCGGCCTTCAGCCGCCGCTGTTGCGCCGGCGCCACGTGCTGCCAGTCGCAGCCGCCGCAGCGGCCGGGTCCGGCGTACGGGCACGGCCGCTCGACCCGCTCGGGATGTGCCTGCAGCACCTCGACGGCGTCGGCCCGGCAGTACTTCGCGTGCCGGTCCTCGGTCACCAGCACGATCACCTGCTCACCGGGCAGCGCGTGCCGGACGAACACCACCCGGCCCTCGTGGCGGGCCACGCAGTGCCCGCCGTGCGCCACCGGGCCCACGGTGACCTCGAACCGCCGGCCGACCCAGCTCGGCCGCCCTTCAGGGGCCCGCGCCGAGCCTGCGAGGTGTGGGGGGAAGGGTGGTCCTTCAGCCATGGGGGTTTGACTCCTGGTCGGCCGTGAGACCACGCCGCAGGTCGCCCGGCGCGGTGCGACCGTTGCCGCCGTCCTCGTCCCGGCCCACCGAGCTCTCCAGCTGCCACGGCACGCTGGTGATCATCACGCCCGGCTGGAACTGCAGGCGGGTGCGCAGCCGCAGCGCGCTCTGGTTGTGCAGCAGGTTCTCCCACCAGTGCCCGACCACGTACTGCGGCACGAACACCACCACCAGCTCCCGCGGGCTGGACCGGCGGATGTCCCGCACGTAGTCGACGACCGGCCGGGTGACCTCGCGGAACGGCGACTCCAGCACCGTCAGCGGCACCGGGATGTCGTACCGATCCCAGGCGGCCTGCAACTGCCGGGTCTCGGCGTCGTCGACGTTGACCGTCAGCGCGGTCAGCGCGTCCGGGCGGGTCGCCCTGGCGAAGGCCAGCGCCCGCAGCGTCGGCTTGTGCACCTTGGAGACCAGCACGACGGCGTGCACCTTGCTGGGCAGCGTCCGCGCGTCGCTGTCGGGCACCAGCTGCCGGGAGACGTCGGAGTAGTGCCGGTTGATGCCCCGCATCAGCAGGAAGATGATCGGCATCACCAGGATGACCAGCCAGGCGCCATGGGTGAACTTGGTGACCACGATGATCAGTAGGACGACGGTGGTGAGCGTCCCGCCGACGGCGTTGATTCCCTGTGCGCGCCGCATCCGGCGCCGCGCGTCCGGGTCCTCGGCCGACCGCAGCTCCCGCTTCCAGTGCCGCACCATGCCCCACTGGCCGATGCTGAAGCTGGTGAACACCCCCACGATGTACATCTGGATCAGCCGGTTGGGGTCGCCGTCGAAGGCGACGATCAGCAGCGCGGCGAACCCGGCGAGCAGCAGGATGCCGTTGCTGTAGACCAGCTTGTCGCCCCGGGTGTGCAGCTGGCGGGGCATGAACCGGTCCTGGGCCAGCACCGAGCCCAGCAGCGGGAAGCCGTTGAACGCCGTGTTGGCCGCCAGGACCAGCACGAGTGCGGTCGCGGCCTGGATGGCGAAGAAGCCGATCGAGGTGTCGCCGCCGAAGGTGGCGGCGGCGAGCTGGGCGATGACGGTGCGCTGCGGGTCGGTCTCGCAGTCACCGGGGAAGCCCACCAGGTCGCAGGTGTTCTGGGCGTACCTCACGTCGGCGTGCAGGGCCAGCGCCGTCACCCCGGCGAACATGACGGCGGCGAGGCCGCCCATCCAGGCCAGCGTGGTGGCCGCGTTCCTGCCTTTCGGCGGCCGGAACGCCGGCACGCCGTTGGCGATCGCCTCCACCCCGGTCAGCGCGGTGCAGCCGGAGGCGAACGCCCGCAGCACGAAGAACACCAGGGCCAGCCCGGCCAGCTGGCCGTAGCCGGGCTCGGGGGTGATCGACCAGGCGGCGCTCTCGGCGACCACCGGGTCGTCGGTGAAGAGGTCGCGCACCAGCCCGGTGCCGATCATGACCAGGATGCCGGTGACGAACAGGTAGGTCGGGAACGCGAAGGTCCTCCCCGACTCCCGCAGGCCGCGCAGGTTGGCCGCGGCCAGCAGCGCGACCAGGCCCACTGCGATCAGCACCCGGTGCTGGTTGAGCCCCGGGAAGGCCGAGATGATGTTGTCGGTGCCGGCCGACACCGACACGGCCACGGTCAGCACGTAGTCGGTGAGCAGCGCACTGGCCACGGTCAGCCCGGCGAACTGCCCGTGGTTCTTCATCGCGACCTCGTAGTCGCCGCCGCCGGAGGGATAGGCGTGGACGACCTGCCGGTACGAGAGAACCACCACCGTGAGCAGCAGCACCACGGCCACGGCCAGCCACGGGGCGAGGAAGAGGAACGCCGTTCCGGCGAGGGTGAGCACGATGAGGATCTCCTGGGTGGCGTACGCCACGGAGGAGAGCGGGTCGCTGGCGAAGACCGGGAGCGCCAACCGCTTGGGGAGCAGCGACTCACCGGCCCGGGCACTGCTGACGGGGCGGCCGAGGACGAGGCGCTTCGGGAGTTGTCCGAGGTCGGACAGGGTCGGCACGCGGGCGATCGTACGGTCGCTGGAGCGCCCCGGAGCGCACGACGGAGCGACCTCGCTCACAGCGGTGCCCCGGGCGGGTGATGCGCGGCCGGTGCCGCCCTCCGGGGTCGGCCGGCGGGTGTACGTTCGCGCGCGGTACGGCCCGGCGGTCCGCCCGGGCCGGCGACGGGATCGACGAGCAACCAGCGAACGGGCGGGGTGGATGCACGTGCACGTGGTCGTGATGGGCTGCGGCCGCGTCGGATCGGCGATCGCCCGCCGGCTCGAGGAGATCGGGCACAGCGTCGCGGTGATCGACCAGGACCCCGGGGCCTTCCGCCGGCTGGGTCCGGAGTTCACCGGCCGCCAGGTGACGGGCCTGGGTTTCGACCGGCAGACGCTGCTGGCCGCCGGCATCGACTCGGCCGGCGCGTTCGCCGCGGTGAGCAGCGGCGACAACTCCAACATCATCAGCGCCCGGGTGGCCCGCGAGACCTTCGGCGTCGAGCACGTCGTGGCCCGCATCTACGACTCCAAGCGGGCCGAGGTGTACGAGCGGATGGGCATCCCCAGCGTCGCCACCGTGCCCTGGACGGTGAACCGGCTGATGCGCGAGCTGCTGTCGGTGAAGGTGAGCGAGCTGTGGCGGGAGCCCACGGGCACGGTGCTGCTGATGCGCGTGACGGTGACCGACGTCTGGGTCGGCCGGCCGCTGGCCGACCTCGAGGCCGCCTCCGGAGCCCGCGCCGCCTGGGTGGTCCGCTTCGGTGCCGCCCAGCTCCCCGGCCCGGCCACCGTCCTGCAGACCGGCGACCACCTGGTCGTCGCCGTCACCGACGAGCTCACCGAACGGGTGCACCGCGCCGTCGAGCAGGGTCCTGAGAAGAGGCAGCACTGATGCGCGTCGCCATCGTGGGCGCCGGCGCCGTCGGCCGCTCGATCGCCACCGAGCTGCTCGGCAACGGCCACGCCGTGATGCTGATCGAGAAGAACGGCGCCAAGGTCCGCGCCAGGACGGTGCCCGGCGCCGAGTGGGTCCAGGCCGATGCCTGCGAGGTCTCCTCGCTGGAAGAGGCCCAGCTGGCCACCTGCGACGTCGTGATCGCCGCGACCGGGGACGACAAGGCGAACCTGGTGGTCTCGCTGCTGGCCAAGACCGAGTTCGCGGTGAACCGCGTCGTCGCCCGGGTGAAGGATCCCCGGAACGAGTGGCTCTACACCGAGGCGTGGGGCGTCGACGTCGCCGTGTCCACCCCGCGGGTGCTCGCCGCGCTGGTCGAGGAGGCGGTCACCGTCGGCGACGTCGTCCGGCTGATGAGCTTCCGCAAGGGCGCCGCGAACCTGGTGGAGATCACTCTCGCCGACGACACCCCGTGGGTGGGCCGGCCGGTGCGCGAGCTGGTGCTCCCCCGGGAGACCGTCCTCACCACCATCCTGCGCGGCGAGCGGGTCATCACCCCGCAGGCCGACGAGCCGCTGGAGGCCGGCGACGAGCTGCTGTTCGTCACCCACGGCGACATCGAGGACGAGCTGAAGCAGATGATGTGCGCCGGCGGGAACGATTAGGCCCCGTCCAGCGGCTCACCCCGAGCTTGCGAGGGGTGCGGGGGACGGGGTCCTTCTGCAGTGCGGTGCCGGTGTAGCCGGGCCACCACCCAGAGCGTAATGACCAGCTGGACGGCGGTCACCGGGAGCCCCAGGGTCACGGAGACCGCGCCCAGCATCTCCACGTCGTCGCGCACGTAGAAGAACCAGGTCAGCCCGGCGCGCAGCAGGAAGACCGATGCCCACAGCACCGTCAGCCAGGAGTAGGCGCGCACCAGCCGGGGGTCGTCGCGCCAGTGCTGCTCCGCGACCGCGTCCGGCACCCGCTCGGCGCCGCCCGTGGCCGGTGGGACCGGCTCGACCGGCTCGACCGGCGTGGCTGCGGCAGTGCCCCGTCCGGCTCTCAGGGCGCGCAGCGAGGGCAGTGAGTGCGAGGCCATCGCGCCCAGATGGCTGGGGGCGAGGAACTCCGCGACCACGCCCACCAGCGGCCAGCGGAACGCGATGGAGCCGAGCAGCACGACGCCGATGCCGGCGTTCCGGATCAGCCCCAGGGTGAAGAAGTCCCGCGCCTCCCCGGTCTTCCAGGCGATGGCGACCGCCACCGCGACCGCGAACAGGCCGCTGATCCCCTGCTGGACGCTCTGCCGGCGGACCAGCCGCAGGCCGAAGACGAGGACGGCGGCCGCCAGCGCGGCCCAGATGCCGACGGTCAGCCCGGCCAGCGAGTTGGCCACCACGAACGCCACGGTCGGCAGCGTCGCGTCGACCATCCCGCGCCAGCCGCCGAGCTGGTCGAGCACCAGGTGCCGGTCGAAGCTGACCTTGCGGTCGCCCGCGTCGCTCACGACGCCCTCCGGCTGGGCTGCTCGCTCACCGGGGGCACGTCACCCGGCGCCCAGCTCGTACCAGGGGTTGTAGATGACCCGGCGGCCGTCGAAGGCGGCGAACCGGCCCCGCGCGGTGAGGGAACGCCCCGGCTCGATGCCGGCGATCTTCCGGCGCCCCAGCCACACCAGGGTCACCGACCCCGAGCCGTCGAACAGCTCCGCCTCGAGCGTCGGCACGGTCTCCCGCGGGGTGTAGACGACGGACCTCAGCCGGCCGGTCACGGTGACCACCTCGCCCTTCCGGCAGGTGCTCACCGGGGCGCACCCGGAGCTGGCGACGTCCGACTGCAGCGCCTCGGCATCGACCGTCTGGTCGTCCGCGGTCAGCTTCGCGAGCCGCCGGGACAACCAGCCGCGCGCACTGGTCTCTGTCACGAGTCCAGGGTAATGCGGTCGGCGGTGGCGGTGCGGCGGGCCGAGAGCCAGTCCAGGACGCGCCGCCAGGCCTCCCCCGCCAGGTCGATGACCATCATGTGGTCACCGGGCACGAGGACCACCTCCACGGTGTCACCGGCGGCGGTGGCCGCCGCGGCGTACCGGTCGCTCTGCTCGGGCGGGACGGAGGTGTCCTCGGTCCCGTGGACGCACAGCACGGCGGCGCCGGTGGGCAGCAGCCGCACCGGGTCAGCGGTGGCGTACCGCTCGGGGACGTCGTCGGCCCGGCCCCCGAGGAACTGGGCCACCGCGTCCTGGCCCATGTGCTGCTCGTCGGCCCGGGTCAGGTCCAGCACCCCGGCCTGGAGCACCGCCGCCGCCACCCGGACCCGCGGGGACGCGCCCGGCGCACCCGCGGGAAGCCGGCCGCGCCCGGCCGCCCAGGCCGCCAGCTGGCCGCCGGCGGAGTGCCCGACCACGGTGACGTCGGTCAGGTCGAGGCGGGCGGAGCCGGGCAGGTCGGGCAGTGCGTCCAGCGCCGCGGCGACGTCGTCCAGCGTCTCCGGCCAGCCACCCCCGCCGCCCGCCCCGGTTCCGACGCGGCGGTACTCGACGGCGACCGCCGCCCAGCCCCGGGCGGCGAGGTCCGCGGCCAGCGGCCGGGCCAGCTCGATGCCGCGGGCGGCCCGCCAGAACCCGCCGTGCACCACGACCACGACCGGCGCCGGCCCGTCGCCCGCGGAATGCCCCGGCAGCGCGGCGGCGCCGTCCGGCTCCTGCACCGGAAGTGGGAGGGTCAGCTCGAGGAACTGGTCCGGCCCGGGGCCGTAGGCGTGCGTCGTGGGCGTCATGCCGGCCCACCGGAGGTCGTGCCGCCGGCGGCCGCACCACCACGGGCGGCCGCCTGCTGGCGGGCGACCTGCTCGGCGGCCTGCGGCGGGAGCGTGAGCGGCAACTGGTCGCGCACCGGCATGGGCTGGCTGCCCCGCACCACGACGATGGCGCGGAACGCGGCCTCCAGGACCGCGGCGGCCTGCGGGGTCTCGGCCGCCGGACCGCTGATCATGCCGCGGAGGAACCACCGCGGGCCGTCCACGCCGACGAACCGGGCGGCTCGGCGCACCGGCGCGCCGGGCGTGCTCCCGGCCACCGGCGCGGCGGCGATCAGCACGGACCCGGTGAGCTCGGGGCCGAACGGGCCCGACACCTCTGTCAGCGAGCCGCCCTGGCCGCTGGCGCTGCGGGCCAGTTCGGTGCGGACGTCATCCCAGATGCCGGTGGCACGCGGAGCAGCGAAGGCCGAGACCTGCAGCAACGACTCCCCCTGCCGCAGGGTGGCGCCGACGACCTGCTGCTGGGCGTTCACGTCGATCCGGAGCTCCAGACCGGGCACGGCCGGCAGCCGCAGGCAGCCCAGGTCGATGCGCGGGATGCCGTCGTCGGGGACGTCCGCGTCGTCCCAGGGCCCCTCGGTGGCGGGGACGTCCCGCTCGCGCACCTGGGGTTCGGGGGGGACACCCCGCTCGCGGAGGCTGCGGTCGATCCGGTTGCGCCGGCGGCCGATGGGCATCTCAGACCCGCCCTTCGGGGAGTGGTTCGACGGTGGAAGGCCGGCCGGGCGCCGCGGCGCCGCCGGTGGAGCCGCCGGTGGAGCCGTGGCCCCCGGCTCCGCGGTCGCTGGCCGGGAGCTCGGTGACGGGCACGAAGCGCGCGCGCACGACCGGTTGGACGACCAGCTGGGCGACCCGGTCGCCGCGGTGCAGGCGCACCGTCGTGGCCGGGTCGAGGTTGACCAGGTTCACCTTGATCTCGCCGCGGTAGCCGGCGTCGATCGTGCCGGGGGCGTTCACCAGGCTCAGGCCGAGCCGGTGGGCCAGCCCCGACCGGGGGTGCACGAACCCCGCGTACCCCTCGGGGATGGCCACGGCGATCCCGGTGCCGACCAGCGCCCGCTGGTGCGGGGCCAGCACGACGTCCTCGGTGAGGGCAAGGTCCGCACCGGCGTCGCCGGGCAGGGCGTACCCCGGCAGTACGGCGTCGGGTGAGGTCAGCCGCACGGGCACGTCCAGCGCCGCCGGGGAGGGCGCCGGCGGCTCGCCGGACGACGGTGACGGGAGGAGGTCGGGCACGGCCGCGAGGCTAGCCCGCTCCGCCCGCCCGGGTGCGGAGCGGCGGGTCAGGGACGGGCGTCGGGCGGCGCGGACGGCGGGAGGCCGGTGCGCAGGTCGGCCAGCACCCGTTCGGCGAGCGCCACGGTGGCCTTCGAGTTGCTGCGGGCGGACAGCGTGGCGCCGACCAGCAGCGGGGCGAACGAGGTGGCGCTGCCGGCCAGCCGCCGGGTGACCCGGCGGCGCAGGGCCTGCGCACCCGCCGAGGACAGCCGGGAGAACAGCCCACCGGATCCGGTGGTGCCGACGGCGCGCTGGGTGCTCCAGCTGGTCAGGTAGGCGCGCGCCCGTTCCCGGGCGTCGCCCGGGGCGGGCCGGCGGTACAGCTCGTGCAGCTCGCCGACCAGCACCACCTCGACCGCGGCGACGAGCACCGTCTGCGCGCCCATCTCCAGCGGCATCGCCACCAGCGAGGGCGGCGCGAACCACTGGGCGGCCGCCAGACCGCCGGTGGCCGCGCCGACCCCGCCGGTCAGCCGGGCCGCACGGGCCACCAGGACGTCGGCGATCTCCTGCTCGGTGGCGCCGGGGTGCGCGGCCTGCAGCCGGGCCCGGTCACGGATCGGCAGCGCCGGGGCCGCGGTGTCCAGCAGGTCGGTGAGCAGACCCCCCGGCGCCCACCGCCCGGCCCCCGTGCCGCGGCCGCCGGGCGCGCCGGCGACCGCCGGGCCGACCGCGCCGGGCGAGGTGGCCTCCCGCCCACCGCCCGACCGGGCGGCACCGGCCACGGCCGAGACCACGTCGGCCAGCACGCCACCGGCCGACCGGCCGCTCGCCCCGGAGGCCCGGGAGCCGCTGTCGGCCGGGTCCCGGCCGAGCAGCCCGGTGACGGCATCGGCCAGCGCCCGGGCGGCGCCGCCCACGCCTCCGCCGGCCACCTCCGGGTCGGCGGGCACCGGCCGCGGCGGCGGGACGTCGCGCGGTGGACCGGTCGGGGAGCCGTGCTCTGTCATCGGGCACCTTCCATCCGTGCGGCCCCGCTGCAGGGCCACGCGCCGAGCCTGCGAGCCGTGGTGGCAGCGGTCAGGCCCCCGCGCAGGGCCCCGCCGCGAGCTCGCGAGTGGTGGGGGGCACGGGCGGCCCCTCTGCAGGGCCCCGCCGCGAGCTCGCGAGTGGTGGGGGGCACGGGGGTCCTTCTTCAGGCCGCGCAGTCCCGGCAGACCAGCTGGTCACCGCGGGTGGCGGCCAGCCGGCTGCGGTGGTGGACCAGGAAGCAGCGCGAGCAGGTGAACTCGTCCTCCTGCTTCGGCAGGACCCGGACGGTCAGCTCCTCGTTGGAGAGGTCCGCACCGGGGAGCTCCAGGTTCTCGTTGAAGTCGGTCTCGTCGACGTCGACCGAGGACGACTGGGCCTCGGCCCGGCGGGCCTTGAGCTCCTCGAGCGAGTCCTCGCCCAGCTCGTCGGCCTCGTTGCGGCGTGGGGCGTCGTAGTCGGTGGCCATGGGTGTGCCCCTTCTCTCTGTCTCGCGGGACGCTGCCCGCTCTGCTGCCGTCGGTACCCGGAGGGTGCCTGCGGTCGGGACCGGCCGCAGGGGCGGCCGGAGGTCGTGTCGCCGGATCGGTGGGGGCCCACTGCTCGGGCCTCCGCCCTCCCCGGCGAGGGTCGGACGGACGCGCGACCCGGCGGTGCGCCCGGTCGCTCACACACCGGCGAGCCCCCCAACGTGGTGCGCGCCTGATTTGTGCCCGGGGCCGGGTGGTCGACACCTGACGGGCACCGACGGTGGCCGCTAGACCACGGGGCGCCAGAGGCTACCCTGCCGCCGATGACGACCACCGCGGGAGCTGATCCGGGCACGGTCGGGCCGTACCTGGCCACCGTGCTGGGCGACGAGCGATGGCGCTCCGTGGACGTGGAGCTGATCACCGCCGGCCTGTCCAACCTCACGTACGTGGTGAGCCCGGCGGGCGGGACGGCCGACGACGCGGTGATCCTGCGCCGGCCGCCCACCGGTGCCGTGCTGGCCACCGCGCACGACATGGTGCGTGAGCACCGGGTGATCTCGGCGCTCGGTGGCACCCCGGTGCCGGTTCCCCGGACGCTGCACCTGTGCACCGACACCGCGGTGCTCGGCGCCCCGTTCTACGTCATGGAACGCGTCGTCGGCGTGCACGTCGTCGACCAGCTGCCGCCCGGCTACGCCGACGAGCCGGCCCAGCGACGGGAGATCGCCGACGGGCTCGTCGACGTGCTGGGTGACCTGCACGCCGTCGACCCCGCCGCGGTCGGGCTGGCCGACTTCGGCCGCCCCGAGGGCTTCCTCCAGCGGCAGGTCCGGCGCTGGACGACGCAGTGGGAGGCCACCCGCGACACCGACCGCCCCGACCTCGACGCCCTCGCCGCCCGACTGGCCGGAACCGTGCCGGCCACCGCCCGCACGGGGATCACCCACGGCGACTACCGGCTGGACAACTGCCTGCTGCACCCCCAGGTACGCGGCCGGATCCGCGCGGTGCTGGACTGGGAGATGTCCACCCTGGGCGACCCGCTCACCGACCTGGGCATGCTGTTCGTCTACTGGCCACAGGCCGGGGAGACCACGGCGAGCGTTCCGGGTGTGAGCACCCTCCCGGGCTTCCCCACCCGGCTGCAGCTCGCGGAGAGGTACGCCTCGCGCACCGGTGCCGACCTGACGGCACTGCCCTGGTACGTCGCCTTCGCCTGGTTCAAGTTCGCCGCGATCGTGGCCGGCATCGTGGCCCGGTCCGCGGCCGGGGCGATGGCCGGGAAGGACACCAGCGGCTACGCGGAGCGGATCGGCCCCTGCGTGGCACGGGGACGCGCCGCGCTCGAGGACGGTGCGCTCTAGCCCAGCCCCGCGCCGCTAGAGTCCGCTCCGTCATCCGGCCCCCAGTCCGGCCGGTCGCGAGCCCTCCACCGGCGAGTCCGCCGTCCGGCGGCCGGCGACCGCCGTCCCCCCGAGCGGAGTGCACCGTTGAGCGAGCCCAGCGACCGGTCCCCGGTGCGCGCCCGTAGCGGTCGCCGGCCGGTGCCCGGGCTGATCTTCCTGCTGGTGCTCGCGCTGGCCGCGCTCGGCGTCTGGTGGAACGTGCTGCGCCAGGACGCCGCGATGGAGCAGGCGGAGGCGGCCGCCTGCACGTCGGCGGCCGAGGCACCGCCCTCCCTGGACCCGGCCTCGGTGACGGTGCGCGTGTTCAACGCCACCTCGACCGCGGGGCTGGCCAACACCGTCGCCGACTCGCTGCAGGGCCGCGGGTTCACCGTGTCCGAGATCGGCAACGACCCGAACCCCGACCTGGAGGTCACCGGGGCCGGGGAACTGCGGTACGGCCGTCGCGGCGCCGAGAACGCGTCCTTCGTGCGGGTGTTCCTGCCGGGCATCGGCGAGCGGCCCGACACCCGCGCCGACGCCGTCGTCGACGTCGTCCTCGGGCCGGAGTTCCAGCAGCTCGCATCCCCCGAGGAGGTCGCCGCCGCCCTGGCTCCGGCGGCCGGCGCCTCGACGGCCTGTTGAAGGACCCCCCTGCAGGGGGGCCGTTCAAGCGTTGGCGGGTAACCGTTCGAGCAGCTCGACCAGCGGCCCGGCGATGCTCGGTGCCGCCGCGACCGCCATCGGCTCGGCGAACGGGCGGCCCCCCGTGCCGGTGACGACCAGCCCGGCCTCGGCCGCCACCAGCGCCCCGGCGGCGTGGTCCCAGGGCTTGAGGTCCAGCTCGTAGTAGGCGTCCACCCGGCCGGCGGCCGCGGAGCAGAGGTCCAGCGAGGCGCACCCGTTGCGCCGGATGTCGCGCACCTGGGGCAGCAGCTCGGCGACGACGGCGCCCTGCAGGCGCCGCTGCTCGACCCGGTAGCCGAAGCCGGTGGCGACCAGCGTGTGGTCCAGGTCGACGGGCGCGCTGCCGGCCAGCCGGGACGCCGCCGTCCCCGGCGCGGTCGACCAGGCACCCTGCCCGCGGACGGCGGTGAAGAGCTCACCGGTCGCGACGTTGAGGACGACGCCCACCTCGGTGCGGCCGTCCACCTCCGCGGCGATGGAGACGGCGTAGGCGGGCAGCCCGTAGAGGAAGTTGACCGTCCCGTCGATCGGGTCGACCACCCAGCGCACGCCGCTGGTGCCCGCCCGGGCGGCGCCCTCCTCCCCGAGCACGCCGTCGTCCGGGCGGGTCTCGAGCAGACGCCGGACGATGAGCTCCTCGCTGGCGGTGTCGACCGCGGTGACCACGTCCACCGAACTGGACTTGGTGTCGACCTGGTCGGCCGCGGAGCTGCGGCCGGCGCGGACGAGCAGCGCCGCCTCCTCCGCGGTGGCCCGGGCCAGGCCGAGCAGCTGGGCGGGCAGGTCCGCGGGCGAGGAGGTCGTCACAGGGAGCGATCCTGCCGGAGTCCTGCCCCTGGGACCGGGCCGGTCACTAGCCTGTCCGCGTGCAGGGCTTCGGAGTGGACATCGGTGGCAGCGGCATCAAGGGCTGCGTGGTCGACCTGGACAAGGGCGAGCTGGTCGGGGAGCGGTTGCGCATCCCGACCCCGCAACCGGCGTTGCCGGACCCGGTCTACGGCGTGGTGGGCGACATCGTCGGCCAGTTCGGCTGGACCGGGCGGATCGGCGTCACCTACCCGGGGGTGATGAAGCACGGCGTCGTGTTCACCGCCGCCAACATGGACCCGAGCTGGGTGGGCACCGACATGGCCGCCGGGCTCGAGGCGGTCATCCCCGGCACGGTGCAGACCCTCAACGACGCCGACGCCGCCGGCCTGGCCGAGATGGAGTACGGCGCCGGCCGCGGTGAGCGCGGCCTGGTGCTGATGCTCACCTTCGGCACCGGCATCGGCAGCTCCCTGTTCATCGACGGCACGCTGGTGCCCAATACCGAGCTGGGCCACATCGAGGTCGACGGCCAGGACGGCGAGATCCGGGCGTCGGCCGCAGCGCGGGAGCGGGAGGACCTGACCTACCCGCAGTGGGCGCAGCGGGTCGACCGGTACCTCGACACCCTGGAACGGGGCATCTGGCCGGACCTGATCATCGTGGGGGGCGGGGTGAGCAAGAAGGCGGCCAAGTGGGTTCCCCTGCTGTCCACCCGCACCCGGGTGGTCCCCGCCGCGCTGCTCAACGACGCCGGCATCGTGGGCGCGGCCCTGGCCGCGGAGCAGCGGATCGGGCAGTGACGCTGCGCAGCCGACTCTCCGGGCCGGCACTGGTACCGCCGGGAGGGCACCCGTCGGCATAGTCCACCCGGACGGGGCAGACCTGAACCGGTGGACCGGCGCGTCGGCGCCGTTACAATGGAGAAGACCCACCTCGCCTCGCCCCCTGCCAGCAGGTCATCCCCCGCCTCCCGCCCGGTGAAACGTGCGCCGGTCAGGACGTCGGACGACCGCCCCGCGGGGCGGTACGGGGCCGCTGCCCGCGGGCCACACGGTCCTCGAGGAACGCACCGCAGTACGGGAAGGAACACTGAGTGCCCGCCGACCAGCCAGGACCGGAAGCAGCAGCTGTGAGCAGCACGAGCAGCCGGAGGACGGTCGCCGCCCGTTCGGCCGCCTCGTCGCAGTCCACCGCTCCGGTCACCAAGGCCGCCCCCGCGAAGAAGGCGCCGGCCAAGAAGGCTGCCGCCTCCACCGCGAAGAAGGCGACCGGCGCCCGCAAGCCCAGCATCAGCCCCTCCCCCGGCACGGGTGAGGGCACCGTCCTCACCGCGGTCTCCTCCGACGGCGGCACCATCGCCGTCGTCGACGCCGGGTCCCAGGGCCTCAAGCTCGACGAGTCCGTCGTGACCGGCAAGGACGGCGTGGCCGTCGCCGACGCCACCGACGAGAAGACCGAGGGCGAGGGCCCGGAGTTCGAGTGGGACGACGAGGAGGAGTCCGAGGCGCTGCGGCAGGCCCGCAAGGACGCCGAGCTCACCGCCTCGGCCGACTCCGTCCGCGCCTACCTCAAGCAGATCGGCAAGGTCGCGCTGCTCACCGCCGAGGAGGAGGTCGACCTCGCCAAGCGGATCGAGGCCGGGCTCTACGGCGCCGAGCGGCTGCGGCAGATCGGGGAAGAGGGCCAGAAGCTCTCCCCGCAGATGCGCCGCGACCTGAACTGGATCGTCCGCGACGGCGAGCGCGCGAAGAACCACCTGCTGGAGGCCAACCTCCGCCTGGTGGTCTCGCTGGCCAAGCGCTACACCGGCCGCGGCATGGCATTCCTGGACCTGATCCAGGAGGGCAACCTGGGCCTGATCCGTGCGGTCGAGAAGTTCGACTACACCAAGGGCTACAAGTTCTCCACCTACGCCACCTGGTGGATCCGCCAGGCGATCACCCGCGCCATGGCCGACCAGGCCCGCACCATCCGCATCCCGGTGCACATGGTCGAGGTCATCAACAAGCTCGGCCGCATCCAGCGCGAGCTGCTCCAGGACCTGGGCCGCGAGCCCACCCCGGAGGAGCTGGCCAAGGAGATGGACATCACCCCGGACAAGGTGCTGGAGATCCAGCAGTACGCCCGGGAGCCGATCAGCCTCGACCAGACCATCGGTGACGAGGGCGACAGCCAGCTCGGCGACTTCATCGAGGACTCAGAGGCGGTCGTGGCCGTCGACGCGGTCAGCTTCACCCTCATGCAGGACCAGCTCACCAGCGTCCTGCAGACCCTCTCCGAGCGGGAGGCCGGCGTCGTCCGGCTGCGCTTCGGCCTGACCGACGGTCAGCCGCGCACCCTGGACGAGATCGGCCAGGTCTACGGGGTGACCCGCGAGCGGATCCGGCAGATCGAGTCCAAGACGATGTCCAAGCTGCGGCACCCCAGCCGTTCCCAGGTGCTCCGCGACTACCTCGACTGAGGAAGGGCCCCCCTGCCCCCCCACCGCTCGCGAGCTCGCGGCGGGACCCTGCAGGGGGGCCACGGGGGCCGCACCCACCGATGGAGTGAGCGCGGCGGTGTGGCGCGGCACCGGCCGGGTAGACGGCGTAGCGTGGGACCTGTCAGAACAGCAGCGGACCCACAGCTGGCCAGAGCCAGTACGACAGCAAACGAGTACGTGCACGTGCACCATCCGGACCCAGTTCCGAACCAGCGACGTCCCCTGCTGACCCGCTCCACCAGGCACTTCGTGTTACGACCGCATCTCATTCGGCGAGTCGGTGCACATCCGGTGCCGGAACGGGAACACGAGGGGCCATCCTGGCGCTGTGCAGGAGGCCGATCCGCAGTCGCGGGTCCGTGCGGTAGAGAGCGAGTGATGAGCCAGATGACCCAGACGCTGACGACGACCCCGCCCACCGAAGAACTCGTCGTTCCCTTCCACTGCGACCGCTGCGGTGCTCTGGCCAAGGTGCGAGTGGTCCTCCCGAGTGGGAGCGACCTCGTCTTCTGTGGACACCACGCACGTGAGTACGAGGACAAGCTCCGCGACCTCGCGGCCGACATCATCGAGACCGACGGCGAGGCGCGCGTCAACAGCTGAACGGGGCAACTATCGTCGCGAGAGCGATGACGCCCCCATTCGACCGAGCCGCCGATCTCCGGTTCCCCGCAAGGGGTGCCGGAGGCCGGCGGCTTCGTCGTACCGGGGACCGGTGGCCGGTCCCCACTGAGCCGGAGAGCAACTGATGCCGCACGACTCCTCGACGGAGCCGGACACCCGCCGGCTGCTCCCCGACGGCTCCGCAGGCCGCGGGCGGCCCGCTCCCCCGCCACCCGCCGGCCCGTCCGCCGAGCCGGCGACGACGGACCCTGCATCCGCCGTCGCCGCGGAGACCGACCCGGCTGCCGAGGTTCGCGAGCCCGGGCCCGGGCCCGGGAATCCTGCCGACGCACCTGCCCGCGACGCCGCTCCGGCGGCATCGCCGTCCGGCACCTCCGCCGCCGACGCCGCGCCGGATGACGTGCCCCGTCAGGACGACGGGCAGACCGAGGGTCCCGAGGCCACCGTGGTGATCCCGGCGTTGGACGGCCGACCCGCGGTCGACAGCCGGCCGGACGACCGGGCACCCGACGGGCCGGAGTCGGCACCCCCGGAGCCCGCCGCCCCGGAGCCCGCCGCGACAGCGTCGGTCCCGGACGCCGGCGACACCATCGAGTTCCGCCGCGACCTCTCCGCCGCCCCGCGTGCGGCCGAGGCGACGACGGGTGGTGCGACCGTCCCGGTCGACCTACCGCCCGGCGGACCATCCGCCGGCGGTGCCGGCGACGACGACGGTGCCGGCGGCGACGGCGACGGCGACGGCCCGCCGGCGGGCGCGTCCCCCGGAGGGCCGTCCGGGAACGATCGGCCCTGGTGGCGCCGGCGTGCGGTGCTCGCCCCCGCCGCCGCCGTCCTCGCGCTGGGCGCCGTCTACGGCCTGGACCTCGCGGTCGCCGGCGACGACATCCCCCGCGGCACCGTGGTGGCCGGCCTGGAGCTGGGTGGCCTCTCCCCCGCCGCTGCGGGCGAGCGGTTGGCCAGCGAGCTGGCACCGCGGATGAGCGCCGACCACACGGTGGTGGCCGACGACGTCCAGGCCGTGCTGCACCCACCTGCCGCCGGAATCGCCCTCGACGTGCCCGCCACGGTGGACGCCGCCGACGACCAGCCGCTGAACCCCTGGACCCGCCTGGTCACCCTGGTCGGGAACCGGGAGGTCGACCCGGTCGTGACCGAGGACGAGACCGCGCTGGCCGCCCAGCTGGAGCAGCTCGCCGCCCAGGTCGACCGTGCGCCGGTCGACGCCACGATCGCCATCGAGGGCACGACCGCCAGCGTGGTGGAACCGGTGGACGGCCGCACGCTCGACCGCGACAGCGCCGCCACCGCGATCACCGAGGCCCTCGCCGACGGCGGCGACCCCGCCGAAGCCATCGCCCTGCCGGTCGAGGTGGCCGAGGTGCAGGTCGGCGTCGACGAGGCGCAGCGGGTGCTCGACGAGACCGTCACGCCGGCGCTCTCGGCGCCGGTCACGGTCGTCGGCGCGGACGGGGCGGAGTCGGTGGAGCTGCCGGTCAGCGCCATCGCCGCGTCGCTCACCTTCACCCCGCAGGACGACGGCACGCTGGAGGTAGCCGTCGACCCGGCGGCCCTGCAGGCCGAGATGGGCGAGGACTTCTCGGTCTTCGGAACCCCGGCCCAGGACGCGCGTTTCGACATCGACGGCGACTCGATCTCCGTCGTCCCCTCGGTCGGCGGGCAGGGCATCGACCCGGCAGTCCTGGCCGGTCAGCTGCTGCCGGTCCTCCGGCAGGAGGCCCCGCGTGAGGTGACCGCGACCCTGGGGCCGGTGCCGGCGAGCTTCACCACCGAGCAGGCCGAGGCGCTGGGTATCACGGAAGAGGTCAGCTCCTTCACCACGGACTTCACCAACACCGCGAGCGGCACCAACATCCGGGTGGTCGCCGAGGAGGTCGACGGTGCGCTGGTGCTGCCGGGTGAGACCTTCAGCCTGAACACCCTCACCGGGCCGCGTGGCACGGCCCAGGGGTACGTGCCCGCCGGTGTGATCAGCAACGGCGAGTTCAGCACCGCGGTCGGCGGCGGCATCAGCCAGTTCGCCACCACGATGTTCAACGCCGTCTTCTTCGCCGGGCTCGAGGACGTCTACCACAAGCCGCACAGCTACTACATCAGCCGTTACCCGGCCGGCCGCGAGGCGACCGTCTACGAGGGCGTCATCGACCTGCAGTGGCGCAACGACACCGAGACCGGCATCTACGTGCAGACCGAGTGGGATCCCGGCTCGATCACCGTCCGGTTCTGGGGCACGAAGTACTACGACATCGAGTCGATCAGCAGCAACCGGTACGCCGTGACCCAGCCGGTGGTCCAGGAGAAGGTCGACGACGGCAGCGGCTCCTGCGAGCCCCAGAGCGGGAGCACCGGGTTCAGCATCACCGTGACCCGGGTGTTCAACGATCCGGCCACCGGCGCGGAACTGCGTCGTGAGGACTTCCGCACCCGGTACGCCGCCGAGCCGGTGATCCGGTGCGTGCCGCCGCCTCCCCCGCCCGAGGCGCCGCCCGGCGCGCCGGGGGCGACCCCGCCGACGCTGCCGACCCCGACCGGCTGATCCGGGGAGCCGGCCTGGGGTGCGCGGGACTGCTGCGCCGCAGGCGGCCGGCTGCCCCCTCCGGGTGGGTGTCGGCGGCCCGGGGCGGCGCGTCGGCGCCCCGGGCCGTGCACACTGATCGGGTGCCCCCTGTCCTGCCGCGCGCCTCGGCGCACCCCGATGACCTGGAAGGACGCACCCCGGGCGCACCGGCGGCAGGCTCCGGGGCGGCGCCGGCCGACGGCTCCGCGGGTGCCGCCGCGGACAGCGGCGACCGGGACCCGGACACCCCGGAGGCTCCGGCGGCCGCCCCGTCGGGCGGGGTGGTGCGTCGCTCGGTGCGCCGCCTGCTGACGCCGGTCCGGGTGCCGCTGCAGGTGCTGGGCCGCACCGCGGCGAAGGCCTGGTCCGACCGGATCCTCGGATTGTCCGCCGAGGCCGCCTTCTGGCAGGTGCTGTCCGTGCCTCCGCTGCTCATCGGGCTGCTGGGTTCGCTGGGCTACCTCGGCGACTGGATCGGCACCGACCAGGTGGAGCAGATCGAGGACCGCCTGGTGGACCTCGCCTCGGAGGGCCTGACGCCCAGCGTCGTGGACACCCTGGTCCAGCCCACGTTGAACGACATCCTGGGATCGGGGCGCCTGGAGGTGGTCAGCGTCGGCTTCCTGCTGTCGCTGTGGGCGGGCTCCTCGGCGACGGCCACGTTCATGAACACCGTGGTGATCGCCTACGACCAGCGTGACGTGCGCGGACCGATCCGCACTCGGCTGATGGCCCTGTGGCTGTTCGTGGTGGGCCTGGTGAGCGCCGTCCTGACGCTGCCGCTGCTCGTGCTGGGCCCCGGCGTGCTGGTGTCGCTGTTCCCGGCCGAGTACCAGGACACCGCGGGAGTGCTGGTCGGCGCCGTGTACTGGCCGGTGGTGGTGGTCGGCCTCATCCTGGTGCTCTGCAGCTTCTACCACGTGACCCTGCCGCGGCGGACCCCGTGGCTCCGGCACCTGCCGGGCGCCCTGTTCGCCGTCGGGTTCTTCCTGGCCGCCGCGGTGGTCCTGCGGGGCTACGTCGCCGACATCCTCACCACCGCATTGCCCTACGGCGCCCTGGCCGCCCCGATCGCGGCGCTGCTGTACTGCTTCCTGCTGGGCATGTCGATCCTGCTGGGCGCCGAGCTCAACGCGACGGTCGAGGCACGCTGGCCGTCCCAGCAGCGCCGGCACGACGAGCGCCGGCGCCGCCGCCGGGAAGCGAAGATGGCGCAGGAGGCACGGAAGCTCGGGCTCCGGTAGCCGCACCCACCTTCGGCCTACCGGCCTTCCCGCGGCCAGGTGCCGCCCGGCGCCGGTCGCTCCGTCACTCCTTCTTCAGCTGCTCGTAGACCTCCTTGCAGGCCGGGCACACCGGGCTGCCGGGCTTGGGGGTCTTGGTCACCGGGAAGACCTCGCCGCACAGCGCCTCCACCATGGTTCCCATGACGGCGCTTTCGGCGATCTTGTTCTTCCGGACGTAGTGGAACACCTCGTTGGCGTTGCCGGTGTCGGCTTCCCGGACGTCCGGGCGCTCGAGGATGTCGCTGCTGCTCACGGCTGCTCCCTGGGTCGGTGGTCGGGCGCGGCACCGGGGGCCTCCCGTGGCGCGCCACGTCGCCGTCCATGATGACAGGGTGCAGAGCACCCCTGCCCCGACCGCCGGATCCCCGGGCGCGCCCGGCCCGGTGCTCTCCCCCGAGGTCGCCGACGCTCTCACATGTCGATGACGCGGGACTGCGGTCCGGATTCCAGGATGCGGTCGGGCCGCGGGGCGGCGTAACGGTTCACGTCCAGCCGCTTCTTCGGCGGCCGGTCGTTGGCCATGACGACGGCGATCCAGGGCAGCACCGTCCCGAGGACGGCGAAGATGATCATGAGCCAGACGATCTGGTAGGTGACCGCGGCCATGAGGAGGCTGACCCCACGGATGGCCATGGTGATGACGTAGCGCTTCTTCCGGGCGGCGTGCTGGTCGACCTGGCTGGGCTCGGCCTCGGTGATGAGAACCGGGTCCGACCGGGTGGCTCCGGACGGTGCACGGTGCGGCAGCTGCTGGCTGGAGGCCACGGACGCCCTTCCCTGGACTGGCCGGGGTGGTGGGCGGCGCGCGCCCGTGCGATGGTCGCCCGGCCCGCGGAGTTCCCCGACTCCTGGGTTCCATCGTGCCACCGGATCGCACGCCGTGCAGGTACCCGGGGGCGTCGATCCGGAGGGGACCGCAGGAGCGTCGTCCGGGCGCGGCAGGGTCGGCGTCAGGCCTCCGCCCCGGCCGCCTTCGCCGCTCTGGCGGCCTGCTTGGCCTGCTGCTTGGTGCTGCGCACCTCCGCCAGCGAGGTCGGGCCGGTGACGTCGGCGACCGAACGGCGGGCGCCGTCCTCGCCGTACTGCCCCGCCGCCTCGCGCCAGCCCGGCGGCGTGACGCCGTACTGCTTGCCCAGCAACGCCAGCAGGATCGTCGCCTTCTGGGCGCCGAAGCCGGGTAGATCGCGCAGCCGGCGCAGCAGGGTGGCGCCGTCGGGGGCGTCGGCCCACAGGGCATCGGCCCGGCCGTCGTAGCGCTCGACCAGCAGCCGGGCCAGCTCCTGGGTGCGGGCGGCCATCGAACCGGGGTACCGGTGCAGCGCGGGCGGACCCTGGAAGTGCCCGAGCAGCACCTCGGGGTCGCACCCGGCCAGCTCCACGGCCGAGAGCGCCTCGACGCCCAGCCGGTCGGCCAGCAGCCGGGGTGCGGCGAAGGCCCGTTCCATCGGGAACTGCTGGTCCAGCAGCATTCCGATGAGCAGGGCGAGCGGGTCGCGCCCGAGCAGCTCGTCGGCGGCGTCGTCCTGGGCGATGCGGAGGGTGGGCACGTGGAGATGGTGCCGCAGGGCGCCCCCCGCGCAATCACCTGCCAGCAGGGTCGCTCCTCGACGGGGTCAGCCGGCCCGGCGCGCGAGCACCTGCTCCCGCAGGACGTCGGCGTGGCCGCAGTGGTGGGCGAGCTCGCGGAGCACCTGGACGTAGAGCGCCCACACCGGGCGCTCCCCGCGGCCGGTGACCACGTCCCCGAGGGCCAGGGCCGCGACCGCCTCCCGAGACCTCGCGCAGCGTTCCCGGTGAGCCTGCTGAACCGATGCGATGGTGTCCTCCGGGCGCAGCCGGAACGAGCTGTCCGGGGTCGCGGGGATGCCGACCTCGTGGTTCGACCGCCCCGTCAGCGCCTGGTCGAACCACACCCCCTCGACGTACGTCACGTGTGTGAGCAGGCCGAGCAACGTCGTCCGGGACGGGACCAGGCGCAGCCGGCCTTCCTCCTCGGTGAGACCGTCGAGCGCATCGTGCAGGGCCGAGCGGTACTGGTCGATCAGCTCCTCGAATCGGTCCCGGAGGTCGGCGTGCCACTCCTGCGCGTCCATCCCGTGCACCTCCCTCAGTTGCGGCCCTCGTTGCTGGACCGGCAAGTCCCACGGTTGTGCCCAGCAACGCGGCCGGGCTATGCCGGCACCGGTCAGAGCGCGAGCAGCAGGGCCGTGAAGGCGAGGCAGGCACCGGCGAACACGGAAAGGCGCACCTGTCCCGCGGCGGGCAGTTGCTGCTTCAGACTGGTGAGGATGATCGAGCCGGTCAGCAGCGCGGAGAAGACGCTCACCGCCGCGTCCCCGAGGTCGATCGCGGCGCCGAGCCCCCACCCCGCCAGGACCCCCGCGGCCAGGATCCACCGCCCCAGCCGGTCATAGCTGTACGGGTCCTGGTCGCGCAGCGCGATCTCCCCGGCGAGGTACCGGGCGGACAACGCGACCGTGTAGAGGACCAACTCCGTCGGACCGGGCCGCACCTGGTGCACCAGCAGGTAGCCGACGAAGAGGTTGAAGACGAGGTACAGGGCGCCGCTCGCCCAGAACGGCCACGGCGTCGGTATGCCGCCCCGCTCCCGCTGCTCCCGGCGATCCTGGTCCTGGGCCCGATCGAGCACCGCGTAGTACGCCAGCAGGCCCGCCAGCGCAACGAGGAACGCATGGTCCGCCAGCAGCCCGAACAGCCCCTCCGGGAGGTCGGCAGGAGGCGCCGTGGCCGCCTGGGCCAGGTCGGGGAGCAGACGGGCGAAGACATAGGCGACGGCCAGTCCACCGGCGAGCGACTGGAACCACACCGAACCGGGGGACACGCCCCGGCGCAACTGCGGCACGAGCACCTGCGCGAGCATCAGCGCACCGGCGGCCACCAGGCCCGCCAGCGGCAGGCCGCTTCCGGTCATGTCGGCGGCGGTCGGCATCGGGCGGGACTCCTCGTCGTTCAGGTGGCCACGCCCGGTTCGGGACACAGCGGGGACGGCGGGCACCGACGGCTCCGGACTCCCCCGGACCGGGCGCCGGCCGTGGATCATGCCCGAGCCGCGCGTCGGTGGTGTCGTCCTGGCCGAGGTGGCGGGTCGTCGGGCACCGGGGTCCTGCCGCCCGCCGGCACCGGCGAGGATGAGCGGATGCGTGCGGTGGTGACCCGGGTGAGCTCGGCGTCGGTGACCGTGGACGGGCAGGTCGTCGGGTCGATCGGCACCGGCCTGCTCGCGCTGGTCGGCGCCGGCCGGGACGACGACGCCGACCGGGCCCGGTCGCTGGCCCGGAAGGTCCACGAACTGCGGGTGTTCCCGACCGGGGACGGCGCCCGCTCGGTCGGTGACCTGGGCCTGGCGGTGCTGGTGGTCAGCCAGTTCACCCTCTACGCCGACACCCGCAAGGGGCGCCGGCCCTCCTGGTCCGAGGCCGCCCCCGGCGAGGTGGCCGAGCCGCTGGTCGACGAGGTCGTCGCCGAGCTGCGTCGCCGCGGAACACCCGTCGGCACCGGTGTCTTCGGCGCCCGGATGCAGGTCGCGTCGGTCAACGAAGGTCCGATGACGCTCCAGCTCGAGGTCTGAGCGGCGCCCATCGGGGGAACACCCGTCCGGGCGGGGTTGCTGTACCAGCACCGGATCGGCAGCACCGCCGGCGGGCACCGTGCCGGCCGCCGTCCGCACCTGGACGTTGCCTGTGAGTTGGGACGCGGTGGAACACCCGGGCCCCTCCGAACCGTTGGACACGATGTACCACACCGGACATCAGGCAGGCAGGGCCCCTCCGGCGATCCCGGTTCGACGCCCTGCACCGCAAGACGCCGGGATGCAGCGCCCATCGACGGGGCGGCGCATCCGAACCCCAGAGCAAGGACGAAGACACATCGTGACGCTGCTGCAGACCTCCCCCACCGACACCCTCGAGGTGCGCTCGCCCCGCCGTGCTCCGGACACCAGCGGCCTGGTGTCGACGGACCTCGTGCGCGTCTACCTCAACACCATCGGCAAGACGGCGCTGCTGACCGCCGAGCAGGAGGTCGAGCTGGCCAAGCGGATCGAGGCCGGCCTGTACGCCGACCGGCTGCTGGCCGAGAAGCAGCTGACCCCCGCGCTCAAGCGCGACTACAAGACCCTCGCCGCCGACGGCAAGGCGGCCAAGGCCCACCTGCTGGAGGCCAACCTGCGGCTGGTCGTGTCGGTGGCCAAGCGCTACACCGGCCACGGCATGACGTTCCTGGATCTCATCCAGGAGGGCAACGTCGGGCTGATCCGCGCCGTGGAGAAGTTCGACTACACCAAGGGCTTCAAGTTCTCGACCTACGCGACGTGGTGGATCCGCCAGGCGATCACCCGGGCGATGGCCGACTCCGGCCGCACCATCCGGCTGCCCGTCCACCTCGCCGAGCAGGTGAACAAGGTCGTCCGCACCCGGCGCCGGATCCACCAGGAGCTCGAGCGGGAGCCCACCGCCGAGGAGCTGGGCCTGGAGCTCGACCTGACCCCGGAGCGGATCACCGAGCTGCTCGAGTACTCCCGCGACCTGGTGAGCCTGGACCAGACCGTGGGCGCCGACGAGGAGTCCCGGCTGGGTGACTTCATCGAGGACGCCGACGCCGCCGTCGCCGAGGACGCCGTCGCCTTCCAGATGATGAAGGGCGACGTGCGCAACGTCCTGCAGACGCTGGAGGAGCGCGAGCGGGACGTCGTGATCATGCGGTTCGGCCTCGACGGCAACCAGCCGCGCACGCTGGAGCAGATCGGCAAGCGCTTCGGTCTGTCCCGCGAGCGCGTGCGGCAGATCGAGCGCGAGACGATGTCCAAGCTGCGCGACCCCGAGCGCGCCGACGCTCTGCGGGACTACCTGGGGTAAAAGCATGGAACGACAGGGCCGGTCACCTCTGCGAGGTGACCGGCCCTGTCGCGTCTCAGCTGCCCTCTGGCCGGAACATCCGCCGCGGGCCGGGGGCGAGCCGGCCGGTCGGCGGGCCGATCCGCACCGACGCGCCGGCCACCACGAGCGACCGGCCACCGTGCCAGGCGTCGGCGGGCCCGACGATCACCGGCTCGAGGCTCAGCCGCAGCACCTCGGGCAGGTCGTCACCGAGCTGGGCGACCCGCAGCAGCAGGTTCTCCAGGGCGGCGGAATCGGCGGGAGCGCTCCCGCGGTAACCGTCCAGGATCGGCCAGGCGCGGGGTTCGCGGACCAGTTCCGCGGCGTCCAGATCGGTCAGCGGCAGAGTGCGGTACGCGCGGTCACCGAGCAGGTCGGTGGCCACCCCGCCCAGGCCGAAGCTGACCAGCGCGCCGAAGGACGGGTCGTCGACGATCTCCACGACCGTGGCCACCCCGGGTGCGGCCTGCTCCTGCACGATCACCGGGTCGCCGGCCGGGATCGCGGCGAACGCGGCGCGCACGTCCTCGGCGTCGGCCAGGTCGAAGCGCATGCCGCCCAGGTCGCGACGGTCGCGCAGCCACGGCGCGGTGGACTTCAGCACGACCGGGTAGCCGATCTCCTCGGCCGCCGCGACCGCGGCGTCGACGTCGACGACCCGGCGGGTGCCGAGCATCGGCACGCCGTAGGCGCCGAGCAGCTCGATCGTCTCCTCGTCGGTGAGCGACCGGCCCGCCGGCGCGGCGGCCACCACCCGGGCGACGACCCCGCGTGCGGCCGCCGCGTCGATGCCCTCCAGATCGGGAACGACCCCGGTGGGACGGCGCCGCCAGCGGGCGTACTCGGCGACCTTGGCCAGCGCGGTGACCGCGCGCTCGGGCGTGGAGAAGGACGGCACCGATCCGCGGGCCGGCATGTCGTGCTCGTCGCGGATGGCCAGCTCGTCGGGGATGCCGTCGGTGGAGAGGAAGTTGGCGGCCACCGGCTTCTCCGCCCCGGCGGCCACCTCGCGGAGCACCCGGCCGAACACCTGGGACCCGCGCAGCAGTGGCGGCAGGAAGACCGCGACGACCGCGTCGACGCCGTCGTCGGCGAGCGCAGCCTCCAGCGCGGCCCGGAAGTCCTCCGGCCCGGCCGCGGTGCCGATGTCCACCGGCCGGTCGTGGGCCAGCTCCAGCCCCTGCTCCAGGACGGCGTCGGCCACCAGGACGCCCATCGCGGTGGAGTTGCCGACGATCGCGATCCGGTTGCCGGCCGGGAGCGGCTGGTGGGCCAGCAGCGTCCCGACGTCGAAGAGCTGGGACAGGGTCTCGACCCGGATCACCCCGGCCGAAGCGAACAGGGCGGCGACCGACTGCTCCGGCACCGAGACGCTGGTGCCGGCCAGGCCCGCCGTCATGCCCACGTGCCGGCCGCTCTTGACCGCGACGACGGGCTTGGTGCGCCCCACCCGCCGGGCCAGCCGGGCGAACTTCCGCGGGTTGCCGAAGCTCTCCAGGTGCAGCAGCACCACCTCGGTGGCGGGGTCGGTGGCCCAGTACTGCAGCAGGTCGTTGCCGCTGACGTCGGCCCGGTTGCCGGCGGAGACGAAGCTGGACAGCCCGATGCCGCGCGCCCGGGCCCGCTCCAGCAGGGCGACGCCGAGCGCGCCGGACTGGGCGAAGAACCCGACCCGGCCACGGCCGGGGACGTGCGGCGCGAGGCTGGCGTTGAGCCGCACCGCGGGATCGGTGTTCACGATGCCCAGGCAGTTGGGGCCGACCACGCGCATGCCCGACGCCCGGGCGGAGTCGACCAGCGCCCGCTCGGCGGCCCGGCCCGCCGGCCCGGTCTCACCGAAGCCGCCGGTGATGACCACCAGGCCGCGGACCCGCTTGCGCCGGCAGGCCTCCACCACGCCGGCGACCTCGTCGGCCGGAACGGCGAGCACCGCCAGGTCGACGTCGTCGGGGATGGCCTCGATGTCGGCGTGCGCCGGCACCCCGCGGACGTGCCGCACCGCGGGGTTCACCGGGTACAGCGGGCCGGCGAAGCCGTAGTCGAGCAGGTGCCGCAGCACCGCGTGCCCGACCTTCGTCTCGTCGTTGCTGGCCCCCACCACCGCCACCGAGCCGGGGGTGAGCAGCCGGCCGATGGAGCGGGACTCGCTGCGCTGTTCGCGTTCGTAGGTGACCGCCACGGACTGCTCGGTCGGGGCGATCGGGAAGGTCAGGTGGACGACCCCGTCGGCGTAGGACCGCTTCGCGGAGTACCCGGCGTCGATGAAGACCCGGACCATCTGGCTGTTCTGGCTGAGCACCTCGGCGACGAAGCGGGTGATGCCCCGCTCGCGGGCCGCCGCGGCCAGGTGCTCCAGGAGCACGGACCCCAGGCCGCGGCGCTGGTGGGCGTCCTCGATGAGGAAGGCCACCTCGGCATCGTCGGTGCCCGGGTAGCGGTCGTACCGGCCGACGCCGATGAGCTCGTCGCCCAGCAGCACGACGAAGGCGACCCGGTCGACGTGGTCGACGTGGGTGAAGTGGGTGAGGTCCTTGTCCGACAGGCGCCGCATCGGGCCGAAGAACCGGTAGTAGCGGGTCTGGTCGGAGCTGCGGTCCATCAGCCCGACGATGCCGTCGGCGTCGTCGGGGGCGATCGGCCGCAGGTGCACCGTGCCGCCGTCGGCGGCGACGACGTCGGCCTCCCAGTGCGGCGGCGCCACCGGCACGGGCAACTCTTCGCTCGTGGTCACGTGTCCTCCCGGCCACCCAGCAGGGGCCCGCCGCGAGCTTGCGAGTGGCGGGGGGCTGGGTGGTCCTTAATCACGGGGGTCGTCCGGGTCGAGGCCGAAGTAGGGGAAGGAGGCCGTGCGGGTCCGGGCGATCGCCCGGTCCACCCGGCTCTCGGTGAACGGGTCCCAGCGGGCGAACCCGACGTACCCGCCCTCGGTCATCGTCTCCGGCGGCCGGGCGCGCAGTCCACGCCGGCGGACGTCGTCCCGCCAACCGGCCGGGATCTCGGTGTCCGGCCGCAGCCGGTCACCGCTGGCCTCGGCGATGAGGTGGGTCCACGCCCGGGGGACGCACCGGACGAGGCCGTACCCGCCGCCCCCCAGGGCGATCCACTTCCCGTCGCACACGTCGTGCGCCAGGTCGTGCACCGCGCGGTAGGAGGCCCGCTGCCCGTCGACGGTGAGCCCCAGGTCGGCCAGCGGGTCCTCGTGGTGGGCGTCGCAGCCGCACTGGGTGATCAGGATCTGCGGCTGGAAGGCCCGGACCACGCTGGGGACGACGGCGGTGAAGGCGCGCAGCCAGCCGGAGTCGTCGGTGCCGTTGGGCAGGGCCAGATTGACGGCGCTGCCCAGGGCCCTGTCCGGGTCGCCGGTCTCCTCCGGGTAGCCGGTGCCCGGGAAGAGCGTGAGCGGCGTCTGGTGGATGCTGACCGTGAGGACACGCGGATCGTCGTAGAACGCGGCCTGGACACCGTCACCGTGGTGCACGTCCAGGTCGACGTAGGCGATCCGCTCGTACCCCTGGCGGAGCAGCCAGGCGATGGCCACCGCGGCGTCGTTGAAGACGCAGAATCCCGACGCCGACGCGCGCATCGCGTGGTGCAGGCCGCCGGCGATGTTGATCGCGTGCTGCGCCTTTCCCTCGTGCACCTGCTGCGCGGCCAGCACGCTGCCGCCGGTGATCAGCGCGGCGGCGTCGTACATGCCGGGGAAGACGGGGTTGTCCGCGGTGCCCAGGCCGTGGCCCGCGCCGTCGGGGTCGGCCGGCGCCCGCCGGACCGCGTCGAGGTAGGCCGGGTCGTGGATCAGGGTCAGCAGGGCCTTGTCGGCGGGCGTGGGGCGGAGCACCTGCAACCGGGGCCGGTCCAGCACGCCCAGGGCGTCGGCCAGCCGGACGGTGAGGTCCAGCCGCACCGGGTGCATGGGGTGGTCGCCGCCCATCGTGTACCCCAGCAGCGCGTCGTCCCAGATCACCGCGACCGAGTCGCTCATCGCTCCCGCCCGACCACGTCGTCCTCCTCGCCTGCGCCCGCGGCGCCGCGAGCCGGCGCCGTCCTGCTCGCGGAGGCGCCCGTCGGTCGCCGTCGCCGTTTGCGACGCTACCGGTGCCCGGGGTGCGCCGCGCCACCGTGAACTCGCTGCCGAGCCGCACGGTCGGCTACCCCCGGCCTCGTAGGATCGGGGGTACCTGACGGAGGAGTGACGTGAACGATCTCATCGACACCACGGAGATGTACCTCCGGACGATCTTCGAGCTCGAGGAGGAGGGCATCGTCCCGCTCCGGGCGCGGATCGCCGAGCGACTGCACCAGAGCGGCCCGACGGTGAGCCAGACCGTGGCCCGGATGGAGCGTGACGGCCTGCTGACCGTGGAGGGCGACCGGCACCTCCAGCTGTCGGACGAGGGGCGGAAGCTCGCCACGGCGGTGATGCGCAAGCACCGGCTGGCCGAGTGCCTGCTCGTCGACGTGATCGGGCTCGACTACGCCGACGTCCACGAGGAGGCCTGCCGCTGGGAGCACGTCATGAGCGAGGCGGTGGAGCGCAAGCTGCTCGCCCTGTTGGGCAACCCGAGCGTCTCGCCCTTCGGCAACCCCATCCCTGGGCTGGACGCCCTGGGCGGTGGCACCGCCGCGGTGCTGGACGCGCTGACCCTGCTCTCCACCACGGCCACGCCGGAGGGTCGCGAGGTGGTCGTCCGGCGGATCAGCGAGCAACTGCAGGAGGACGCCGAGCTGCTGCGGGAGCTCGCCGACCAGGGGGTGCGGCCCGGCCAGCGGGTGACTGCCTCGCTGGCCAACGGCACGGTCCTCGTCGACGGCGCGGCCCTGCAGCCCGGGGTGGCGCAGCACGTCTTCGTGAGCGCGGTCGACGAGGAGCTCACTCCGGTGGAGGCCGCCGAGGTCTCCCCAGCGGCGGTCTGACCACCAGCAGTCCCGCGCCCCGCGACGAGCCGCGGCCCCGGTCGGGGCCGCGGCTCGTCGCCGGCCGGGTCGTTCGCCCGGCTCACTAGGCTGGCCCGCGACCCGGCCGGCCCGCAGAGAGAAGATCCCGGTGAGCGACCCCGCAGCCTCCCCACCCTCCCCCGCCGAACCGCCGGAGGGCCCTGCGGGTGAGCCCGCCCCGGCCACGCCGTTCCACCGGCTCGCCGACTTCGTGGCGCTCCCCCGGCTGGCCGGGCTGGCCCTGTCGCCCGACGGCAGCCGGCTGGTCACCACCGTCGCCACCCTGGGCCCGGACGGCACCAGGTGGCAGCCGGCGCTCTGGGAGCTCGACCCGGCGGGCGCGCGGCCGGCGCGGCGGTTGACCCGGGGCGGGTCCGGCGAGTCGGGCCCGGTCTTCACCGCCGGCGGCGACCTGCTCTTCACCTCCGCCCGGCCCGATCCCGACGCCGGCAAGGACGCCCCGGACCCGAAGCCGGCCCTGTGGAGCCTGGCGCCCGGTGGCGGCGAGGCGCGCCTGGTGGCACAGCGCTCCGCGGGGATCAGCGGCGTCGCGGTCGCCGCCGATACCGGCGAGGTCGTGGTGGTCGCCGGCACCATGCCCGGCGCCGCGGACGGCGGGGCCGACGAGGAGCAGCGCGAGCGACGCAAGGACGCCGGCGTGACCGCGCTGCTGCACGAGAGCTATCCGATCCGCTTCTGGGACCACGACCTGGGACCGGCCGTGCCGCACGTCTTCTGGCTGGGCCGGTTGCCGGCCGAGGCCCCGGCCGGGACGGCCCCGGAGGCCCCCGGGTGGCGCGACCTCACCCCGGACGCCGGCCCGCCCACCGGCGCCGGGGACGACCTGGTGGTCTCCCCCGATGGTCGGCTGGTCGCGCGCGCCGAGGAGGTGCCCGACGGCCCGGCCGGGCGGCGCACCCGCCTGGTGGTCACCGCGGTCGCCACCGGGGTGACCCGGGTGCTCGTCGACGAACCGCTGGCCGACCTGGGCGGGCCGGCCTTCTCCCCCGACGGCCGGTGGATCGTGTGCACCCGCGAGTCGGCGTCCAGCTACAGCGAGCCGCCGGACCACACCCTGCTGCTGGTCGACCCGGAGTCCGGGGACACCCGCGAGCTGACCCCCGACTTCGACCGGTGGCCGTCGGCCCCGCAGTTCGACGCCGCCGGCACCGGGGTCTACTTCCTCGCCGACGACGACGGCCGGCACGCCCTGTTCCGGGTGTCGCTCGACGGCGGCGCACCGGTGCGGATGACCCGCGACGGCGCGTACAGCGACCTGCAGGTCGCCCGGGACGGCAGCGCGCTGTACGCCCTGCGGTCGGCCTACGACTCCCCGCCGGCGCCGGTGCGACTGGACCCCGGGGCGGCCGACCAGCAGCCGGTCGAGCTTCCCTCCCCCGGCGCCGTCGGTCCGCTGCCGGGGATGCTGCGGGAACTGCAGGCGACCACTGCGGACGGCACCCGGGTGCAGTCGTGGCTGGTGCTGCCCGAGGGCGCCGGCCCGGACTCGCCCGCGCCGCTGGTGCTGTGGGTGCACGGTGGGCCCCTGATGAGCTGGAACTCGTGGTCGTGGCGCTGGACGCCGTGGGTGCTCGCCGCGCGGGGGTACGCCGTCCTGCTGCCCAACCCGGCCCTCTCGCAGGGCTTCGGGCAGGACTTCGTCCGCCGCGGCTGGGGCGAGTGGGGCGGCGCCCCGTACACGGACCTGATGGCCGCGGTGGACGCCGCCGAGGCGCTGCCGGAGATCGACCCCACGCGCACCGCGGCGATGGGTGGCTCGTTCGGGGGCTACATGGCCAACTGGATCGCCACCCAGACCGACCGGTTCGCCGCGATCGTCACCCACGCCGGCCTCTGGCACCTGGACAGCTTCAGCGGTACGACCGACTCGGCCTGGTACTGGGAGAAGGAGCTCGGCGACCCGCTGGCTGAGCCCCGCCGCTACGACCAGAACTCCCCGCACCGCTACGCCGACGCGATCCGCACGCCGATGCTGGTCATCCACGGCGACAAGGACTACCGGGTGCCGGTCGGTGAGGGCCTGCGGCTCTGGTACGACCTGCAGAAGCGCGGCGTGCCCTCGAAGTTCCTGTACTTCCCCGACGAGAACCACTGGGTGCTCACGCCGGGGAACGCGATCGTCTGGTACGAGACGGTGCTGGCCTTCCTGGCCGAGCACGTGCTCGGCCAGGAATGGCGGCGTCCGGAGCTGTTGTGAGCGTCCGCCGCCCACCGGGCCGGTCACCCGGGCGCGTCCCGGCCGCCGGCCCCGAACAGGTCGCCCACGCCGACCGGGTCGTCCCGGTCGGGGAGGTCGCTGAGGCAGCTGCGGATCAGCCGGCGCACCTCGGCCGGCCGGAAGCAGGCATCCAGCGCGCTGCGCAGCAGCAGGGCGAGGGAGTACCCCGGCTCGCTGTCCAGCGCCCGGTCCAGGGCGACGTTGGCCATCGCGCCGTCGCCGCGGACCCAGGCGGTGACCGCCAGCAGCGTCGCCGGTGCCGCGTCCAGCGGCGGCGGGACGCGGCGGGTCACCTCGGTCCAGAGCACCTCCGCACCCGCCGCCGAGGCACCCAGCGCGAGCCCCATCGCCAGATCGCGGACCTCGAGGTCGCGCAGGCCCCAGGCGACGCGGGCGACGTCACGGTCGGGGAGCGTGCCGACGGATCCTGGTGACACCCGGTCGACGGCGGCCCGGATGGCGGCCCAGGACTCCTCCGCGACGACGTCCGGGCCCAGCACGCCGGTCCGGTCGGCGACCTCGCGGCCGACGTCAGCGCAGGCCTGTGCCATGCCGGCCGCGGCCAGGAAGCCGACCGGGGAGATCCGGCGGGCCAGCGCGTCCCGGCCGTCCTCGACCACCTGGCCGGTGAGCGCGGACGCGACGGCGAGGGCACTGGTGCCCCCCGGCACGGCCGTTCCGGCGCCCGGTGCGCAGCAGCCCTCGGTGCAGTCGTAGGACCACCACCGCCCCCGGCGCACCAGGACGACGTCGCGCACCGGCACCCCGGCCTCGCCGAACCGCCGGACGGCGCCGGCCACCAGGTCGCGGTGCGGCAGCTCGGCCACCGGCGCCCCGTCGGGCAGCCGGGCGCGCACCGGGCGAGCGAGCCGGTCGGCGTGCTCGGAGACGACCGCGAGCACCACCTGGCGGGGGTGGTCGGTGAGCACCGACCGCACGAACATGCCGAGCACCGTGTCCTCGGCCCCGGCCGGCGGAAGGTCGACCCGGGCGGTGAGGCCCACCCTGCTCCGGTCGCGGCCGCGCAGGCTCACCGCCAGCAGCGACTCCTCCGGGCGGAAGCCGATCAGGTGCGGCAGCGCGGCGACCAGGTCGCCGAGCGCGCCGAGACGGACGGGGGCGGGCGAAGGGGGAACGGGCATGCCGCGACCCTGGTGTCGCCGGTGCAGGTGCGGAGCCCGTCCGGTGCGGTTGTTGACCGACCGCCCGCCTGTGGACGGTGGAGGGCGCCGCCGGCCCTGACCGTGCTGGCCGGTGCTGGCCGGCGCGGGAAGCCGGGCTCAGGCCTCGTACTGCGCGGCCGACCGGCCCGCCAGCGAGGGGGTGACGTACTCGGCGATCACCGCGAGGTGCTGCGGGTCGGCGCGGTACCGGCCGAACGCCTCCGCGTCGGGGAAGTCGGCGACCAGCGCGGTGTGCGCGTTGCCCTCGACCAGGCCGGCGTCGTCGCCGACGGCGAAGGCGGTCATCCCACCGACCTGCTCGGGCAGCCGCCGGAGGGCGGCGACGATCTCGGCCCGGCGCTCGGCGGTGGTGTCCTCGGTCCAGGTGAAGAGCACGACGTGTCGCAGCATGCCCGCACCCTGCCAGGCCCGCGGCGGGCGCCGGCAGGGGGTGCGCCAGCGCCTCCGGTCTCCGGCCGGCCCCGCGGAGCGCCGCCGTTAGAGTCCGGCGCATGGGACGGTCGTTGCGGGTCGCACTGCTGTCCTACCGGAGCAAGCCGCACAGCGGCGGCCAGGGCGTCTACGTCCGTGCGCTGTCCCGGGAGCTCCGCGAGCTCGGCCACCGGGTGGAGGTGCTCAGCGGCCAGCCCTACCCCGAGCTCGACCCCGGCGTACCGCTGACCGAGGTGCCCAGCCTGGACCTCTACCGCGACCCCGACCCCTTCCGGATGCCGCGGCCGCACGAGTTCCGCGACCTGCTGGACGTCGCCGAGTGGGCGACCATGTGCACCGCCGGGTTCCCCGAGCCGCTGACCTTCAGCCTGCGCGCCGCCCGGCTGCTCGGCCGGCGCCGGGACGAGTTCGACCTCGTGCACGACAACCAGTCCCTCGGGTACGGGCTCCTGCAACTGCGCCGGCAGGGGTTCCCCACCGTGGCCACGGTGCACCACCCGGTGGCCATCGACCGCGACCTGGAGCTGGCCGCCGCCGCGCGGCTGCGCCGCCGGCTGACCCTGCGCCGCTGGTACGCCTTCACCGCCATGCAGTCCCGGGTCGCGCCCCGCCTGGACGGGCTCACCACCGTCTCGGAGAGCTCCCGGCGGGACATCGCCGAGCACATGGGGGTGCCGGCCGACCGGGTGGAGGTCATCCCGGTCGGCATCGACCCGGAGGCCTTCCGGCCACCGGAGGAGCGGGCGGGCCGGGAACCGGCCAGCATCGTGGTCACCACCAGCGCCGACGTCCCGCTCAAGGGCCTGGTGCACCTGCTCGAGGCCGTCGCCAAGCTCCGCACCGAACGGGACGTGCGGCTGACCGTGGTGGGCACCGCCCGGCCCGGCGGCCCGGCGGCCACCGCACTGGACCGCCTGGGGCTGGCCGGAACCGTCCGGTTCACCGGCCCGGTGCCGCAGGCGGAACTGGTCGCACTGCTGCAGACCGCGACCGTCGTCGCGATCCCGTCGCTGTACGAGGGCTTCTCGCTGCCCGCCGTCGAGGCGATGGCCTGCGCCACCCCGCTGGTGACCACCGACGCCGGTGCGCTGCCGGAGGTGGTGGGCTCGCACGCCGCCGTCCAGGTCCGGGCGGGGGACGTCGGCCAGCTCGCCGGCGCCCTGCAGCTGGTGCTCGACCACCCGTCGCTGCAGGAGCAGCTCGGGCGGGCCGGCCGCGCCCGGGTGCTGGCGAACTACACCTGGCGGCACACCGCCGAGCGCACCGCGGAGTGGTACGCCGAGGTGCTCGACCGGGCGGCGTCCCCGTGCTGACCGTCGACTACGACCTGCTCGACGTCCGGCCGGGCATGCGGGTGCTGGACCTGGGCTGCGGCGAGGGCCGGCACGCCTTCGAGGCCCAGCGGCGGGGCGCCACCGTGCTGGCCGTCGACCGGGGGCCCATCGAGGTGTCCACCACGCTCACCTGGCAGCGGGCGATCACCGCCGCCGGCGAGGCACCGGCCGGGGCCTCGGCCGGGGTGGCCCGCGCCGATCTGCGGGCGCTGCCGGTGCCCGACGCCAGCATCGACCGGGTGATCGCCTCCGAGGTGCTCGAGCACATCGCCGACGACCGGACGGCGATCGCCGAGATCGCCCGGGTCCTCCGGCCCGGCGGCCGGGTCGCGGTGACCGTGCCCCGGTACGGGCCGGAGCGGATCTGCTGGGCGCTGTCGGACGCCTACCACGCCAACGACGGCGGCCACCTGCGCATCTACCGCGGCGACCAGCTCTGGGAGCGGCTCGTCGCGGCCGGGCTGCGGCCCACCGACACCCACCACGCGCACGCCCTGCACGCGCCCTACTGGTGGCTCAAGTGCGCGGTGGGGGTCGACCGGGACACCGCACTGACCCGGGCCTACCACCGGCTGCTGGTCTGGGATCTCGTCCGGCGCCCGTGGCCGACCCGCACCGCCGAGCGGCTCCTCGACCCGGTGCTGGGCAAGAGCTTCGTGGTCTACGCCGACAAGCCGCGCGCGACCGCCGGCCCGGCGGGTGGCTGACCTGCCCGGCCTGCCGGGGGTGCTGAGCGCAGCGCAGCTGCAGGACACCGTTGCGGCGATCGCCGCCGAGCAGCTCCCCGACGGGGCGCTGCCGTGGTCGCGCACCGCCCAGCTGGATGCCTGGGACTCGGTGGAGGCGGCCATGGCGCTCGACGTGGGCGGTGCGCACGCCCGGGCCGCGGCGGCCTACGACTGGCTGGCCGAGCACCAGCGGCCCGACGGGTCCTGGGCGGCGGAGTACCGCGACGGCCGGGTCAGCGCGCCGGCCGCGGAGAGCAACCACGCCGGGTACCTCGCCGTCGGGGTGTGGCACCACTGGCTGAGCACCGGCGACGAGACGGCCGTCGTCCGGCTGTGGCCGGCGGTCCGCCGTGCGCTGGACCTGGTGACCGGCATGCAGCTGCCCTCCGGCGCGATCTCCTGGGCGCTGCGCCCCGACGGCGCACCCGACGGGACGGCGCTGCTCACCGGCAACGCGAGCCTCTTCCAGGCGCTGCGGTGCGGCACCGCCCTGGCCGCGCTGTGCGACGACCCGCAACCCGACTGGGAGCTGGCCACCGAGCACCTGCAGACCGCCCTGCGCACCCGCCCCGGCGCTTTCGCCGACCGGTCCCGCTATTCGATGGACTGGTACTACCCGGTGCTGACCGGCGCGGTGCGCGGCGCGGCCGCCGAGGACCGGCTCGCGGCCGGCTGGGACACCTTCGTCGTCCCGGGCCTGGGCGTGCGCTGCGTGGCCGACCGGCCGTGGGTCACCGGCGCGGAGACGTGCGAGCTGGCCCTGGCCCTCGCCGCCGTGGGCCGGCGGGACGACGCGATCGAGCAACTGGCGGCCATGCAGCACCTGCGGGCGGACGACGGGTCCTACTGGACCGGGCTGGTGTACGCCGACGACGCCCGGTGGCCGGTGGAACGCACCACCTGGACGGCGGCGGCCGTCGTGCTGGCCGTCGACGCCATCGCCGGCACCGGCCCGGCCGCCGGGCTGTTCGCCGACCCGGGCGCCCTGCAGGCCGTCGTCCCGGCCGGTGCGCCGGGCCCTTCCCGCGCCGGGTCGGACGGCGCAGGCCGCGGCGCCCGGGCCGGTTGAGCCCGACCTCCACCGGGCAGGAAGCCTCCGTGATCAACGACCTCGACGCCCCGCGATCCGCGGTGACCTGCGTGGTGGCCAGCCGCAACCGCCGCGCCGATCTGCTCGCCAGCCTCCCCCGCCACGAGGCACCGGTGGTCCTGGTCGACAACGCCTCCACCGACGGCACCGTGGCCGCCGTCCGGGCCGCCCACCCCGAGGTCACCGTGCTCGCCCTCGAGCGCAACGCCGGTGCGCTCGCCCGCACGCTGGGCGCCGCCCGGGCCAACACCCCGTTCGTCGCCTTCACCGACGACGACTCGTGGTGGGCTCCCGGCGATCTCGCCCGGGCAGTGGAGATCATGCGGGCCCACCCCCGGCTCGGGCTGCTCTCCGCCCGCATCCTGGTCGGCCCGGAGGAGAGGCTCGACCCGGTGTGCACCGAGATGGCCGCGAGCCCGCTGCGCACCGGACCCGACCTGCCCGGCCCCGCGCTGCTGGGGTTCGTCGCGTGCGCGGCGCTCGTGCGCACCGAGGCCTTCACCGCCGTGGGCGGCTTCGACCCGGTGGTCCGCTTCCCCGGCGAGGAGGAGCGGGTGGCCCTCGATCTGGCCGCGGCCGGCTGGGGGCTGGCCTACGTCGACGAGGTCACCGTGCACCACCACCCCTCCCCGCGCCGGGAGGCCGCGGCCGACCGCCAGGCCGGCATCTGGCGCAGCCGGCTGCTCACCGCCGTACTGCGTTACCCGGCACCGGACGTCGCCGGCCAGCTGCTGCGGGTGCTGCGGGCCGGTCGGCCCGGTCTGCGGGGGCTGGCCGGCGCCCTCCCCCGGGTGCCCGCCGCGCTGCGCCGGCGGCGGGTGCTGCCGGCCGAGGTGATGCGCGGGGTCCGGGAGCTGGCCTCGGGGGCCGGCGGGGAGGCCCGGTGACGGGCGAGCTGGCCGAACCGGTTCCGGTCGGCGTCGGCCCCGACCCGCGGGTCGCCGTCGTCGTCATCACCCACCAGCGACGGGACGAGCTCCTGCTCGCGCTGTCCCGGCTGCGGTCGCTCCCCGAGCAGCCGCGCGTCGTCGTGGTCGACAACGGCTCCACCGACGGCACCGCCGACGCCGTCCGCACCCGGCATCCCTGGGTCGAGCTGATCGCCAGCCCGGAGAACCTGGGGGCGGTCGGACGCAATGTCGGCGTCGCCCGGCTCGACACCCCGTACGTGGCGTTCTGCGACGACGACACCTGGTGGGAGCCGGGCTCGTTGCGGACGGCCGCCGACGTGTTCGACGCCCATCCGCGGCTGGCCGTGGCCACCGCCCGGATCCTGGTCGAGCCCGGGGGCACCGAGGATCCGATCGTCGCCGAGCTGCGCGACTCCCCCGTCGTCGGCGCCGGCTGGCTGCCCGGCCCGGCGCTGGGCAGCTTCCTGGCCGGCGCCAGCGTGCTGCGCCGGGAGGCGTTCACCGAGGCCGGCGGGTTCTCCGAGCGGCTGTGGCTGGGCGGTGAGGAGGAGCTGATGGCCGGCGACCTGGCCGCCCGCGGCTGGGAGCTGTGCTACCTCCCGCAGCTGACCGTGCACCACCAGGCCAGCACCGCCCGCGACCCGCACCGCCGGCGGGCCGACGGCATCCGGAACACCCTCTGGACGACGTGGCTGCGCCGGCCGTTCCGCCCGGCGCTGCGCCGCACCCTGCACCTGCTGCGCACGGTGCCGCGCGACCGGGTGACCGCCCGCGGTCTGCTGCAGGCGGTCCGCGGTCTGCCCTGGGTGCTGCGCGAGCGGCGCGTCCTCCCGCCGCACGCCGAGGCCCGGTTCGCCGCCCTCGAGCAGGCGCAGCGCAGCTCCACCGCCCGCCGCTACGTCAGCTGACCCGCGGGCCGGGCCTCACGGGCCGACCCGGACCAGGCCGTGGCCGCCCCGCTCGGCGTCGGCCAGCAGGTGGCTGACGAAGGGATAGGACCCGGGCTCGGGAAAGGCGAGCTCGACGAACCCGCCCTGGGCCGGCATCAGGCCCAGCGCCTGGCTGCCGCCGGTGTTCCCGCCGTCCGGGCGCAGGTCGTAGGCGCCTTCCCGGTAGACGGTGTCGAACTGCCCGCCGACGACGTGGAAGGCGGTGCTCCGGTTGGGCCCGGCGTCGAGGACCCAGATCCGGACCCGCTCGCCGACCCGGGCGGGCAGCGGCGCGGCGTCGTACTGGTCGGCGTAGCCGTTGAACACGACCAGGTCGGGCGGCCCGGCGGTGCGAACGCGGTCGGCGTCGGCGGTTCCGGCGTCGGGCCCCAGGTACAGCTCGGACTGCACCAGCACGTACTCCCGGTCGACCGGAGGCAGGTCGGGTGGGTCGATGACCACGGCCCCGAACATGCCGTTGGCGACGTGCAGCGACATCGGCATGGTCGAGCAGTGGTACAGCCAGATCCCGCTGTGCGTGGCGGTGAACCGGTAGGTCAGCGACTCCCGGGGTCCGATCGTGCGCATCGGCCCCTCGGGGGCGAGCTCCCCGGCGTGGAAGTCGATCGAGTGCCCCATGGTGCCCGAGTTGACCAGGGTGATCTCGAAGACGTCCCCGACCCTCCCGTGCAACGTCGGGCCGGGCGCGCTCCCCCCGAACAGCCACCGGGTCTGGGTCACCCCGGGGGCGACCTCCCGCTCCTCCTCGGTGACCTCCAGCGTGATCCGGTGGGTGGTCCCCTCCGGAACCGGCGGCAGGACCGCGTCGTGGGGCACGAACCCCGGCGACGGGGCAGCCTCCAGGTCGAGGTCGTCCGCCGCGGAACGCTCCTCCGCGCCGGGCGAGGCACGCACCGGCGGCTGGTCCCCGCCGGTGGCACGGACGACGAGCACCATGCCCATCTGCCGGTGCCCGGCGACCGAGCACCACCCGTCCAGGTCGCCACCGACCACCCCGGCATCCAGCTCCGTGCTCGCGCCGGGCGCCAGCCGCGGGGTGCGCGCACCGTTCTCCAGCACCAGGTCGTGGGGTTGGTCACCGTGGTTGGTCAGCTCGATCACCAGCCGGTTCCCCGCCGGGACCGACAGGCTGGCCGGCGCGAAGCGCATGCCGTGCATCTCCACCTGCGCGATCGTCGTCCGGCCGGTCGCCTCGACGCCGGCGGCCGCGTCCTTCCCCGGTATCCCGACGGCGGCCGGATCGACGGCGACCCCGGCGGCCGCGGTGACGAGCACGACGGCCAGGCCGGCGGCGGCCAGGCCCGCCCGGCGCTGCCCCGAGCGGGCCGGCGGCGGGCCGGGCCGACCCGGCGGGCCGGTCGGGATCCGCCGCGCGAGGACGACGGCCCGGCCGGCCAGGGGCAGGAAGCCGGCCAGCCCGACGAGGACCACGGCCGACGCCAGGACCCGGACCGCACCGGGTACCGGCAGCACCGCCAGCAGCAGCGCCCCGTTGACCATCACGATCCGGGCCGGCGAGCCCCGGTCCAGGACGGCGACGGCCGCCCGCGTCGCCGCCGGACCACGACCGAGCACCATCGGCACCAGATAGGTCAGGGCCCCGAGCAGGACCTGCGCGGCGAAGCCGGCCAGCAGCGGCGCCGTCAGCCGGGCGGCCCGGTCGGCGGCAGCCACCCAGTCGCCGGCGAAGCCGACGGCCACGGCCAGCGCGACCAGCGACCCGGCCAGCCAGATCATCCCGGCCAGGACCGACAGGGTGGCGAAGTCGGCGGGGACCTTGCGACGGACCTCCGCCCGGTGCGGGGCCGCCGTGCCCACCAGGCCGCCCAGGTAGACCAGCACCCCGGCGGCCGCGGCCGGCCGGCTGCCCAGCAGCGCGCCGCCGGCGGCGAGGATCAGGCCCCCGACCAGGACCGGCAGCATGCGGGCTGCCCGCTCCTCGACCCCGGGCGCGATCCGGGTGCGCAGCATGGTCGGCCACAGCGTGACCAGCGTGCCGAGCACCGTGAGCCCGATCCAGCCGAGCAGGTTCAGCACCTCGTGGGCGACGACGACCCGGCCGTGTGCGACGTCGCCGAGCGTGCCGCGAGCTATCACGACGCCGAACGCCACGCCCACCGGCAGGAGAGCACCGGCGGCCACGTAGTACCGGATGGTCACGCCGAACCGCGACGGCAGCGCCGCCCGCACCGCGCGCAGCAGGGCCACCGCGTGCCACGTCGCCGCGCCGGCGACGGCGACGCCACCGGCCACGACCGTGCCCCAGCCGGCGGTGAGCACACCGGCGACGACCGCCAGCGCGCCGGCGTTGAACAGGATGATCCGCTGGGCCTGTCCGCGCCGGGTCGCCTCGTCCTCCAGGCGCAGCAGCGCGCCGGCGAAGTGCCAGCTCCACAGCAGGATGGCGTTGCTCGCGGCACCCAGCACCAGGAGGTGGACCAGCAGCCAGCGCGGCGCCGGCACGAACGGGTGGGCCAGGGCGACGGCGACCAGCGCGGCGAGCCACGCCGCGATCACCGCGCCGGCGCGCAGGTGCCAGGAATCGCGGTTCATGTCCCGGCCGACGGCTCTATTTCCACGGAGTACACCGTAGTAAATTTGCCGACGGCCGGCCAGGCTCGTCCCGCCCGATCACCCGCTCACCGGCGGGGGGCCGGCCCCCCGGCGCACTCGATGCAGGTGCGGGCCTGCGGCCGGGCTTCGAGCCGCTCCGCAGCGATCGGCCGCCCGCAGTCGGCGCAGGTCCCGTAGTCGCCGGCCGCCGCCCGGACCAGCGCCGCGTCGACGTCGGCGAGCCGGCGGCGGGCCCGCGCCAGCAGCGCGGCCACCTGCTGGCGCTCGAAGGCGATGGTGGCCCCCTCGGGGTCGTGCTCGTCGTCGGCGTTGGACGACTTCGACGCCGCCACGACCTCGTCGAACTCGCGGGTCAGCGCGTCGATCTGGGCCAGCGTCTCGGCGCGGGCCCGGGTCAGGTCGTCCACGATGGTCACCGGGCCATCGTCCCAGGGGCCTGCGCCACGCGGCGCAGCAACCGCAGCGAGCCGGTGCCGGGCAGTTCGGTGAACTCCCCGGACGCGAGCACCCGGGAGTAGACGCCGAAGGGTGCCTGCCCGCCGTCGGCCGGGTCGGGGAAGACGTCGTGGATCGCCAGCGTGCCGCCGGCCGCGAGCTTCGCGACCCAGGCGTCCTGGTCGCGGCGGGCGGACTCCTCGGTGTGGCTGCCGTCGAGGAACAGCAGTGCCAGCGGCGTCGACCAAAGCGGCGCGAGCACCTCCGACCGTGCCACCACGGTCAGGACGACGTCCTCCGCACCGGCGTCGGCGATCGTCCGCCGGAACCCGGGCAGGGTGTCGATCCGGCCGGTGTGCGGGTCGACCAGCGACGGGTCGTGGTACTCCCACCCGGGCTGGTGCTCCTCCGAGCCGCGGTGGTGGTCGACGGTGACCACCACCCGGCCGGTCTCCCGCGCGGCGGCGGCGAGGTAGAGCGCCGACTTCCCCAGCCAGCTGCCGACCTCCAGCAGCGGGCCGGGCACCTCCACCGACCGGGCGGCCCGGTAGAGCGCGCGGCCCTCGTCGGCCGGCATGAACCCGGGGGCGGCCGCTGCGGATGCGAGCAGATCGGAGGTCATCGCAGTCCGTCCTCCCGCGGCGGGCGCCCGGCGGCCCGCGGCCCGGCGGCGCGTGCGCCCGTCCGGGGCCCGGCCCGCCGGGCCCGCGCCGACGCCGCGCCGACGTCCGGGCCGGACCCGGGCACGGGCGCCGTCGGGACGGCGCTGGTCGAGGCGGCGGCCAGCAGCGCACCCACCGCCGTGGTCACCGGGACGGCGAGCACCAGGGCGATCGCCCCGACCAGGGTGCGGATCACCTCGGTACCGAGCGCCTCGCCGGTGAGCACCGTCCAGGCCGGCCGCTGGTAGAGCTCGAACAGCAGCAGCAGGGGCAGCGCGGCGCCGGCGTAGGCGAACACGATCGTGTAGACGGTGGAGGCGATGTGGTCCCGGCCCACCGCCATCCCGCGGGAGTAGAGCTCCCGCCAGCCCATCTGCGGGGAGGCCTCGGACAGCTGCCAGATCGCCGAGGCCTGGGTGATCGTGACGTCGTTGAGCACCCCGAGGCCGGCGACGACGATGCCGGCCAGCACCAGCCCGGTGAAGTCCAGCGTGGGGTCGAACTGCAGCAGCTGGATGGTCTCGTCGCTGGAGAAGCCGGTCAGCCGGGCGACGGCGACCGCCACCGCTCCCATCACGGCGACCAGGGTCAGCCCGAACAGCGTGCCGACCAGCGCCGTCGTCGTCCGGGCGGTGAAGCCGTGGGCGAGGTAGAGGACGACGAACATGATCGCCGCCGACCCGACCAGGCTGACCAGGATCGGTGACTGGTCGGCCAGCAGCGCGGGCAGCATGAACTTCAGCAGGACGAAGAACGCGAAGCCGAGCCCGAGCAGCGAGGCCAGCCCGCGCAGCCGGGCCACCAGCCCGACGACGATGGCGAAGATGAGCGCCAGCACGACGATCGGTGTGCCGCGGGCGAAGTCCTGGAACTGGTAGGTCGGCCCGCCGGCGTCGATGCCGGGGTCCCGGCTGAGCACCAGCTCGTCGCCGGCCTCGATGCCCAGGTCGGCCACCTCGGGGGGCAGCTCAACCTGCACGTAGTCGCCCGCGCCCTCCCCCTCCGAGACGACCACCACCGCCTGGAGGGCGCAGGGCAGCGGCTGGCCGGGGGCGCTTTCACCGCAGTCCCGCGCCTCCACCGAGGCCACCGTGCCCACCGGGTAGGTGGTGCCCGGCGGGTAGAACGACTCCGCGGCCTGCTGCGCCGCCGTCTGCTCCGCGCTGGGCCACAGCGCGATCAGGCCGATGACGGTGGCCAGCCCGGCGGGCACCAGCAGGAACAGCATCAGCCGCACCGCCCACCGGCGGCGGGCGATCGCGGCGGGATCCGGCGGCGGGGCGTCCGGATCGGGGCCGTGGCTGTGGGGATGGTCCGGCACCCGGTCAGGCTAGGCGGCACACCCGGTCAGGTGGACCAGGTGGGCGGGCGCGTGGCGCCGGCCGGACGGCGGCGGTCCGGTGTGCCCGGTCAGAAGCTGCCGCCGCCGCCGAAGTCACCCCCGCCGAAGTCACCGCCGCCACCGAAGCCGCCCCCGTCGCCACCGCCGAAGCCCCCGCCGAAGCCCCCGCCCAGACCGCCGAGCAGCAGGCCGCCGAGCATCCCGCCGGCCAGGCCGCCGGCGAACCCGCTGCCGCCGTAGCCACCGCGGCCCTGGTACCCGCCGCCGTAGCCGTCGGACTGGTAGCGGTTGACGTCCTGCTCGGCCGCCTCCATGGCCTGCCGGGCGAGCGCGTCGGCGCGCTGCGCCGCGTGCAGGGCGCCGGTCGGGTCCTCCGTGCGCAGCCGCATCGCGGTGTCCAGGTGCCGTTCGGCCTCGGCCAGCCGGGTGCGGGCCGAGCTGCCCACCGCGCCGCGGCGGGTGGTGATGAAGTCGCCGGCCATGGTCACCGAGGCGACCGCGGACTGGAACGCGGACTGGAAGTGGGCCCCGGCCCGCTCCAGCTGCTGCTGCCGGTCGTCCCGGGCCAGCTCGAGCGCCGCTTCCAGCGCCAGGTCGGCCTCGTCGAGCTGCCGGACCACGGCCAGCGGGTCGGGCAGGCCGGGGCCCGAACGCTGCGGGCCGGTGGTGGCGGCCAGCGCGCTCTCCGCTCGGGCGAGCTGTTCCCGCAGCCCGCGGGTGTCGATCCCCCGCTCCAGCAGCGCGTGCGCCTCGGCGATGTCCTTCTCGGTCTCGATGCGCACCGCCTCGAACCGGGCCCCGGACGACTCCAGCTCGTCGGCGAGCCGGCGGACCGCCTCGAGCAGCGTCCGGCTCTGCGCCAGCGCGTCCTCGGCGGCACGGATGGCCGGCACCGCACCGGCCGGCCGGCCGGCGTCGAGCTCGGCCCGGCCGTGGGCGATGACCTGCCGGGCCAGCTCGATCCGGGCCCGCGCCTCGGTTCCGTTGTCGGCGACCGACGACCACGCGGTGCGGGCGTAGCGCTGCTCGAGGTCGGCCAGCGTGCGCTCGGCCGCCGGCACCTGCGCGCTGACCGCCTCCGCCGCCGGCACCAGCGCCCCGAGCGCCTGCGGAGCGGACTTCTCCAGGTCACGCAGCCGGGAGTAGGCCTCCGCCTGGCCGGTCAGCCGGGCGTTCGCCGCGGCGGTCAGCTGGAGCAGCTCGGTGAGCATCCGCCGCTGGGTGGGCTCGTCCTCCGGGATGTCGTCGTCCAGCTCCTGGCGGATGGTGAACGCCCGGGACAGCTCCCCCTTCGACTCGTCCAGCGCCTCGCCGAAGCCGGCGACCGGCTCGTCGCCGTACTGCGAGCGGGCGTAGGCCAGGTCCAGCTCGGAGGTCTTGACCGCCTCGTCGAGGGCGAGCAGCTCCTCGCTGGCCCGGAAGGTGAGCTGCTCGGTGGAGGTGCCGTGGTGCGGGTCGCGGGCCGCGGCCTCGGCGGCCGCGCGCTCCTCGGCCGCCTTCGCCGAGGCGGCCGCCTGCTTCTTGCGGCGCCGGCTGCGGACCAGGGCGTAGCCGCCGCCACCGATCACCGCGATCCCGAGCAGCACCGCCAGGGCGCCGCCGCCGCCGTCGCCGGCACCGCCGGCCGCGCTGCCCCCGCCGTCCTGGATCCCCTCGGCCAGGGTCACCGCCGCGGCGGTCCAGTCGCCCTGGCCCAGGTACGGCTCGACCTCGGTGGAGACGAACGAGGCCAGGTCCGCCTCGGACACCGGGGTGTTCGGCCCCACGTAGTAGCCGACGCGCTCCTGTTCGGTGGCGACCGCGAAGAGCACCTCGTTGGTGCCCAGCCCCGCCAGGTCGAACGCCTGCTCGGCCCACTCGGAACCGCCCAGCCCGTCGAACGACTCGACGTAGGTGATGTAGAGCTGGGTGCCGTCCTCGGTCTGCAGCTCCTGCAACGCCGCCTGGACCTCGGCCTCCTCGCCGCCGTCGAGCACGTTGGCCGGATCGGCGAGCTGCTCCTCCGGCGCGAACGGCGGAACGGCGAGCGCCGGTGCGGCGCCCAGGAGGAGGGTCGCCAGACCGATGACCAGGACGGCGAGCAGGCGGGAGAGAACACGCATGATCGAAGTCTCCCCCACGCCGCTGGACGTCCGCTGTGGGTTGGCTCAGCGCGCCCGCCGCAGGAACGCCCGCAGGTCGCCGACCAGCAGGTCGGGCACCTCGATCGCCGGGAAGTGCCCGCCGCGGTCGAACTCGGTCCAGTGCACCAGGTCGACGGTGCGCGCCACCACCGCCCGGGTCGGCGGGATCAGCTCGTACGGGAACACCGCGACCCCGGTGGGCACCTCCCGGGACCACTCCCCGGGGCCGGCGTGCCGGGTCTCCCAGTACACCTGCGCCGACGAGCCGGCCGTGCGGGTGAACCAGTAGACGGCGACGTCGGTGAGCAGCAGGTCCCGGTCCACGACGCTCGCCGGATCGGTCCACTCGGCGAAGCGCTCGGCGATCCAGGCGAGCTGGCCGACCGGGGAGTCGGTGAGCGCGGCGGCGATCGACAGCGGCCGGGTCGACTGGAGCAGGTTGTAGCCGGCGAGGTCCCGGCGGAAGCGGGCGGCCCGCTCCGCCGCCCGGCGCTCGTCCTCGGTCGTCGGCTGCCCGGCCGCCAGGCCCATGGTCATGGTCACGTGCACGCCGAGCAGGTGGGCGGCGTCGCAGACCGCCAGGTCGCGGACCACCTGCGACCCCCAGTCGCCACCGTGCGCGGCGTACCGGTCGTACCCGAGCCGGCGCACCAGCTCGGCCACGGCCCGGGCCATCCGCGCGGTGGTCCAGCCGGTGTCCGGCGGCGGGCCGGAGAAGCCGTAGCCGGGCAGCGAGGGGACGACGAGGTGCACAGCGTCGGCCGGGTCACCGCCGTGCGCCCGCGGGTCGGTGAGCGGGCCGAGCACCCGGGCGAACTCCACGATCGAGCCGGGCCATCCGTGCACCAGCACCAGCGGAACGGCGTCCGGTTCGGGTGAGCGCACGTGCAGGGCGTGCAGCCGGGTGCCGTCGACCGTCGTCGTCACCTGCGGCCAGGCGTTCAGCGCCGCTTCCTGCGCCCGCCAGTCCCAGCCGGTGCACCAGTGCTCGACCAGCTCGCGCAGCACCGCGGCCGGTAGCCCGCGGGAGCCGTCCTCGGCGTCTGCCGGGGCCGGCGCCGGCCACCGGGTCCGGGTCAGCCGGTCGGCGAGGTCGTCCACCTCGGCCTGCGGCACGTCGACGCGGAAGGGCTGGACGGCGTCGGCCGCGGTCTGCTCGTGCACACCGCCGACCCTCTCCCGGTCGGGCGGCTGCCGCGCGCTCGAGTCCTGTGGTGCGCAACGGAAGGCCGTGGTGCACTGCGCCGGTGAGCCTTGCCGACCGACTCGACCGGCTGCAGCGGCGCCACCCGGGCGCGAGCTTCCCGATCGCCGTCGTCTACAAGTACGTCGACGACTTCGGGCCCTACCTCGCCGCGCTGATCACCTACTACGCGTTCGTCTCGCTGTTCCCCCTGCTGCTGCTGATGTCCACGATCCTGGGGTACGTCCTGACCGGGAACCCGGAGTTGCAGCAGCGGGTCATCGACTCGGCGCTCAGCCAGTTCCCGGTGGTCGGTGAGCAGCTGGGCCGGCCCGGTGAGTTGAGCGGGGGCGTGCTGGGCATCGTCGTCGGCGTGCTCGGTTCGCTGTACGGCGGGCTGGGCGTCGCGCAGGCGGTGCAGTACGCGATGAACACCGCGTGGGCGGTGCCGCGCAATGTCCGGCCCAACCCGTTCCTCGCCCGCGGTCGCAGCCTGCTGCTCCTGGGCACCGCCGGCCTGGCGGTCGTCGGGACCACGGCGCTGTCCGCGGTGGGCGCCGGGGACGCCGGGCCGTTCGGCTCGCTGCTGCGGGTGGCGCTCTTCCTCGCCGCGATCGCCGTCAACGCGGTGGTCTTCGTCTTCGCCTTCCGGCTGGCCACGCCGCGGCCCCTGACCGTCCGGCAGGTGCTCCCCGGTGCACTGACCGCCGCCGTGCTCTGGCAGCTGCTGCAGACCTTCGGCGTCACCTACGTCGGGTACGTGATGGAGACCGCCAGCGCGACCAACGGGGTGTTCGCGCTGGTCCTGGGGCTGTTGGCGTTCCTCTACCTGGCCGCCGTCGTCGGCGTGCTGTGCGTGGAGATCAACGTGGTCCGGGTCGACCGGCTCTACCCGCGCGCGCTGCTCACCCCGTTCACCGACGACGTGCACCTGACCGCCGGCGACCGGCGCAGCTACACCGGCATGGCCAAGGCCCAGCGCAGCAAGGGGTTCCAGGAGGTCGAGGTCAGCTTCGACCGGCCCGACGGGCGCTCGCCCTCCTGAGCCCCTGCGCTCCCGTTGCCGTCCGCACGACGTGGCGGAATCTTCTCCGGCCCGCGATGTTTACCTCGGTGCGCGTCCGAGGTATTCTTCAGTTGCCACTGGAGGTTCCGCAGGGAACGGATCCCAGCAGGCAGCGCACACCAGAACAGCACCCGTACGACCTGGAGGTACTCAGCCATGATGCTGACCGCCTACGACCCGTTCGCCGCCACGTCCGCCGCCTTCCGCGCGCTGGACCAGCTCACCGGCCGCGCCGGCACCACCACGGCCCGTGCCCTGGCGGGCATGCCGATGGACGCCTACCGCGTCGGCGACCACTTCGTCGCCCACTTCGACCTGCCCGGTGTCGACCCCGGCTCGATCGACCTGTCGGTCGAGGGCACCACGCTGACGATCAGCGCCGAGCGTTCCGTTCCGCAGCTCGAGAACGCGGAGTGGTCGGTGGCCGAGCGGCCGTTCGGCAGCTACACCCGGCAGCTGGTGCTGGGCCGCAGCCTCGACACCGACCGGTTGGAGGCCAGCTACCACGACGGTGTGCTCACCGTGAGCATCCCGGTCGCGGAGAAGGCCAAGGCGCGCAAGATCTCCGTGACCCGGGCCGACACCCCGGCCGCGGTGGAGGCGCACACCATCGAGGGCGGGTCCGCTCAGCAGTCTGTCGAGAGCTGATCGGCCGGACGCTCCGGGAGGGGCGGGGCCGCGCGGCCCCGCCCCTCCGCCGTTCCCACCCGGAGGACGCCCCGTGAACCCCGACCCGCTGCGCCCCCTCGACGACCCCGAACACCCGGTGCTCACGATGAGCCAGGCGGCCGAGCTCCTGGGCGTCCAGGCGGCCTTCCTGCGCAGCCTCGACTCCGCCGGCGTCCTCGCCCCGCACCGCTCCGGCGGCGGGCACCGCCGCTACTCCCGCTCGCAGCTCGAGCTCGCCGCCCGGGTCCGGGGCCTGCTGGACGACGGTCACCCACTGGCGTCCGCCCAGCTGATCGTGGGCCTGCAGGACGACCTGGCCGATGCCCGTGCCGATGTCACCGAGGCCCGGGACCAGCGCGACGCCGCCCGCCGCGAGCTCGACGACCCGACCGGCTGACCGCCACCGCCGGATCGCACCCGGGCACCACGGGTTCCGCGGCCGGTTCCGCGGCCGGTGCCGCGGCGAGGACCAGGGCCGCAGCGACGAGGAACGCCGTCCGGGTGCTCGTCCCGTCCGCCACCGCCCCCAGCAGCAGGGCGCCGGCCGCCTGCCCCACCGTGAGGCCGATGAACAGCACCGCCGCGGCCTGCGGTGCCGCCGCGGGTGCCCGGCACCCGCCCCAGACGATGAGCACCCCGCTGAGCGCGACGAACGCGGCGCCGAACCCGGCCAGCGCAAGCGCCACGACGGCGGGCGAGCCGGGCAGCGCGGCGAGCAGCAGGACGGCGGCGGCCGCGATCCCGGCCGAGCACAGCCAGGCCCCGCGCAGCCCCACCCGCAGCACCAGGTCGCCGCTGAGCCCACCGATCAGGCCGGCGGCTCCCAGCACGCACCAGAGCAGCCCGGTCGTGCCCTCGGGCAGCGCACCGGCACCGGTCATCAGGTCCCGCCCGAACGTCCACACGGCGGCGCAGCCCGCACCCGCCAGGACGGCGGCGACCAGCGGCCGGACCAGGTCGCGCAGCGGCGCCTCCGGGCGGGTCGGCGGAACGGTGGGCCAGCGGCTGTTCCGGTCGGCCCACCCGGTGACCAGCACGGCTCCCACCGCGAACCCCGCCCAGGCCGGCCGCCAGGCGCTGGGCACGGCGAGCACGAGCAGCCCGCCGACGACGACGCCGGCACCGGTTCCGCTGTTGACCAGCGCCTGCGCCCGGGGTTCGGCGTCCGGCCGCACGGTCGCCGACACCGCGGCGACCAGCGCCGGGGTGGCTGCCCCTGCCCCGCTGCCGGCGACGAGCACCCCGACCGCCAGGGCCGGGACCGACCACGCGGCTGCCACGAGCAGCGAGCCCAGCGCAGCCGTGCCCCCGGCCAGCCAGAGCGCCCGGCGACCTCGGGCCCGCCCGGCCAGCCGCTGGCCCGCGACGGCGGCGAGGCAGTACGCCAGGTAGCCGGCCGACGCGATCGCGCCCGCGGTGCCCGGAGAGAGCCCGAACGCGGCCCGGAACTGCGGCAGGTAGAGGCCGAAGCCGTACCTGGCCAGCCCGTACGTGACCGCGATGACCGCCAGTCCGGGCACGATCAGAGCGGCCGGCCGGTCGAGCGCCGCTGACTGTAACGATCGCTTCGCCATAACGAGCGTTACACTAAGGCCGTGACCCCGCGTTCCGCGACCCGGCCCGCTCGCGAGCGACTGCTCACCGCCGCCGGCGAGCTCTTCTACGAGTCCGGCATCGCCGCGACCGGGGTCGACGCGGTGCTCGCCCGCGCCCAGGTGGCCCCGGCGACGATGTACGCCCACTTCGCCGGCAAGGACGGACTGGTGGCCGCCTACCTGGAGCAGCGGCACGAACTGTGGCGTCGAGTCTGGGACGAGGTGCTCGCCGAGCGCACCGATCCGGTCGACCGACTGCTGGCGGTCTTCGACGCCGCGGTCCGGTACCGGGAGCGGGAGGGCAATCGGCGCGGCTGCGGGTTCCTCGCCGCGGCCACCGAGCTGCCGGCCGACCACCCGGGGCAGCCGTGGCTGCGCGCCGACTCGCGGTTGCTGACCGACCGGCTACGGGAGCTCGCCGTTGCCGCCGGCGTCGCCGACCCGGACGAGGCCGCCACCACCCTGCTGCTCTGCTACGACGGCGCGCTGGCCCGCTCGGCCCGGGAGTGGACCACCCCCGGGCTCGGCGCCGTCGACCCGGTGCAGCGGGCGCGCGAGCTGGCCGCCGCCTGGCTGGCGAGCCGGGGCCACGTTCCGGAGGGCTGAGCGTTCCCGCCACCCGGCGAACCGGCCGTCGCCCGGCGAGACATGTCGCCCGGCGAGACATGTCGACGGGTGGACATGTCGCCGTGGCGACTCAGAACGGTGGTGGATCGTCCGGATCGGATGCTGGACCCGGGCCATTCGACTGTCGTGGACCGGGTGCAGGCCCGGTGGTCGGGTGGCTCGGGTGACGCCGGTAGGGGTGGTGACCGCCGGCCGGCCGGGCGAGTCAGGCCACGGCGGGAAGCAGCAGCAGCAGCGTCGGCACGAGGAGCAGGGCGACCGCGCCGGCCAGTGCTGCCCCCCGGGCTCCGGGGGGCAGCGGATCCGCGGGGGCGAGCAGCCGCCGCACGCGAACCGCCACCGACCCCCCGGTGATGGCAAGCGCCCCGTCGGGCACCTGCCCGCTCGACCCGCCCGCGGCGGCCACGATCGCGACGGCCAGCGTGCGGCGCGGATCGGGGCCGGACAGCGAGCCCAGCGCCACGTCGTCGGCGCGCATCTCGACCAGGTCCCGGACGGCGTCGTGCGCCCGGCCGGCCGCCGGCAGCACCGGTAGCGCGGCCCGCCAGGCGACGAACGGCAGCAGCAGCAGGTGGTGCCGCTCGGCCAGGTGCGCCCGCTCGTGGGCGATGACGGCGGCCAGCTGGGCGTCGTCCAGCTCGGCCAGCATCCCCGAGGAGAGCACGAGCAGCGGCCGGGCGCCGGGGATGCAGAACGCCACCGGCGCGGGGTGCTCGAGCAGCAGGGTCTCCCCCGCCGGGCCGCCGGGCCGGACGACGAGCTCCAGCAGCTCGCGGTGCCGGCGTCGGGTGCGGGCGGTGCGGACCGACGACAGCAGCAGCACGCCCAGCAGCTCCAGCGCCAGCACGGCGGCGAGAGTCTGGGCGACCCAGTGGTCGCCCCGCACGGCCTCCTGCGCCGGCTCCCGGGTCACCCAGCGCCACCAGGCCTCGGGCAGCGAGTGCCCCCACGGTGCCAGGCCGTGCACCAGCAGTGCGCCGATCATGGACAGCCCGCCGGCCAGGCCGATCGCCTGCCAGCACAGCAGCGCGGTGAGCGGGTCGCGCCGCGGCCACCCGGCGCGGGCGAGCGCGACGGGCACGGGCCAGGCCAGCAGGGCGGCCAGGACGCCGAGCGCGACCGCGGTGGCCGGGAGCACGGTCAGCCGGCGGGGGGCTCGTCCACGCCGGCGCCGGCGTGCTCGGCCAGCAGCTGCCGCAGCATGCCCACCTCGTCGGCGCTGACCGAGCCCACGAACCGGGCCAGCGCGGCCTGCCGGTTCCCGGCCTGACCGAGCACCTCGCGCATGAGCTCGGCGGCGTGCTCCTCGCGGGAGGCGCGGGCGGTGAACCGGCGCGGCCGCTCCTCGTCGTGCACGACGAAGCCCTTCTGCTCCAGCCGGGTCAGCACGGTGTGCACGGTGGTCAACGCCAGCCCACGATCGGCCAGTCCGTCCCGCAGGTCGGCCGCGCTGAGCGCACCGCCGGCCGACCACAGCCGGTCCATGACGGCCCGCTCCAGCTCGCCGAGAGATGCCACCGGACCTCCTGTCGCCCGACTCACAGAGCATTTTTCTACGCGTCGTAGAAGAGTGGGTTCTACGCAGCGTAGAAACAACGCGTCGATCGTACGACAGCTACTCGAGGGAGACCGCGGTGGACGTGCTGGACATCGCTCGCTGGCAGTTCGGGATCACCACCGTCTACCACTTCCTGATGGTCCCGCTGACCATCGGACTGGGGCTGCTGGTCGCGGTCATGCACACCATGTGGGTGCGCACCGACAAGCCCGAGTGGCTGCGGATGACCCGGTTCTGGGGCCGCGTCTACCTGATCAACTTCGTGCTCGGCGTGGCCACCGGGCTGGTGCAGGAGTTCCAGTTCGGCCTGGCCTGGAGCGAGTACAGCCGCTTCGTCGGCGACGTCTTCGGCTCGCTGCTGGCGATGGAGGCGTTGCTCGCCTTCTTCCTCGAGTCCACCTTCCTCGGCCTGTGGATCTTCGGCTGGGGTCGGATCCCGAAGAAGGTGCACCTGGCCGCCCTGTGGGCGGCGGTTCTCGGCTCGGTGGTGAGCGCGTACTTCATCATCGCCGCCAACTCCTGGATGCAGCACCCGGTCGGCGTCGTGATGGACGGCGATGCGCCCCGGCTGACCAGCATCGGCGCCGTGCTGACCAACAACACCGCGATCGCCGCCTTCAGCCACGCGGTCGTCGCCGCGCTGACCGTGGCCGGCGCGCTGCTGGTCGGCATCGGCCTGTGGCACCTGCGCCGGCGCAGACTGGCCGGCCTCTCCCCCGACGACGTCGATCACCGGGTCTGGCACCGCTCGGTCCGGCTGGGCGGCTGGGTGTCGCTGGCCGCCTTCCTCGCGGTCGCCCTCACCGGCGACTGGCAGGGCAAGCTGATGTACCAGCAGCAGCCGCTCAAGATGTCCTCGGCCGAAGCCCTGTGCGAGACCGAGGCGCCGGCGTCCTTCTCGGTCTTCGCCTTCGGCAAGCTGGGCAGCAACGAGTGCGACGACGTGCATTCCTTCACCGTTCCCTACGTGCTCTCCTACCTGGCGCACGGCGACTTCTCCACCGCCGTCCCCGGGGTCAACGAGCTGCAGGAGCGCTACGCCGAGGTCTACGGCGCCACCTACCCCGACGACCCCGACCGCTTCGGCGACCTGGCCGGCGAGCCGGTCGACTACAGCCCGGTGCTCGCGGTGACCTACTGGGGCTTCCGGCTGATGATCGGCATGGGCGTGCTGTCGGCCGGGGTCGGCGCGTACGCGCTCTGGGCCACCCGGAAGGGCCGGGTGCCGACCTCGAAGGTCGGCGTCTACGGCTCGTTGCTGGCCGTCGGTGCCCCGTTCGTGGGCAACGCGGCGGGCTGGGTGTTCACCGAGATGGGCCGCCAGCCGTTCGTCGTCGTCCCGAACCCCGACGTGCCGGTCGACGAGCAGATCTGGTTCTTCACCGCCCAGGCCGTCTCCCCCGGCGTCACCGCCGCCGAGGTCTGGACGTCGCTGTCGGTGCTCACCCTCGTCTACGGCGTGCTCGCCGTCATCGAGTTCGGCCTGCTCGCGCACTTCGTCCGCCGGGGGGTCACCAGCGGCGACGGCGCCCCGACGCCGGGCGGCCCGCCCGGCGGCAGCCCGGACGACGACACCCCCGGCGGCCGCGACGCCGACGACGACGTCCTCTCCTTCGCCTACTAGGAGCTCACCATGGACCTGCAGACCCTGTGGTTCGCCGCCGTCGCCGTGCTGTGGACCGGTTTCCTGCTGCTCGAGGGCTTCGACTTCGGCGTCGCTGCGCTGCTGCCGGTGCTCGGCCGCCGGCCGGCCGACCGGCACCTGATGCTGCGCTCGATCGGCCCGCTGTGGGACGGCAACGAGGTCTGGCTGATCACCGCCGCCGGCGCGGTCTTCGCCGCCTTCCCCGGCTGGTACGCCACCTGGCTGCCGGCGCTGTACCTGCCGTTCGTGCTGGTGCTGCTCGGGCTGATCGTGCGGGCGGTGGCCTTCGAGTGGCGGCACTCCTCCCACGACGCCCGGTGGGACAGCACCTGGACGCACGTCATCACCGCCGGCTCGCTGGTCGCCGCGCTCGGCATCGGGGCGGCGCTGGGCGCCACCACGCTGGGCCTGCCGATCGACGCCGACGGCATCCGGGTCGGCGGCGCGCTCGCCGGCATCGGCTGGTCCGCGCTGCTGGGTGGCCTCGCCGTGCTGGGCTTCTCGCTCGTCCACGGCGCGGTCTTCCTGGCGCTCAAGGTCGAGGGGCCGGTGCGCGCGGCCGCCTGGGCGTTCGCCCGCCGCTGGTCCCTGGTCGCCGCGCTGCCCCTGCTGGCGTGGGCCGGGCTGGTGCAGCTGCGCTCGGGCACCGCGGTCACCGCGGCGCTGTGGCTGGTCGCTGCGCTGTCGGTGCTGGTGGCCAGGCAGTTCCTGCGGGCCGACCGCGAGGGCGCCGCCTTCACCGCCTGGTCGGTGCTGCTGCTCGCCGCCGCGGCCACGATCTTCGGGGCTGCCTACCCGGTGGTCGTGCCGTCCACGATCGACGCCGCCTTCGACGTCACCGTGGCGGACGCCTCGGTCAGCGACTACACGCTCACCGTTATGACCTGGGTCGCCGGCTTCGGCCTGCCGGTGGTGCTCGGCTACCAGGCCTGGACGTACTGGGTGTTCCGCCAGCGGCTGACCGCCGACCCGGAGACCCCGCACCGCGAGCAGGTGCCCGCATGACCTTCCCCGGTTCCGCCAAAATGGCCATTTTGGCGGAAGGAAGCGGGGGACGCGGGCCGCTGGGGGCGCTGGCCGGGGTGCCGGGGCTGCCCGGCGCGCTGGCCCGGGCCGCGACGGCAGCCCTGGTCCAGACCGTCGGCGTCGTCCTGCTCGCCGCCGGGCTGGCCCGGGCGGTGGCCGACGTCGCCGCCGGCGGAGCGGCCGGCGTCCCCGGGACGGCGCTGACGGTGGCCGCGCTCGGGATCGCCGTGCGGGCGGCGGCGCGTGCCGCCGGCGCGGTGCTCGCCGCCCGGGACGCCCGCCGCGCCGAGGACGCCCTCCGCCACCGGCTGCTGACCCGGCTGCTGGCCGGCGAGGGCGAGGCGGTGGACGCCGCCGGCGGCCGCGGGCCCGCCGCGGTGCTGGCCACCACCCGGCTGCACGACCTCGGCCCGGCGCTGGCCACCTACCTCCCGGCGCTGGCCCAGACGGTCGTCGTCCCGCCGGTGGTGCTGGTGGCGATCGGCGTCGCCGACTGGCTGTCCGCGCTGCTGGTCGCGGTCACCCTGCCGCTCGTGCCGCTGTTCCTGGCCCTGGTCGGCCTGCACACCCGGGACGCCACGGCGGCCGCCGCCCGCGCGCTGGACCGGGTCGCCGGGCACGTCGCCGAGCTGGTCCGGGGCCTGCCGGTGCTGGTCGGGCTGGGCCGCGCCGCCGACCAGCTCAACGCCCTGGCCGAGCTGGGCGAGACCACCCGCCGGCGCACGCTGGCCACGCTGCGGGTCGCGTTCCTGTCCGCGCTGGTGCTCGAGCTGATCGCCACCCTGTCGGTCGCGCTGGTCGCGGTCACCGTCGGCGTCCGGCTGGTCGAGGGACACCTCTCGCTGGACGTCGGGCTGCTCGCGCTGCTGCTCGCCCCGGAGGCCTTCGCGCCGCTGCGGGCCCTGGGGTCGGCGCACCACGCCGCCGAGGACGCCACCGAGGCCGCCGCCGCGGCCCGCCGGGTGCTCGCCACCCCGGTGCCGCGCCCGGTGGTCGCGGCACCCCCGGCGGGCCGGCCGCGCGGCATCACCGTCACCGGCCTGACCGTCGGCTACCCCGGCCGGCGCGCCCCCGCGGTGGCCGGCCTCGACCTCACCGTCGACCCCGGCGAGCTGGTGGCGCTGCGCGGGCCCAGCGGGTCGGGCAAGTCCACGGTGCTCGCCGTCCTCGCCGGGCAGCTGCTCGACGGCGCCTCGGCCGCGGTGTCCGGCACGGTGCTGCGGCCCGAGGACGTCGCCGTCGTCCCCCAGTTCCCGCGCACGGTCGCCGACACCGTCGCCGGCGAGCTGCGCCGGTACGCCGCGGACCTGCCCGAGGATCGGGCGGACGCGCTGGTCGAGGCCGCGCTGGACTGGCTCGACGCCGGACCCCTGCGCGACCGCGCCTGCCGCACCCTCTCCCCCGGTGAGCTGCAGCGGGTGGCCCTCGCCCGGGCGCTGGTGCGCGTGCAGGTCGGCGCCCGGGTGCTGCTCCTCGACGAGCCGACCGCGTCGCTGGACGCCGCCTCCACCGCCCGGGTCGCCGAGGTCCTGCACCAGCTGCGCGGCTCCCTGTGCACCGTGCTGGTCACCCACGAGCCGTCGCTGGCCGCCCTCGCCGACGCCGTCGTCGATCTCGACACCCCCGCCGTCCCCCCGGCCACCACGGCCCCGGTGCGGGCTTCCGGCACAGAAAGCCCTCCCGGCGGCCGGGCTCCGGTTACCGGGAGCCGGGCCGGGGACGGCGGGCTGGGCCGGCCCCGCCGGGCGGTCGTGCGCTCGGTGCTCGCCGGCGCCGCCTCCAGCGCGTCCGGGATCGCGCTCACCGCGGTCTCGGGCTGGCTGATCGTCCGGGCCGCCGAGCAGCCACCGGTCCTCACCCTGCTGGTCGCGACCGCGGGCGTGCGCGGCTTCGGGCTCGCCCGCGCCGGCCTTCGCTGGCTGGAACGGCTGGCCGGTCACGACGCCGCCCTCCAGCTCGCCCAGCGCACCCGGCTGCGGCTGTGGAGCGCACTGGCCGCGCAGGGTCCCGCGGCCGACCGCTCGCCGGGCCGCGCGCTGGCCCACCTGGTCGGGGACGTCGGTCTGCTGCAGGACCTGTCGGTCCGGGTGGGCACACCACCCCTGGTCGCCGGCACCGTGCTGACCGGGACGACGGCGGTGATCGCGGTGCTCGACCCGCGGGCCGGTGCGCTCACCGGCGTCGTCCTGCTGGTCGCGGTGCTCACGATCCTGGCCGTGCACCGGGTCGCCGACCACGGCCCGGCGCGGTCGGCCGCGGTGCTGCAGACCCGCACCCTGCGGGAGACCAGCGCCGTGCTGGAGGCCGCCGCGGACCTGCGCGCCGCCGGCCTGACCGGCGGCGAGGTCGACCGGCTCGACGGACTGGGTCGCCGGCAGGGCCGCGCGGCGCAGTCCGCGGCCGTGGCCACCGCCGTGGGTGACGCGGTCGCGGTGCTGGCCAGCGGCGCGGCCGCCGTCCTGGCGCTGGCCGCCGGGGCGACCGCCGTCGGTACCGGCGCGCTGTCCGCTCCGGCCGCCGCGGTGCTCGCCCTGGCCCCGCTCGCCCTGCTCGACCCGCTGGTCTCGGTGAACGCCGCCCGGCGGCACCGATCGGCCTGGCGGGACGCGCGCGCCCGGGTCGAGGCGGTGCTGGCCGAGCCGGTGGCCGCCGACCCCGCAGCGGAGAACCGCCTTCCTGCGCCGCGACCGGTGCGGGAGCTGGGCACCGAGCGGCTCACCGCCGGCTGGCCCGGGCGGCCCGGCGTGCTCCGCGACCTCGACCTGGTCGCCACCGCCGGGCCCGACTGGCTGGTCGTGACCGGCCCCTCCGGCTCGGGCAAGTCGACGCTGCTGAGCGTGCTGATGGCTGCCCTGCGGCCGGCGTCGGGCGAGTACGTCCTGGGCGACGGCCGCCGCCCGGTCGCGGTGGCGCAGCTGACCGGCGAGGACGTCCGGGCCGCCGTCGCCTGGTGCCCGCAGGACGCGCACGTCTTCGACGCCTCGCTGCGGGCCAATCTGGCGCTGGCCCGCCCACGCGGCGCGCTGGCCGGGCCGGACGGCGACGCCGCGATGCGGTCGGCGCTGAGCGCGGCCGGGCTGGGGCCGCTGCTGGCCGCGCTGCCGGCCGGCCTCGACGCCCCGGTCGGCGCGGGCGGGACGAGCCTGTCCGGTGGTGAGCGCCGGCGGCTGGCCGTCGCCCGCGCGCTGCTCGCCGACCGGGACGTCGTCCTGCTCGACGAGCCGACCGCGCACCTGGACCCGCCGACGGCCCGGGCGCTGGTCGCCGACCTGCGCCGGGCGCTGGCCGGCCGGCTGGTGGTCTGCGTGACGCACGACGGCGACCTCGCCCGGGACGACGACACCGTGCTGGAGCTGGGCCGGCGGAAGGTGCCCACCGCCGTAGCCGGATGACCGCCGGGCTCGCACGGTTGCCGCTCGCCGCTGGGGGCACCTCACGCGCATGGACAGCGGCGCGACCCTGGCCGAGCGGTTCCGCGCGGCCCTCTCGGAGCAGGCGACGCCGGAAGCCCTGCCGGAGCTGCTGCCGCAGCGGCTGTCCCGGGCGGTGGCCCGGGTGCTGCCCGTGGACGGCGTCGGGATCAGCGTGCGGGTCGACCCCGACCGGCACTTCCCCCTGGGCGCCAGCGACGCGCACTCCGGCCTGGCCGAGCGGCTGCAGTTCACCGTCGGGGCCGGTCCGTGCCTGCAGGCCAGCGAGGCCCGCCAGCCGGTGTTCGTCGTCGCGCAGGACATGGCGCGCCGCTGGCCGGCCTTCCACGACCTGCTGCTGTCCCGCACCCCCTACCGGGGCATCGTCGCGCTGCCGCTGCGCCGCGGCCTGGCCGGTGCCGGCGCGATCGACCTGTACTTCCGCCGGGCCGACGAGGTGCCGGTGCTCGACGTGTTCGCCGCCATGACCATCGGCGACCTCGTCACCGCCACCCTGGCCGAGGCCGCGGTGTGGTCGTCGTGGGAGGAGACCGACGGCCCGCGGTGGCTGCAGAGCCCGTCGGCCCGGCACCGCGCCGGGGTGTGGCGGGCGATGAGCATGACCAGCCTGGCGCTGGGGGTCGAGACCGACGAGGCGCTGGCCGTGCTCCGCGCCCAGGCCTATGCCCGGGGCCGCACCGTGGACGACCTCGCCGCGGACGTCGTCGACGGCCGGCTCGACCCCCGCGAGGTCTTCGGCGACGGCGCGACCGAGCCCCGCTGAACCCCCCGGGTCAGCAGGGGTCAGTCGCGTCGGGAACGTCGACCTCGATCTCCGGGCCCAGCTCCGCGCCGATCAGGCCCAGCTGGTCGCCGGACCAGAAACTGCCCGGGTCGTAGCTCGTCAGCGGCCGGTTGGCCGGCAGCAGCCCCATCGCGGTGTAGGTGGCCGCGACCAGCTCGGCGCAGAAGACGGTGTCGTTGGACTCGTGCCGGCGGACCTTGCCGTTGACCCAGCCGCGCACCAGGCCGCGGGTCGTGGGGAACGGCCGGCCGTCGAGGAGGGCGATGGTGCGCAGCATCTCGTCCTCCATCTCCTGCGTGACGCCGCCGTCGTCGGCCGGGCCGACGAGCTGGCGCAGCCAGGCCTGCTGGCCGTACCGCTTGCGCCACACGCAGACCGCGTCGTTCAGGTCGTGCAGCTGCACGCCGCGCTGGTGGTGGCCGGTCCAGGCGTCCGGCAGCGAGTGCCCGAGCTCGGCGTGCCACAGCAGCGGTGGCAGGTCGTCGATGACCACGGCCATGCCGACGTGGTTCACCGGGGCGTTGGTCAGGGTCTGGATGGCCCGGTCCGCCAGCGACGCACCACGGAACACCCACACGTCACCGGTGCGAGTCAGCTCCACAGCGTCGTGCAGCGAAAGGGCACGGGAGTCGGCCACGCCGATACCGTAGGGGACATGCGCCTCGTGAAGCTCCTCGGAGTCGCCGGTCTCGCAGGAGTCGCTGCCACCGGCGCAGTACTGACCCGCCACGAACGGCACCGTCGGTCCTACACCCCCGACGACATCCGGCAGCGGCTGCAGGTGCGCATCGGCACCGTCACCACCCCCACCAGCGTCACCGCGGCCAAGGTCGACGCCGACCCGGACATGGCGCCGCGCTGGCCCGCGACCGAGGAGCCGCCCCGCCGCGACCCGGTCGAGAGGCTGCTCAGCGGCGTGATGTGGGTGGGGCGCCAGGTCCGGCGCTGATCATCCGCCGCCCGGCGGCAGGGCCGCCCCCTCGTCCTTGAGCACCACCCCGGAGGCACCCAGCCGTCGGGCCGCCTGCAGCAGCGCGGCGAGGGTGTCCGCGGCCTGCACGTAGGCCAACCCGTGCGGGGGGCGCACGTTGGAGATGCAGTTGCGCTCGGAGTCCGCGCGCCCCGGCCGCGGGCCGGAGGTGAGGTAGAGGCCCAGGCTGTCGGCCGAGCTGAGGCCGGGCCGCTCCCCCACGGCGACGACGACCACCGCGGCGCCCAGCGCCTGCCCGACCGGGTCGCCCAGCGCCACCCGGGCCTGGTGCGCCAGCACGATCGGGGCCACCGACCAGCCGGGCAGCCGCTCGAGCACCGCCGCGACGGTGCCGGCGGCGTGCTCGTGCACCGCCCGTGGCGAGAGCCCGTCGGCGAGCACCAGCGCCAGGTCGTAGCGGCCGGCCGGCAGCTCGGTGCCCTCGGCCGGCTGCCGGCCCAGGTCGGGGCGCTGCAGGTAGGTGCCCCGGTCGGGTGCCCGGCTGCGCACCTCGAGCACGTCGAGGGGCACGCCGGCCGCGGTCAGCGCCGTCCGCACCAGGTCGCCGTCCAGCGCGGTGTGCACGGCGTCCCGGGCGGCGGCGTGCGCGGCCCGGAACTCCAGCCAGCGGGCCGTCGGCAGGCCGTCGCCGGCCCGGCCCAGCGCCACCCGGGCGCGGGTCGACCCGCGCAGCACCGCCCACGGGTCGTCCGGAGGGCCAAAGTCGCGACTTCGGCCCTCGGGATGGGTCATGGGAGGGCCGCGGCGAGCAGGGCCTTCGCCGCGGGGGTGTCGGGGGCCAGGTCGCGCACCCGGCCGGCGTCGTCGAGCAGTTCCATCCGGCCCAGCCAGGTCTCGAACTCCGGCGCGGGCCGGAGGCCGAGCACCTGCCGGGCGGTGAGCACGTCCTGGAAGGACAGCGACTGGTAGTGCAGCATCACGTCGTCCGACCCGGGGACGGCGATGACGAACCCGCAGCCGGCGGCGCCCAGCAGCAGCACCAACGTGTCGGTGTCGTCGCCGTCGACGTCGGTGTGGTTCGTGTAGCAGACGTCCACGCCCATCGGCAGGCCCAGCAGCTTGCCGCAGACGTGGTCCTCCAGCCCGGCCCGGATCACCTGCTTGCCGTCGTAGAGGTACTCCGGGCCGATGAATCCGACGACGGTGTTCACCAGCAGCGGGTCGAACGCGCGGGCCACCCCGTAGGCGCGGCACTCCAGCGTCTGCTGGTCGACCGCCCGGCCGTCGACGCCGCGGTGCGCGTCGGCCGACAGCGCCGAGCCCTGCCCGGTCTCGAAGTAGGTGACGTGCTCCCCGACCGTGCCGCGTCCCAGCTCCAGGGCACCGGCCCGGGCCTCGGCGAGCAGGTCCAGGGTGACCCCGAACCCGCGGTTGCCCGCCTGCGTCCCGGAGACCGACTGGAACACCAGGTCGACCGGGGCCCCGGCCTCCAGCGCCCGCAGCGTGGTGGTCACGTGGGCCAGCACGCAGGACTGGGTGGGGATCTCGTAGCGGCTGATCACCGCGTCGACCAGTTCGAGCAGGGCGACGGTCCGCGTCGGGGAGTCGGTGGCCGGGTTGATCCCGATGACGGCGTCCCCGCAGCCGTGCAGCAACCCGTCCAGGATGCTCGCCGTCACCCCGATCGCGTCGTCGGTGGGGTGGTTGGGCTGCAGCCGGGACGCCAGCCGTCCGGGTAGCCCCAGCGTGCTGCGCAGCCCGGTGACCACCCGGGTGCGGCGGCCGACGGCGACCAGGTCGGCGGTGCGCATCAGTTTCGACGTCGCCGCGACCATCTCCGGGGTCAGCCCGCGGGCCAGGCCGGAGATCGCCGCCTCGTCGCCCTCGGCGGCCCGGGCCAGCAGCCAGTCGCGGAACTCCCCCACCGTGAGGGCGGAGACCGGGGCGAACGCGGCCGGGTCGTGGCCGTCGAGGATCAGCCGGGTGACGTCGTCCTCGTCGTAGCCGACCACCTGCTCGTCGAGGAAGGTGGCCAGCGGCACGTCGGCCAGCACCAGCTGGGCGGCCACCCGCTGCGCCTCCGACTCCGCGGCGACGCCGGCGAGGACGTCGCCGGAGCGGGCCGGGGTGGCCTTGGCCAGCAGGTCCGACAGCGCCGGGAACTCGTAGGTGTGCCCGGCCAGCGTGGTCCGCCGGTTCACCGCAGCTCCTCGCCGGCGGCGGCGAGTGCGGCGAACTCCTCCTCCGGCGCCGCGGCCACCAGGTGGTGCCGGCTGTAGAGGGCGAAGTAGGTCAGGAAGACGCCGTAGGCGACCAGCGTCCACACCGCGGCGACCGGGTCGACCAGGAAGGTGGCCAGGACGGCCGCCGCGGCGAGCACCAGCGCGATGCCGGTGGTGACCGTGCCGCCCGGGGTCCGGTAGGGCCGCGGCAGGTCCGGCTCGCGCCGGCGCAGCACGATGTGGGAGACCATCATCAGCACGTAGGAGACCGTCGCGCCGAACACCGCCATGTTGAGCAGCATCGCGCCCTGGCCGGTCAGCGAGAGCACGAAACCGATCGCGCCGGGCACCAGCAGCGCGAGCATCGGCGCCTTGCGGGAGTTGGTGATCGACAGCCGGCGTGGCAGGTACCCGGCCCGGGACAGGGCGAAGGTCTGCCGCGAGTACGCGTAGATGATCGAGAAGAAGCTGGCGACCAGGCCGAAGAGCCCGGCGTAGTTGACCACCGTGGTCAGCCAGCTCGACGCCCCGGCGACCTCGAGCGCCTCGACCGGCGGGTTGCCGCTGGCCGACATCGCCGCCGACCCGCCCGCCCCGGAGGTGAACACCAGCATCAGCACGGCCAGCACGAGCAGCACGCCCATCGCCGCCACGATGCCCCGCGGCATCGCCCGGGCGGGGTCACGGGCCTCCTCGGCCGCCAGCGGCACGCACTCGACGGCGAGGAAGAACCAGATCGCGAAAGGGAACGCCGCCCAGATGCCGAGCACCCCGTACGGCAGGAAGTCCGAGGCGCCGGCGGCGCCGGTGGGCGCGATGTCGAGCAGCTTGCCGGCATCGAAGGCCGGGACGGCGCCCACCAGGTAGAGCACCAGGCCGGCGACGGCGACCCCGGCGATGGCCATCATGACCTTCAGCGCCTCGCCGACGCCCAGCAGGTGGATGCCGATGAAGATCGCGTAGACGGCGAGGTAGACCCACCACCCGTCGGTGATCCCGAACAGGCCGAGGGACTCCACGTAGGCGCCGATGAAGGTGGCGATGGCGGCCGGCGCGATCGCGTACTCGATGAGCACGGCGATGCCGGTGGCGTAGCCGCCCCACGGGCCCAGCGCGCGCCGGGCGAAGGTGTAGCCACCGCCGGCGGTCGGCAGCGCGGAACCCAGCTCGGCCAGGCCGAACACCATGGCCGAGTACATGACCGCCATCAGGACGACGGCGATCAGCAGGCCGCCGAAGCCGCCCTCGGCCAGCCCGAAGTTCCAGCCGGCGTAGTCGCCGGAGATGACCGCCGCGACGCCGAGCCCGGCCAGCAGCACCCACCCGGCGGTGCCCGTGCGCAGTTCCCGCTTCTGCAGGTAACCGGCGTCCACCGCCTCGGCCTCGACCCCCCGCCCCGGTCCGTGCGGCGCTCGTGCAGCGGCGGGCTCGACGGTCATCTGTGGTCCTCTGGCTCGGAGCCTTCCGGATCGGGCGCGGTCAGCGTGTTCCCCGCACCGTCGCCGGTCAACAGCCCGCGGAGAAACGGCGCACGCCGTTCACCCTGCGCAGCGGTCCGGTCAGCTGGGCGCGGGGTGCCGCCACCTTGCTTCCGGGCGGAGGTGTCCCCGCGCTCCGGACCAACCGGGTTGCCGCGGGGACGTCCCGCACGCAGGGTCGGGGGCATGACCGGGTCCTTCGCACGGGGAGTGCTCGCCGGTGCGGCCGGCACCGTCGCCCTGAACGTCGTCACGTACCTCGACATGGCGGTGCGCGGCCGCCCGGCCAGCACCGTCCCGGCGCGCACGGTGGACGCCCTCGCCGATGCGCTCGGCCGCCCGGTACCCGGTTCCGGCGCGGAGCGGGAGGCGCGGCGCACCGCGCTCGGCGCCCTGGCCGGGATCGCGCAGGGCCTCGCCGTCGGGGTCCTGGCCAGCACGGCCCGGTCGGCGGGGCTGCGGCTGCCGGGTGCGGTGGGCGCCCTGGCGGCCGGTGCGGCCTCGATGGCGGCGACCGATGGCCCGGTCGCCGCGCTGGGGGTCAGCGACCCGCGCGATTGGTCGGCCGCGGACCGGACGGCCGACGCCGTGCCGCACCTGGCCTACGGGGCGGCCGTGCAGGCGGTGCTGGCAGCGGTGCCGACCCCGGCGGAGCGGTCCCGGCCGCGGCGGCCGGCCGGTGCCGGGCTCACCGTCCTCCTCGCGCTCCTGGGGGTCGCGACCGGCGGCCGCAGCGCCGTGGGGCTGGGCGCGCCGGCGCTCACCACCGCCGGCACCGCCCGGCGGAGGCAGGTCGCCGCCGTCGCCGCCCTCGCCGGTGAGCTGGTCACCGACAAGCTGCCGGGCACCCCACCGCGCACCGGCCGCGGCGCGCTGGGGGCCCGGATGGTCTCGGCCGCGGGCGGTGCCGGGCAGCTGGCCGGCCGGGAGGGCGCCAACGCCGCGCTGCCCGTGCTGGCCGGGGTGGCCGGCTCGGCGGCGGGGTCGTTCGGCGGGATCGCGTGGCGGCGGTGGGCGTCGACCCGGGTGCCGGACTGGCAGGCCGCCGTCGCGGAGGACCTCGTCGCCGTCACGCTGGGGCTGCTGGCCTGCCGGCCGGTCCGGTCCCGCCGGCCGCGACCGGCGCTGACCGTCGTCCCCGGCTGATCCGGTCAGCCGGCGGGGAGGTGCTCCTGCGGCACCCGGCCCAGCGCGGCCACGACCTCGTCGGTGGTCGGGACGTCGGCGAACACGCCGGCCAGGCTGAACAGCACGGCACTGTGGGTGAGCTCGTCGCGGGCCGCGTTGGCGTCGGAGACGAACGCGACCCGGTAGCCGAGCATCAGCGCGTCCCGGGCGGTGGACTCGCAGCACACGTTGGACAGCGTTCCGGTGACCAGCACGGTGTCGACACCCCGCGCCCGCAGCTGGGCGTCGAGGTCGGAGGACCCCTGGATCAGCGCGCTGAAGCGCGTCTTGTCCACGACCGGGTCCCCGGGCTGCACCTCCAGCCCGGCCCACAGCCGGTGACCCGGCTGCCCCGCCCGGAGCAGCTCGGTCATCGCGCTCTCCATCCAGTCCGGCCGCATCTCGAAGAAGGCGCCCCAGCGGGGAGCGTCGGGGTCGGCGGTCATCCGCAGCCACATCACCGATCCCCCGGCCTCGCGGACGGCGCCGGCCAGCCGGTTGACGTTCGGGACGACGTCGCGCGCGGCCGGCACCTCCATCGGCATTCCCGGCGCCATGAAGAACTCCTGCAGGTCGATGACGAGCAGCGCCGTCCGGGTGCCGTCGAGCGGGAGCGGGGCCGGGGCGAGGGACCGCCGCAGCTCGGCCTGCTCGCGGAGGCGCGCGGTGATCATCTCGTTCTGCATGGCGGTCCTGTCCTTCGGGAGAGCGGGCGTCGCACGCTACCCGGCGGTGGCGCCGTCGGCCGCCGACAGCAGCCAACCCGGGCCGGTCACCCGGGCGGCGGCGGGCAGCCGGGCGCGCAGCCCCCGGTCCGCGGTCACCACGAGGAGGTCATCGTCGCCGTCGGCCAGGTCGGCGGCCACCACCGCGAGCGCGTCGTCCCCGCTTCCCTCGGCGTGCACGACGCGCAGGCCGGCCGGCACATCGGCGGCGCGAGCCTGCCCCTCGACCACCGCGACGACCGCGGTCACCGCGACCGGGACGCCATCCGGCCCGGGCAGCGCCCGCCCGGCGAGCCCGGTCAGGCGGTGCAGCAGCCGGGTGGTGGCCCCGGCCCGGTCCCGCCACCAGCCGTCGGGCCGGGAGCCGACGACGTTGGCCACGTCGACGAGCACCACGGTCACCGGATCAGTGGCGGCGGCCGGCGCGGCCGAGCACCGCCGAGCCGACCAGCACCAGGATGCCGACGACGGCGAGCCAGAACAGGCCCTTCACGACCCAGCCGAGCACGCCCAGCACCACCCAGACCGCGAAGAGCAGTAGAACCAGCGCGAGCAGGACACGCAGCACAGGAGACTCCTTCCGCGCCGGGGAACCCGGCGCCCGGCCCCCGACCGTAGGCCACCGCGCCACCTGCGCGCCCGGGGTCAGCTGCCCTCGGCCGCGCCCAGCCGCCAGTAGCCCATGAACGCCACCGAGGTGCGTGGCAGGCCGAGGTCGCGCACCAGCCGGCGGCGCAGCGCCTTGACCATCCCGGCCTCGCCGGCCAGCCAGGCGTAGCAGCCCTCGGTGCGCCGCTCGGGAACCTCCCACAGCAGGCCGCGCCCGAGGTCGACGTCCTCCGGGTCCTCCCCCGCCGACCGCTTGGCGACGCCGAGCTCGCACAGCGCGGCGTGCACAGCGGGGCCCAGCGCCTCCCCGCGCGAGCGGCTGCCCCGGACCAACCAGCGGACCTCCACGCCGGGCGGCACGTCCAGCGGCAGGACGTCGCCGGCGGTCGGCACCTCGAGCACGGCGATGGTGGGCCGCTCGCCCGGCAGCGCCTCGAGGATCGCGCCGATGGCCGGCACGGCCGTCTCGTCGCCGGCCAGGAACAGCGGGCCGGTGAGCGGCGGCGCCCACTCGCAGCCCCAGGGGCGACCGCGACCCGGGCGGTCGGGACCGAGCACGACGACCGGGTCGCCGGGCTCGGCGGCGGCGGCCCAGGAGGCGGCCGGACCGGCGTGCCCGCCGTCGACGCCGTGCAGGACGACGTGGACGTCGAGCTCCCCGAGCCCGGGACGGGCCGCCCGGACGGTGTAGGTGCGCAGGTACGGGCGGACGTCGTCGGGCAGGGCGCAGTAGTCCTGGTACCAGTTCGGGCCGTCGGTGAGCAGGCCCTCGACCGGCCGGCCGTCACGGGAGATGACCAGCTTGATGCGCTGGTCGTCCCCGCCGGCGCCGAAGCCGGTGAGCGCCGGGCCGGCCAGGGTCAGCCGCCGGAAGCTCGGGCCCAGCTGCTGGGTGCGGGCGACGGTGACGGCGAAGAACCGGTAGGCCGGGGCAGCCGGCGCGGCTCCGACCGGGCCGCTCGCAGCACTGGTCGCGGGTGCGCGGCCGGCCGGAGCGCTCGTGGCCGTGGTCATCCGGATCTCCCTGCCGTCGATGGATCCGACCTCTCGCGACGTCGGACACCAGGAAGGTTAGCCTCACCAATCATCGGAGGGAAAGGATTCTCGACCGCCCTCCCGGGAACCCCGGCCGGCCGGGACGACGGAGGTCACCGGGGTGGCCCGGCGGGTCAAGGTCGTGATCCATGCTCATGACCTGTAGGAATCAGCTGTGTCCGCGACGCTGAGTTCCGTGGCGGCCCATGCCGGAGTGAGCACCAGCACCGCCAGCCGTGCCCTCTCCGGCCATCCCGCCGTCCTGCCCACCACCCGGCAACGGGTGCTCGCCGCGGCCGAGGAGCTGCACTACCAGCCCAACCGGATGGCCAGCGCGCTGCGCACCAACCGGTCCGGCCTGCTCGGGCTGGTCGTGAACAACCTGCGGACGGCGACCTTCCACGTCATCGCCGAGACGCTGCAGGCCTGGGCCGGCGAGCACGGCTACCAGGTGCTGGTCTGCACCACCGGGGGCGACCCGGAGCGGGAGGCGACCTTCCTGCAGACCGTGCACACCCACTCCTTCGACGGCGTCGTGGTCGCCGGGTCGGGTGCCAACGCCGACCTGGTGAACGGGCTGCTGGACGACGGCCGGGCCGTGGTCACCATGAACCGCGAGGTGCCCGGCTCCCGGGCGCCGTCGGTGATGGCCGGGTACGAGGCCGCCTCCCGGCTGGCCGCCGAGCATCTGCTGTCCCTGGGGCACACCCGGATCGCCGCCATCGAGGGCCCCGCCGACGTCACGTCCGGCCGCGCGCACCACGCCGGCCTGACCGCCGCACTGCGCGCCGCCGGCGTCGAGCCGGACCCCGCCCTGGTCCGGCGTGGGCCGTTCGACTGGCTGTTCGGGCGCCAGGCGGCGGAGAGCCTCCTGCACCTGCCCGAGCCGCCCAGTGCGCTGCTGGTCAGCAACCTCGAAGCGTCCTTCGGGGTGCTGACGGTGCTGGCCGACAGCGGGCTGCGCGTCCCCGAGGAGCTGTCGCTGATCTGCACCGAGGAGGAGCCCTTCTTCACCCTCTGGTCCCCGCAGATCAGCACGGTGGACAACCGGGCCGCCGAGCAGGCCCACCGGGCCGCCGAGCTGCTGCTCGGCCAGCTCACCGGCGCCGACGAGCCGGTTCCGCGAGCGGAGCTGGTGGCCCCCCGGCTGGCCCGCCGGGGATCGACGGCCGCTCCGCCCGGCCGCCTGCCGCACGCTGCGGCCGGCTGACCCGACCGGGCCGACGGTGGCGCGGCGGCCTCCGCCGCGCCGCTGTCGGCGCCCGCGTCAGCTGACGCGCTCGAACACCGCGGCGAGCCCCTGCCCGCCGCCGATGCACATCGTCTCCAGCCCGTAGCGGGCCTCGCGGCGGCGCATCTCGTGGGCGAGGGTGGCCAGGATCCGGGCGCCGGTGGCCCCCACCGGGTGGCCCAGCGAGATGCCCGAACCGTTGACGTTGACCCGCTCGCGGTCCTCGGCGCCGAGGCCCCAGGCGTTGAGGCAGGCCAGCACCTGGCTGGCGAAGGCCTCGTTGAGCTCGATGAGATCCATGTCGGCCAGCGTCAGCCCGGTCTGCTCGAGCACCTTGGCCGTCGCCGGCACCGGTCCGATGCCCATGGTCTCCGGCGGAACCCCGGCGACGGCCCAGCCGGACAGCCGCACGAAGGGTTCCCAGCCGCGGCGGTCGGCCTCGGCGCGCGTGGTGACCACGCAGACGGCGGCGCCGTCGTTCTGCCCGGAGGCGTTGCCCGCGGTGACGGTGGCCTCGGGGTCGACGCGGCCCATCACCGGCCGCAGCCTGGCCAGGTCCTCCATCGTCGTCTCCGGGCGGGGGTGCTCGTCCTCGGTGACCACCCGGGCCGGCGTCTTCCGGGTGCCCGGGACCTCCACGCCGATGATCTCGTCCTTGAAGCGGCCCTCGCGGATGGCGGCACCGGCCGCCTGCTGCGAGCGCAGTGCCCAGGCGTCCTGCTCCAGCCGGTCGATGCCGTGCTCGCGGCGGACGTTCTCCGCCGTCTCCAGCATGCCGCCGGGCACCGGGTGGTCGCGGCCGCCGGCGGTCTCCCGGGCCCGGGCGAGCCGGTCGTGCAGCATGACGCCGTCACCCTTGGCCCCGGTGCGCAGGCCGAGCGCGTAGTGCTCGACGTTGCTCATCGACTCCACGCCACCGGCGACGACGACCTTCCCCGACCCGGCCGCGACCTGCATGGCCGCGTAGATGATGGCCTGCAGTCCGGAGCCGCAGCGCCGGTCGATCTGCAGCCCGGGTACCTCGACACCCAGGCCGGCGTCCAGGGCGGCGATCCGCCCGATCGCCGGGTTCTCCCCGCTGGGGCTGCAGTTGCCGAGGATGACGTCGTCCACCTCGCCCGCACCGAGCCCGGTGCGCTCGACCAGGCTCCGCAGCGCGGTGGCGGCCAACTCGTTGGCGGACAGCCCGGCGAAGACGCCGCCGAAGCGGCCGACCGGCGTACGGACCGGGGAGCAGATGACGACGTCGTCCATGACGTCCACTCTGCCAGCCGCAGGTGCGCCGAGCGCGCCGCGGGTGCGCTCAGCCGGCGCCGAGGCAGTAGGCGGTGCCGGTACCGCCGGCCTCGCCTTCCCATCCGAACGCCACCACGCCGGGGACCGCGCCGCAGACGACGGGCGCGTCCGCCTCCGGGACGTCGTCTCGCGTCTCGAGCACCCGGTAGGCGGCCTCGGCATCGTCGCAGGGCACCGGATCGGTCCCGTCGGAGGCCAGGCAGTCGCCCGCCTGCAGCCGGGGCGCGGTCGACCCGCCACCGCCGCTGAGGGCGAACAGGACGACGACGCAGACGGCGATGACCACGCTCCCGACGATGATCAGCGGCGTCTTGTTGCCCGACTGCGGAACCCGGCCCGGCCCCTGCGGTCCGCGGCCGTACGGCCCCTGCCCCTCGCCGCCCTGTGGCGTGCTCACCGCGCTCCTCCGTTCGTGACCGGCGCCCGGCGCCCGCCCAGGAGGGGCGCCGCACCGGCCGACCGGTGGTCGGGCACCCAGGGTAGTTCGCCGGGGCGGACCGGCCGCGGCGACCAGCGCCCTGGTCGGGTGACCGCTGCTACTCCTTCGGCTCGGCCATCCGCCGGTGCGTGGCAGCCTTGGCGCTGTCCGGCAGCACCTTGTTGGCCAGCCCCTGGACCTTCGTCTTCACCGACCCGGCGATCACCTTGTCCGCGCCCGACATCAGCGCCTGGAATCCCTGCGCGGCCACCTGCGCGGGGTCGTCCTTGCTGCCCTGGCCGATCATGGTGTCGTCCATGTCGGCCCGGTGGAAGAACTCGGTGTCGGTGGGGCCGGGCATCAGCGACGTGAGGGTGACGGCGGAATCCTCGAGCTCGTTCTGCACGGCCTCGGTGAGCGACTGGAGGAACGACTTCGAGGCGTTGTAGACCGCCTGGAACGAGCCGGGCATCGTCGCGGCGATCGAGGAGGTCACCAGCACCCGCCCCTCGTTGCGTCGGGTCATCTGGGTGAGGACCAACTTCAGCATCGCGGTCGTGGACACCACGTTGAGCTGCATGACCTCCAGGTCGTCGGCCCAGTCGGTGTCGAGGAAGGCGCCGCCCCGCCCGACGCCGGCGTTGAGCGCGGCGGCCGACAGCGGCCGGTCCAGCCCGGTCACGCCGGTCCAGAGCTGCTCGATCCCCGCGGGGGTGCGCAGGTCGGCCTGGACGGCGTGCACCTCGGCGCCCTCCGCGCGCAGCAGCATGGCGGCCTTCTCGATGCCGGCGTCCTCGGCGTTGACCACCAGGTCGAAGCCGTGCTGGGCGAACTGCCTGGCGAGCTCGTGGCCGATGCCGCTGGACGCACCGGTGACCAGGGCGAGGGGCTTGGTGTTCGTCATGGCCCCGCCGGTACCCCGCGGCCGGCGGAGGTCAACCTCGATACCCACCGACCTCGACACCCACCGACCTCGACACCCACCGACCTCGCCACCCACCGACGGAGCGGGCCGGGTGCGCAGTCAGACTCCAGGCATGACGGAGGACGCGGCACCGGCGGAGCGGCCGGCGATCTGCTCGGCGAAGGCGTGCACGCGTCCGGCGCAGTGGCAGCTGGTGTGGAACAACCCCCGGCTGCACACCCCCGACCGGGAGAAGATCTGGACCGCCTGCGACGACCACCGGGAGTCGCTGTCGCACCACCTGGCGGTCCGGTCGTTCCTCCGCCGGGTCGACCCGCTGGCGCCCCCGGCGCCCTGAGGCGGGGCCGCCGGGGCACCTGCCAGGATCGATCCTCGTGCGCCGACCCCGCGGAACCGACCCCCTCCCCCGCGAGGTCGGCGTCCTCGCCATCGTCGCCTTCGTGGTCGCGCTGGGTTTCGGCGTCGTCGCCCCGGCGATCCCGCTGTTCGCCCAGGCCTACGGCGTCGGGACGACCGCGGTGGGCCTGGCGATCAGCACCTTCGCCTTCTTCCGCTTCGTCTCCGCCTTCGCCGGCGGCTCGCTCGTGGAGCGGCTGGGCGAGCGGGCGGTGCTCGCCGCCGGGCTGGTGATCGTGGCGGTGACCACCGGGCTGTCCGCCCTGGCCGGCAGCTTCCCGCTCTTTGTGGCGTTGCGCGGCGCCGGCGGCATCGGCAGCGCTCTGTTCACCGTGGCCGCCCTGTCGCTGCTGCTGCGCGCCGCGCCGGCCACCCAGCGGGGTCGCGCGGCGGCGACGTACCAGGGCGGGTTCATCCTCGGCGGTATCGCCGGTCCCGCGGCCGGCGGCTTCCTCACCGAGGTCTCCCCGCAGCTGCCGTTCTTCGTCTACACCGCCGCCCTGCTGGTGGCCGGCACCGTGGCGCTGGTGCTGCTCCGCCGCCCGTCCCGTGACCTCCCGGAGGCGCCGGTGCCGGCCCCCGACGCGGCCGGTCCGCCCGCCCCGAAGGCCGGGAGCGGGTTGGCGGCGGCGTTCCGTTCCCGGGCCTACCTCGCCGCACTCGTCGCCAACCTCGGGGTGGGCTGGGTGCTGTTCGGGGTGCGCAACTCGCTGGTCCCGCTGTACGTGACCGAGGAGCTGGGCAAGACGGCCGCCTGGGCCGGCGCCGGCCTGCTGGCCGGGTCGCTCGCCCAGGCGGTGGGTCTGCTGCGCGCCGGGCGGCTGTCGGACAACTGGGGACGGCGTCCGGCGCTGCTGCTCGGCTCGGCGCTGGCCACGGCGTCCATGGCGGTGCTGGTGCTGCCGCCGGTCACCGCGCTGTTCCTGCTGTCGATGGCGACCTTCGGGCTGGCCGCCTCGTTGCTGGCCAGCGTGCCCGCGGCGATCGTCGGCGACGTCAGCCCGGCCCGCGGTGGCCGGCTGGTCGCGGTCTTCCAGATGGTCGCCGACCTCGGCGCGGTGACCGGCCCGCTGGTCGCCGGGTGGCTGACCGACGCCTTCTCGTTCCAGGTGGCCTTCGGCGCCAGCGCCGCCGTCCTCGCGCTGAGCCTGATCACCGCCCTGGCCATGCCCCGGACGCCCCGGCCGATCGGCTGAACGCCCCGGCCGGCGCCGATCAGCCGGGCCGGGCGGCGGCAGCGTCCCCCGGCCCGGCCGCGCAGGCCGCGGCCCGGCCGGTCAGCAGGGCCCGCTCACGGTCGTTGCGGGTCAGCGCCGCCGCCCGCTCGAACTCCGCCCGCGCTTCGGCCGGCCGGCCGAGCTTCGCCAGCAGGTCGCCGCGCACGCTCGGCAGCAGGTGGTAGTTCCGCAGCGCGGGGACGGCGGTCAGCCGGTCGACCAGCTCCAGCCCGGCGGCCGGGCCGTAGGCCATCGCGACGGCCACCGCCCGGTTGAGCTCCACCACCGGGGACGGCGTCTCCCCGGCCAGCGCCTCGTAGAGGGCCGCGATCCGCGTCCAGTCGGTCTCCTCCGCCGTCCGGGCCCGGGCGTGGCAGGCGGCGATCGAGGCCTGCAGCGCGTAGGGCCCGAGCGCCCGGCCGGACTGCTCCGCGCGCTGCAGCGCGGCCAGGCCACGGCCGATCAGCACCCGGTCCCAGCGGCTGCGGTCCTGGTCGAGCAGCAGCACCGGCGCCCCGTCGGGAGCGGTGCGGGCGCCCAGCCGGGACGCCTGCACCTCCATCAGCGCGACCAGGCCGTGCACCTCCGGCTCGGCCGGGGTGAGCTCGGCGAGCACCCGGCCGAGCCGCAGCGCCTCGGCGCACAGGTCCGGCCGGGTCCAGTCGGCGCCCGCGGTGGCCGCGTAGCCCTCGTTGAACACCAGGTAGAGCACCTCGAGCACCGAGGACAGCCGGGCGGTGAACTCCGCGCCCGCGGGCACCTCGAACGGCACCCGGGCGGCGGTGAGGGTCCGTTTGGCCCGGACGATCCGCTGGGCGATCGTCGACTCGGCGGCCAGGAAGGCGCGGGCGATCTCCGCGGTCGTCAGACCCCCGACCAGCCGCAGGGTGAGGGCCACCCGGGCCTCGCGGGAGAGCACCGGGTGGCAGGAGATGAACACCAGCCGCAGGACGTCGTCCTCGACGACCTCGTCCAGCGCCGCCGCCCAGTCCGGCTCCTCCACCTGCGTCATCGACCGGCCGATCTCGGCGGTCCTGCCGGCCAGCCGCTGGGCCCGCCGGAAGGAGTCGATCGCCCGGTGCTTGGCGGTGGCCATCAGCCACGCCCCCGGCCTGGCCGGCAGCCCGGTGCTCGGCCAGGTCTCCAGCGCCGCGACCAGCGCGTCCTGCGCCAGCTCCTCGGCCAGGGACATGTCGCCGGTGACCCGGGTGAGCGCGCCGACCAGCCGCGCGGACTCCATCCGCCACACCGCGTCGACGGTGCGGCGGACCGAGTCCGGCGTGGCGCCGGCCGAACTCACGCCCCGTGCTGCTGGGCGACGGCCTCCCGCATCCGGTCCTCCTGCTCGCGCAGCTCCGGGGTGAGCGCGTCGCCGAAGTCGTCGGTGTCGAAGACCTGCCGCACCTCCAGCTCGTCGTTGCGGAACGGCGCCTTCTTCACCCACTCGAGCACCTCCTCGCGGGAGGAGACCTGCAGGATCCAGAAGCCGGCGATCAGCTCCTTGGTCTCGGTGAACGGCCCGTCGATCACCGTGGCGTTGCCGTCGGCGTCGAAGCGCACCCGAGCGCCCTTCGAGCTGGGGTGCAGGCCGTCGCCGGCCAGCATCACGCCGGCCTTCACCAGCTCCTCGTTGAACGCGCCCATCTCCGCGAGCTCCGCCTCGGTCGGCATCGTGCCGCCCTCGGTGTCCTCGTTGGCCTTGACGATCACCATGAACCGCATCGCTGGTCTCCTCGTTCGGATCGGTCGGGGGCGGCGTCTGCGCCGATCCTCTCGACCGGCGCAACCCCCGCTGCCCATCCGACGAACGGGCGACGGCCGGATCGACACGACCGCGGAGAATTCTTCGCCGTCCGCGAGCCGGGCCCGCAGTAGTCACGCGCACCGAGCGCCCGGCCAGGGCCAGGGCCAGGGCCAGGGCCAGGGTCAGGGCCAGGGCCAAGGCCAAGGTCAGCCCGCCGAGGCCGGCACCGCGGGCGACGAGGGGGCACTCACAGCCACGCCGCGGGGGTCGGCAGCGGGCCGTCGGCCTGCAGCCCGGCGCCGTCGGAGCGGCCGGTCAGCCAGCCGACGACGTCGGGCAGGGAGCCGGCCACCGCGAGGGAGCCGGTGCCCCACTCGCGGTCACCGGCGAAGACGGCCACGTCGGGCACCTGGTCGCGCCGGTCCCACATCCGGAACACGTCGTCCGCCAGGGCGGCCAGCACGTCCCCGGGAACGTCGGCGAAGTCGAGCCCGGCGGCCAGGTCGACCGCGTGCACCCACACCTCACGGCTGCGCATCCACGGCACCTCCCGGGCCGGCACGGTGCGGCCCTGCGCGGTGCGCACCTCCGCCGACCAGGCATCGGCGGGCAGCGCCCGCATCGCCTGGACCAGCCGCCCGGTGGCCGCGACCACCTCGGCGCGCAGCTCCGCCGGCGCCAGCGCGGCCGCCTCGGCGATACCGGCATCCCGGGCCTCGGGCGAGGCGTACATCGGCGTCTCGACGCCGGTGCGCGCCCAGGTGAGCAGGTTGACCAGCGCGTCGGCGTTGCGGGCCACGTGCGCCAGCAGGTGCTGCCGCGACCACCCGGGCAGCAGCGACGGGGCGGCGAAATCCTCGTCGGTCAGCCGGCCGAGCGCCGTGCCGAGGTGCTGCTCGCCGTCGGCCCACCAGCCCAGGACCTCGGTCGGGACCTGGGGCGGGGCGCTCATGCGCGCTTCTCCGGGACGCAGGTGTTGCGGCACTCGCCCAGCCCGGCGATCGCGGTGGTCAGCACCGCGCCCGGGGTGAGGTAGCGCGGTGGCTTCCGGGCGTGGCCGACGCCGCCGGGGGTGCCCAGCGCCAGCACGTCGCCGGGGTTGAGGGTCAGGATCGTCGAGACGTAGGCGATCGCCGCGGCCGGCCCGAAGACCAGGTCGGAGGTGTTCGCCGTCTGCACGGTGTCGCCGTCGACCGAGCAGGACAGGTCCAGCCCGGCACCGGCCTCGTCGGGGGTGACCAGCTCCGGCCCGAACGGCGTCGTGGCCTCGAAGGTCTTGCCCTGCAGCCACTGCATGGTCCGGTACTGCCAGTCGCGGGCGGTCACGTCGTTGAGCACGGCGTACCCGGCGATGGCCGCCTCGGCGGTTGCCTCGTCGGCGTGCCGCACCGTCGTCCCCACGACGACGGCCAGCTCGGCCTCCCAGTCGATCGCCTCGGACGCGGCGGGCAGCACGACGTCGTCGTAGGCGCCGATCAGCGCCTCGGGGTACTTGGCGAACAGCGTCGGGTGCTGCGGCAGCTCCCGGCCCATCTCGGTGATGTGGTTGGCGTAGTTCAGCCCCACGCAGACGACCTTGCTGGGGCGCGGGACCACGGGGGCGTAGTCCAGCCCGGCCTTGTCGTGTGCCGGGCCGTCGGCGGCCTCGGCGGTGGCCCGCCAGTCGGCGACGGCGAGCAGCTCACCGACGTCGGCGTGCCCGGTCTCCACGGCGCGGTCGCCGTCGATGCGGACGGCGCGGGTTCCGGTGGCGGTGCGGATCGTGGCGAGGCGCATCAGGCGTCATCCCCTTCGGGGGTCAGGTCCTCGGAGAACGAGGTGCGGAGCAGGTCGAGCTTCTCGAACACGGGTGCGTCGGAGAAGGTGAACAGGTCGAGGGTGGACTCGGCCTGCAGGCTGAACTCGGTCCAGGCCGGGACGGCGACGACGTCGCCGTGGGTGAGGGTGCGGGCCACGCCGTCCATCGTGACGGTGCCACTGCCGTCGAAGACCTGCCAGACCGACGACGCCGAGGTGCGGCTGCGGCGGGTGCGCGTCCCGGCCACCAGCCGGTGCATCTCGGTGCGCATCGTGGTGAGCGCGTCACCGCCGGTGGTGGGGTTGCTGTACCGGACCGCCGCATGTCCGGGCTCGACGAGCGTCCCCGGGATGCCCTCGTCGGCGAGCTCGAGCTGGGCGTTCAGCGCGGTGTCGGTGTGCTCCCAGCGGTAGGCCATCAGCGGCGAGCTGGGGCGGGCGCCGACCGCGCCGACCGGGGTCAGGCCGGGGCCGCCCCACAGCCGCTCGGAGTTGGACCGGTCCGGGGTGCGCTTGGTGCGCACCTCCTCGGGGCCGAACTCGAAGAATCCCTGGTCGAGGCCGACGACCAGCGGGATGTCCAGGCCGTCGAGCCACGCCATCGGGGTGTCGGAGACGTTCTGGTGGCCGTGGAAGTGCCAGCCGGGGGTCAGCAGCAGGTCGCCGCGGCGCATCGCGACCGGGTCGCCGTCGACGACGGTCCACACGCCCTCGCCCTCGAGGACGAAGCGGAACGCCGACTGCGAGTGCCGGTGCTCCGGGGCGTTCTCCCGCGGGTTGAGGTACTGGATGGCGGCCCAGAGCGTGGGCGTGGCGTACGGATCACCGGGCAGGCCGGGGTTGCCCAGGCCGATGGCCCGGCGCTCGCCGCCGCGGCCGACCGGCACGAGCTCGCCGCTGCGGGCGGCCAGCGGGTACAGGTCGTCCCAGCGCCACAGGTGCGGAACCGCCCGCGGCTCGGGCACCTGCGGCATGAGGCCCTCGCGGGTACGCCACAGCGGGGTCATCCCGACGGCGTCGAAGTCGCGGTAGAGCTCGGCCAGCCTGGCCTGGTGCTCGGGGCTGTCGAAGTCCACCGCGGCGGGGCGGTGCTCGAGGGCGGTTATGGCAGGTCTCCTCTCACGGGCGTGCGTGCGGGCGGGGACGACGGCCTGCGTCGGCGCGGCGGCACGGACGGGTGGAGCCGGCCCGGATCCGTGGGCAGCGACGCGGACATGCCCGGAACGGTAGCCACGCATTCGTCACCGGACGACACTCACCCCCGGCCGTTCTGCTGTCGAGAACGCGCCTGATCCGCCTTTCGCTCCCGGAGCGGCCCGGACACCCGTTGGGGCCGCCTGCGCCCGCCGCGGAGCTCAGCGATGGGCCACCAGCAGCCGGTTGCGCTCTTCCAGCAGCCCGGAGATCGCGGTCACCGCCAGCAGCGCCTCCGCCTCCGAACCGCCCGGCGCCAGGTCCCGTGCCAGCTGGTCGAGGCCGTAGCGGAGCTGGTCCTCGAGGTCGCTGACGCCGGGCGAGGAAGCGGTCGGGCTGAACCGGAAGGACTCGGCGAGCCGCTCGAGCGCGCGGCGCAGCGCCGGGTCGGACACGGTGCTGCGGTGGGACTCCAGCCGGGCCGCAGCCGCCCGGAGGAAGGCGACCTCCGTGTGCGACCGCTCCACGCTCACGGCCGCGTGGTCGTTCGAGATCGCGATGCTCAGGAAGACGAGGACGAACACCCCGGCCAGCACGATCTGCACCAGGACGGAGACCGTCGCCGGGACGATGTCCGGCGCGAAGACGAGCACCAGTCCGACCACCACCTGGACCATCAGGTAGATCCCCGACACGTACGCCAGCGGGCCGGCGTGGACGGCACGATCCCGGCCGCCGGGCACCAGCCGGGGGCCCACGCCCATCGCGACGTAGGCGAAGGCGGTGAACCCGATCGCGACCCAGCCCTGGGTCTCCGGGTCCCCGGCCGCGACGACGACGGCCGCGTAGATCACCGGCGGGACCAGCCAGGCCAGGAGGAGCAGGAACCTGCGGTTCATGTCGGTCACCCTTCCGCTGCGACGTGCTGGGGAGTGCCGCACTCCGGGCAGAACCTCGCGGCGGCCGCGACCGGCGCCCCGCAGCCGGTGCACCCGCGCACGGCGGCCGGCTGCTGGGCACCGCACTCCATGCAGAACTTCGCCGTCGGCGCGTTGTCGGCGCCGCAGCCGGGGCAGGGCACGGTCGCGGACTCCGCCGGGCGCTCGGCGTACCGGGACGCACGGCTCGGACCCGCGAACGTGGCCGCGGGCGGCGCCGGGGGGTCCAGCGGCTGGGCGAACATCCTCGTCGACATGTCACCGAAGACGTTCCCGGCCGCGAGGCCCAGCCCGACTCCGGCTCCCGTCGCCGCGACCCCGCCGGCGCCGGGGTTGTTGGCCAGGTCCCGCAGGATCCCGGCCGACTGCTGCCGCCCCCAGTCCGCACCGAGGATGCCCATGACGCCCTTGTCGGCGAAGGCCTCCTCCAGCTTGCCGCGGTTCGGGTCGCTCTCCGGGATGTCGACCGATTCCAGGTAGAAGTCGACGAGCCGGATGCCGTAGTCGTCGGCGATCGGGGTCAGGCGCTCGGTGATCGAGCGGGCGATCGCGGTCTTCTCCACGCAGACCTCGAGGATCTCCTGTCCGGAGTCCTTGATGTGCTGGGCGATGGCGTCCTTGACGTGCTGGAGGAAGGCCGAGCGGAAGTAGGAGCCGAGGTCGGCCTCGCTGAGCAGCTGCAGGTTGCTGCCCACCAGCTTGACGAGGAACTTCTTGGAGTCGTGGACCTGCACCGAGTACGAGCCGCGGGCCTGGATGCTCGTCTGGAGCCGGAGCACGGGGTCGCGCATCTGGATCGGGGTGTCGGTCCCCCAGAACAGACCGAGCTTGTGGTCCTTGCTGACGAAGTACACCTGGGCGCTGAACGGGCTGACCCCGCCGGTGAGCCGGCGCCGGATGCTGCCGATGAACGGGTGGTTGTTCGTGTTCAGCGTGTACCGGCCACCGGTGAAGACGGCGACCGCGACACCGTCCCGGACGAAGACCGCCTCCTCGGACTCCGAGACGATCAACTGGGAGTTGTCGTTGAAGTCCTCCCCGGTGAACTTCCAGACGAGCAGCTTCTTGGTTCCGAGCCCCCCGTTCAGGTTCCCCGACTCGTTCTTGATGACGTCATAGATCTTCATGTGGCCTCTTCGTCTTCGATGGTTCAGTTGCGGAACGGCAGATGCCTGATCCCGAGCAGCCCTGCCTGCTCCAGGCGGTGGCGGCCACCGTTCACGTCGAGCTTTCCGTTGGGTTTCACGCCGCCGCTGGTGATGGGGTCGTCCCCCAGGAAGTAGTCGAAGACCCCGGACAGGCGCTGGTGACCGGCGAGGCCGTGGGCGTCGTCGTGGGCGGCGAAGTCGTCCCGGGTGGCGCCGGTGGCGAGAGCGGGCGCGATCGTGTCGTCCCACCGCTGCACGGCATAGGCGACGTCCTCGGGAGGAGCCGACTCCCGGTAACCGAGCACGGGGTTGTCCGTGAAGTCGAAGTCCTCGACCGCGCCCAGCCGCAGGCCGCGCGCGCTCAGCTGCTCGGCCAGCGCAGCGTTGTCCGGCGCGTTGCGCAGGTCGGTTCCGGTGCCGTCGTCGCCCTGGACGGCGTCCGCGGCGGCAGCGTCGGCGCTGTCGCCCGGCGGCACCGCATCCTCGACCAGCGCCTCGTCCACGGGCACCTCGTCCACCGGCATCTCGTCCACCGGAGCCTCGGCGACGTGATCCGCGGCGCCGTCATCCAGCGGCTCCTCGAGCAGCGCCGCCTCGTCGGACGCGGCGTCTGCGGGCAGCCGCTCGGTCTCCGCGGACGACGGCTCCTCCGTCAGTTCCCAGCTGGTGCCCGCAGCGTCCGCCTCGGTCGCCTCGGGCGGGTGCTCGTCCTCGTGCAGCTCGACGACGTCGCCCTCGGCCCACGGCGACGGTTCCCCGTCCAGGTCGCTCCGGCCGTCGTCCTCCGGCAGCGCCGCGACGTCGGGGACCGACTCCAGCGCCTCAGGGGCCTCCGGCGCCTCCGGGGCCTCCGGGCCGGCGGACGACCACTCCGGGGCCGACGAGGTCGGCTGGGCGTCAAGCACCGACCGCCACCTCCTTCCGGCCTGCCTGCAGGGTCGCCCGGATGACACCGTCGGGCAGCGGGATGCGGGTGTAGTACTTGACGAAGCGGAGGAAGTTCAGCCGGATGGCCGAGGCGAGCTCGGTCGAGTAGTCGAGACCGGGGGGCAGTTCCGCCCTGATCAGGGGATCGATCCGGCGGTAGACCCGCTGGAGCTCCTCGACGCGCGCGGACTCGGTGGTGAAGTGGGCGAGGAAGACCCGCCGGGCGATCTCCCTGCTCATCTCGTTCAGCGAGACGTCCCAGCTGTCGAGGTACGCACACTCCCGGTAGGGGATGAGGAGGTCGGGGTTGTCCCGCCAGTAGGTGAGGGTGCGCGCGATCTCCTCGTCGGACACGAAGACCCGGATGCCGCGCTCGGACCGGGCATCGGGCAGCGTGACCTCTTCCGGCTCCTCCAGCCGCTCGTAGAACAGCATCGCCTGCCCCGGGCGCAGCCGGGCGAGCCGGGTCTTCTGCACGTCCGCCATGTTCGTGCTCTGGGCGAAGATCTCCTTGTCCTCGGCCTCCACGAGCCGGAAGCCGACCTTGATGTTGGTCAGCGCGACGATGTCGCTGGATACCTTCCGGGGCGACTGGTCCGCGATCACCAGGCCCACCCCGTACGAGCGCAGCTCGGCCAGCATCCGCCGCAGCAGCGCCTTGGCGATCGCGGCCGGATCGGCATCGCCGTGCTGGGAGCCCCGTTCCCGGGCATCGAGCAGGACGTGCGCCTCCTCGAGCAGCAGGACGTTCTTCAGCTTGCCGTCGCCGGCGAGATTGCCGTTCACGTAGCTCATGACGTTGAGCAGGAGGAGCGCGATGATCAGCGCCTTCTCCTCGGGGTTCTCCACCGCGGCCAGCTCCACCACGGTGGGCTTCGTCATGAGGTCGGCGACCGGGATCGTCTGGTAGTTGTCGAACAGGCGCACGAGGCTGTTGAGCCGGACCTGCCCGGCCCGGCCGATGTTCTGCGCCTCGCCCACGTAACCGATCCGCTCGAACGTCTCGCGGAACACCGCGAGGAAATCGAGCATCCCGAACGTCTCGCCCGGGTCCGCCGTGGTGTAGGAGTCGAACCACCGGTGCTTGGAGTAGGCGTTGGCGATCGCCTCCTCGAAGATCCGGTCCAGCGGTGACGCCATCGTCACCGCGGCGGAGAACGCGGTCTTCAGCGTCGACTTGTAGCTCTCCAGCCGCACGTTCTCCGGTGGCGTGAAGGGGTTCATGATCAGCGGGGAGACGGAGTTCTTCCCCGGGGTGAAGATCTGCAGGTCGGGGATGGTCTCGATGAGGGCGCGGTACTCGGTCTTGGCCGGCTCGATCACCAGGAACGGGATGCCGTGCTCGCGCCACAACTGGTCGAGCATCCCCACGATGAAGGTCGTCTTGCCCGACCCGGGGGTTCCGGTGACGAAGGCGTGCTTGGCGAGGTCGTCGCGGTTGAACCCGATCGACACCCGCCGCTGACTCGAACTGAGCGCGCCCACGTGGATCTCGCTGCCGCCGACCACGCCGGTGCTGAAGTTGCGGCTCGCCCGGACGGTCTCGTTGACCTCGAACCCGGCGCCGACGCGGGAGTTGGCCAGGGGCAACCGGAAGACCTCGGCGGCCTCGCCCGCGGTGAGCAGGAACGGCAACCGGCAGAAGGCCGGACCCGGCATTCCCCCGGGCCAGGCGTCCGGGCCGCTCGACCGCTCCTGCAGGACCTCGTTGACCCGCCAGGGCAGGCCGGCGACACCCCGGTAGGCGGGCAGCAGCTCGCCGGTGACCTCCAGGATCCGCGGGGTGAACGACTGCGCCGACGAGACGGACGCGAGGTGGCTGGAGACCCGGCTCGCCACCACCGATGCCGAGACGCGGGGGCCGGTCACGACGATGTTGAACAGGAACAGCGGGCCCGCCTTGTGCCGGTCGTAGTACTCGTAGACCCGGGCGCGCTTGGCGGCGGAGAGCAGGCTGACCTGGCCCAGCGTCTGGTCCGCGACACCGGAGCCCAGCATGTGGAGCGTGGTGCTCGTCTGCTCCACCGCAGCCTGCTCCGCGGCCGAGAGCGCGGTCGGGATCAGCTGGACCGACACCGTGCACCCGGGGTGCTCCACCATGGCCCCGGCGATCCGGCTCAGGTCGCCGGTGGCCTCGGGCAGGCGGTCGAACGCCAGTACCCGCGGCAGGACGGCGTTCTGCAGGTCGTCGACCCACGCCTCCTTGACCAGGGTCAGGATGCGTCCACCCGGTTCGGGGGCCACCACCTGGGCGTACGTCTCGGCGGGGACGACGGCATGGTCGAAGTCGCCGGCGGCCAGCGCGGTGAGCACCAGGGCCTGCATCTGCTCCAGCCGCGCCCCCGCCTCGGCGCGGTCGCCGCCGATCATCCGGCCGATGAGGAACAGCCGGACGTCTGCCGCGTGCGGCTGGTCGGCGACCTGGCGGCTGGCCCACAGCAGCTCGATGCAGCACCCGCTGTCCAGATCGGAACCCGGGTAGCACATCTGGTGGATCTCGACGAGCAGCCGGGCGAAGTCCTCCTGACTGCGCTCCACGACGTCCGAGACGTCGCCGTCGTCGGCCAGGACCGTCACATGCGGGATGCGCAGGACCTCGACGACGAAGGTGCCGACGACCTCACCGCTCACCAGGGATGCGTAGGCGGGGGCAGATCCCGGACCCTGCACCATCTGCGGCCTGCTCCCTCGGACGACGTCGGGTAGGTGGTCCCGGTCGGGCCGGGTGCGGCACCGTGCCGCACCCGGCCGGACCGGGCAGTGATCAGACCAGCGACTTCTTCTCGCGGATCAGCTGGCGAGCGCCCTGCAGGGACCGGGTGACCTGGCCCTCGTCGCGGATCGCCGAGGTCACCGAGGTGCCACCGGAGGTGGTGAGCTTGAACAGCTCGAGGTTCACCGTCTTCGAGCCGCCCCCGACCTCGGAGACCTTGATCGAGTCGCTCGCGGTGGAGATCGAGACGACGTCGCGGTAGAAGTACTCGTCGGTCTGCTCGCTCACCCGGCCGTCTTCGACCAGCGAGAACTGGAGCTTGTAGGAGTACAGCTGCTGCTCGCTGAACAGGAGCACCACGCCCTCGTACCGAGGAGTCCGGAAGACGCCGTCCTTGCCGCGCTTGACCGTCTCGTTCCGAAGGACGTAGCCGTCGATGAGCAGCGGGTCGATGACCTTGACCTGGTCCTCGTCCAGCCCCAGCTTGGCGATCGCGCGCTGCTGGGACGAGCGGACGACGCCCATGGCCGCGCGGTCGATCTCCTCGTCGGTGGGGCGCCCGGCGAACTGGAAGTAGATCAGCGCCGCGCCACCGGCGAGGATCAGCAGGCCCACCACCTTGCCGGCACCCGGCCCCGCGATGAGCACGAGCAGACCGACAGCAGCCAGGACGAGGCCCGGCTTGAGGCTCATCGGCTTGAAGTACTTCTGGTTCTTCTTGTAGTCCAGATCCACGACTGGCACCTTCCGTTTCTGATGGGGAGTTCGAGCGGACTCAGTGGGACGTGAGGGAACCGAACGGCAGCGCCGCCGGGTTCACCCGCAGCAGGTCGAACAGCAGACGAACGTCCTCATCGGTCACGTGCTGGGCGATCGCCTGCTGGAGGAGATCGGCCCAGGAAGGTGAGCAGTTGAGCGACTTGCGTTCGTAGTAGTCGTACCGGAGATATGCGAAGAAGTACGAGTAGATGCCCCGGTCCTCGAGCTTCAGCGCGGCCTCAATGTAGGCCTCGGCCGCACGAATGGTGGCCAGCGGCGTGAGAAAGGCTTTCTTTCCACGCAAAAGGGTGATGGCTGCGTAGAAGTACGTCTCGCTGCGCTCGAGGTCGTCGTCGATCGCCGCCTCGAAGCGCTGCTGGGCCTGGTCATAGAGCCCCAGACCCAGGTAGCACATGCCGAGGGACAGGGCGATCCCCGGATCGCGGGGCTGTTCCGCGAGCGCGTCCTGGTAGGTGCGGACATGCGCCTTGAGGTCGCCGGGAAGCAGGTCCCGAAGGCTGGACAGGGAACTGATGATGACCTGACGACCGCAGTATTGGCAGGACGCCATGTCGGTGGACCAGGGGCCACCGCAGCCGGGACAGGTCAGGTCGACGACACGCTGGATGATTGCCCCCCGTAGGTCACCACCGGACTATTGATCACCCGCGCTGATTGCGGGATGCCGGGGAACTCGCAGGAAAGCTAGCAATGCCCGCAATGAGCATCAAGAAGCGAAACGCGGTGCGCGTGTGATCTGCGTCACAGCCATTCTGGTGACCCTCGGTGGCGGCCAAACCAACAAGAACACCACGAGCCACACCTTCCCCATCAATGATCCGAAATAACCCCACCCGAATGGGTGACAGGCCGCGCGTTCCCGCCGGAACGGTGCGGATCCGACGCCCACGGTCGGTGCACCCGCCCCGTCACTGAGCGTCAGTGCGTGCTCGGGTCAGACGGTGCCGCGGACGTAGGGGATGGTCTGCGGGCCCTCGGGGAGCACGCACACCCGAGCACCCGGGCCGGCCTTCTCCACCGCCTCGGCGACGGTGGCGGCGATGTCGTCGGTCTGCGACAGGTGCGCCTCGGCCAGCTGGTCGTCGGACAGGTAGGAGGTGTGCATGACGACGCGGTGCGCGGCCTGGATGCGGGCCTGGATCTGCACCTGCCACTGGTCGGCCACGGTGACCTCGCGGGCGCCGATCAGCTCCAGCAGCGCCTCCGGGGAGGCCGCCGAGGTGAGCACCTCGCGGTAGGAGCCGTGGTCGGGGAACCCGTCGACGCACTCGGCGGCGCAGACGATCAGGCCGTCGGGCCGGGTGACCTGCGCGGCGGCCGACATGCCCTTCACCGACTGGTAGAGGTTCTGGTCCAGCGGATAGCCCGAGCCGGTGGTGACGACGACGTCGAACGGCGCGTCGACGGCGGCCATGGCGACCTCGCGGGCCTGCTCGATGGCTGTCGCGTGCATCTCCAGGATGTCGCCGCCGAACGCGCTGATGACCTGCTGCTCCATGTTGAGGATGACGTCGAAGGCGTACGTGACGCCGCCGGCGCCGGCGGTGATCGCCCGGACGTCGTCGTGCACCGGGTTGCCCTGGGTGACGCCCCAGGTGGCCCGGGGGTCGCCGATCCGCTTGGCGTCGTGCAGCACCAGCACGGTGTCCAGTGCGGCCAGGCCGGGGGCCACCATCTTGGGCCCGCCGGAGAACCCGGCGAAGAAGTGCGGCTCGACGAAACCGGTGGTCAGCCGCACGTCGGCGTCGACCCACTGCTCGTTGAGCCAGACCGGCACCCCGTCGCCGTAGGTGCCCACGAACCGGTGGGTGTCACTGGCCCGGGCGTCGTGGTTGACGATCCGGACCGAGTCGACGACGGCGTCGCCGAACATGGCCCGTAGCTCGGCCTCGGTGTTGGGCCGGTGGGTGCCGGTGGCGACCAGCACCACGATGTCGTCGAGGTCGATGATGCCGTCGAGCTCCTCGAGGACCGCCGGGATCATCAGGTCCCGCGGCTGGGCCCGGGTGATGTCGCAGGCCGAGATCGCCACGGTCTGGCCGCGCTGCACCCGCTCGCGCAGCGGCGGCCCGGACACCGGCTCGCGCAGCGCCCGGAGCAGCTCGGCCGGGACGTCGGCCGCCGCGGCGTGCGGGACCGGGGTGATGACGGCGGCGTCGTCGGGAAGGTCGACGGTCAGCCCGTCACGGCCGTAGGCCAGGGTCACCTGCTGCATGCCGGTCTCCGGAGCTGGTCGGGTCGGTCGGACGTCGTCGTCCCCCTGGGCGACGGTAGTGCTCAGCCGGCCGGCGCGCCGCCGGCGGCGGGACGGCCCGGCAGCGGCCGCATCGCGGTCGCTCCCCCGTCGACGGTGAAGGTCGCGCCGGTGACGTAGCTGGACGCCGGGGAGGCGAGGAACAGCGCCAGCCCCTGCAGCTCGGCGGGGTCACCGATCCGGCCGAGCACCGTGGCCGAGGCGAACGCCTCGGCCACCTCCGGCTCGCGGATCCGGCCGCCGGCGATGTTGGTGCGGATGGAGCCGGGGGCGATGGCGTTGACCAGGATCCCGCGCCGGCCGAGGTCGGCCGAGGCCTGGTGCACCAGCGCGACGACGCCGGCCTTGGCCGCGGCGTAGGCGTAGCCCACCATCGGGTCACCGGCCAGGCCGGCGATCGAGGAGGTCACCACCACCCGGCCGCCATCGGCCACGTACCGGGCGGCGGCCTGCAGGGTGGCGAAGACACCGCCGAGGTTGACCTGGATGACGCGGTCCCAGCGGGCCTGCTCGACGGCGGTGAGCTGGCCGTCGGGAGTGGTCGGCCCGGGGCCGGCGGACATGCCGGCGTTGGCGAAGACGATGTCGAGCGTGCCGTGCGCCGCGGCCGCCTCGCGGAGGGCGGTGTCGACGGCGACGGGGTCGGCGACGTCGACGACGGCGCTGCGGACGTCGGCGCCCTGCGCGGCCAGCCGGGCCATCTCGCGGGCGACCCCCGCTGCGTCGGCGTCGGCGAGGGTGACCCGCGCGCCGCAGGTGGCCAGCACCTCGGCGATGGCCAGCCCGATCCCGCTGGCCGCGCCGGTGACGACGGCGGCTCGGCCGCGGACGTCGAAGAGCCGGTCCAGCACCGCCGCGCGGTCCTCGGGCTGCGCTCCCCCGGTCACTCGCGGCCACCGAGACGGCGCCCCGGGCATCGCGCTCGTTCGGTGTGCACTGGCGTTCCTCAGTCGCGCCGCACGGACCGGGCAGTGGCCGGCCAGACGGAATCAGTCCGTGCGAAGAAGTCCGTCGGCTTCTCCACGTGCGGCAGGTGCCCGGTCCGCGGAACGATCTGAAGCTCTGCATGTGGGATCGCACTGGTCCAGGACCGGGCGTGGGACAGCGGGATGATCCCGTCGAACTCGCCCCAGACGACGAGGACGGGTTGCTCCAGAGCCGCGACCCGCGCAGGGAGGCCGGCATCGTGGAGGTCGGGACCCAGCCGTCGAGCCGTCCGGCTGTTCCGCACCTGACGGGCGTGAGCGGCGGGGTCGTCCTCCGGCAGGCGGACCGCACGCGCCGTGGCGGCCGCACGCACATCCGGCTCGAAGTAGGTGAGCGCCACGGCCTCCGCGGCACCCAGGTCGGACAGGCGCGGACGCGGCTCCTCCGCCGGCATTCCGGCCGGGTCGATCAGGACCAGTCTCGAGACGCGCACCGGCTCCAGCAAGGCGAGTTCCGTGGCGATCCAGCCGCCGAACGAGCAGCCGACCACCGTGGCCGACTCCACACCGAGCTCGTCGAGGAGTCGGGAGTAGACGGCCGCGACGTCGGCAGGCGAGTCCACCGACATGTCATCGCTGCCGTTGAAGCCCGGGTGATCCGGCCGCAGCACCAGGTGATCCTTGGCCAGCTCGCTCAGCGGCGGGATCCAGCCGCCCAGGTCACCGACGCCGTGCAGGTACAGGATCGCCGGCCCCGCGCCTGCGCGCAGCATCCGGATGCGGTGGCCGGCGATGTCCACGAACGTCTCCGTGACGTCCCGCGACACGTGGTGGAGCGGAGTTGCCGAGCTCATCGTGCTCCTTCGACGTGGAGGGCAGCCGGATCGGGCAGCGAGTCTAGCCTTGATCTTTCGTGATCTTGTCGGGGTTCATGATCGTCGGGGTTCTGAGCCCGCGTGGGCGTGAGGATGACATCGGGGTGTGACGGTTCGCCCGAG